>CAZVBT010000268.1:0-1943 GCA_964625385.1 uncultured Melioribacter sp. | reverse complement strand
AAATTCAAAACACTAACACAATCAGCTGTTGAGAATAATTCATTACCGACTGAATTTGCTCTATACCAAAATTATCCGAATCCATTTAATCCGGAAACAACAATAAGTTACCAAATACCAATAGAATGCAATGTGAAACTATCGGTTTATGATTTACTTGGCAAAGAAATAGTTGTAATTATAAATGAATTACAAAAACCGGGATTTTATCAATATAATTTCAGAACTCAGAACTCTGAGCTATCAAGCAATGTTTATTTTTACAGATTGCAAGCAGGAAATTATGTTTCTACAAAGAAATTTGTAATAATGAAGTAAAATTGTAATTTAATATAAAATAAACTTAAAAGGTTTTTAATTTCAATCCTACCCGCTTGGGTAGTTAGAGATGTATAAATGTTTTTTATTATTTAATTAATTAAATCCGAAAATTAGGAGATTCCGAATATGAGGAAACTTTTACTTCTCTCAATTCTCACCTTGTATTTTGCTTCAAATATTTATGCACAAACTACAGGAAAAATCTCTGGTACTGTTGTAGATTCAAAAACAGACGAACCATTAATTGGTGTAAGTGTAATGCTTCAAGGAACAAATATCGGAGCATCAACAAATATTGATGGATATTACGTTATATTAAATGTTCCACCAGGGACTTACACTGTTAAAGCTTCGTATGTTGGTTACACATCTGCAACAATCAGAAATGTAAGGGTTAATATAGACCAAACTACAAACCTTGACATTAAACTTTCAGAAGAAGCAATACTTGCTGGTGAAGTTATTGTAGTTGCTCAGCAACCAATTGTACAAAAAGATGTTTCTTCAAGTCGTGTAAACTTGAATGTTGAAGAAATTCAAAATCTACCAGTTGCAAGTGTCCAAAGTGTTATTAATCTTCAAGCCGGTATCTTGGCAACAGCTTCAGGTCCTATAATTCGTGGTGGCGGCATAGATCAAACTGCATTTGTAGTTAATGGAATGACACTTCGTGACGAAAGAGATAATTCACCTTACACTGGAATCAGCTTTACATCTGTAAAAGAAATTCAAGTACAAACAGGTGGTTTCAACGCTGAATATGGGAACATTCGTTCGGGTTTAGTTAATGTTGTTACTAAAGAAGGTGATAAACAAAAATATTCAGTTTCATTTTTAGGTAGATACAAAGGTGCTGCTCGTAAACATTTTGGAGATGCTGTAAATTCTCCTAATTCTTATTGGATTCGTCCTTATATTGATGATGCTGTTGCATGGACTGGAACAGACAATGGAAACTGGGATGAATATACAAAAAGACAATATCAACCTTTCCGTGGATGGAATATTGTTTCTCAGCAATTAATTTCTGATAACGATCCTAATAATGATTTAACACCCGAAGCAGCAAAAAGACTTTTCTTATGGCAACACAGAAAACAAACAGATATTACAATTCCAGATTATGATGCAGATTTAAGCTTTAGTGGCCCAGTTCCTTTTATAAGTAAAGAACTTGGTGATTTAACTTTTATTTCATCATATCGTTCATCTCAATCAGCTTATTATATTCCACTATCAACAAATGCATATCGCGATTTCAATTATTCATTAAAACTGACTTCCAATATCGGAAGTGGAATGAAATTATCCGTTGATGGATTAATAGGAAAGCAAAAGGGAACAACAAGTTCAAGAGCTGGCGGACCTGGAATTTTCAGAACAGCCGATGAAATTGCAAGTCAGTTAGATACTCGTTCCGGTGCAAGTTATCTCGATGCTCGTGTTTATGCTACTGATTATTGGGCACCTTCTTATAAAGATTTATCTGGGTTTGGAATTAAGTTTACTCATGTTTTAAGTAATACTACTTATTATGATGTAACAATAAGTGAATTTGGTACAAAGTATAATACAAATCCAGGTGGTAAAAGAAATACTGATAAAATTTATGATTTTGGTGG
>CAZVBT010000267.1:0-2883 GCA_964625385.1 uncultured Melioribacter sp. | reverse complement strand
CGGGGGGAGGGGGATTATTGTTTTCTTCAAAAAACTGAAGTGCCTTGTGTATTCCCCCTTTTTTTTATAATAATTGCACAATAAATAATAAAAAAAACGCGTGTTAATTATCTCAACATTTGTCTTTAAAATCTTAATACCATCAGCGCCCTGAGCAAAAGCAAAATCAACATATTTTATTGCCTCTGTATGATCCCCAAAAATTACATATAAACCATTTGCAACCACTGCATTGTTATCGTCAGTGTAACCAACTATGAAATTTTGTCCTTGATCCACGATGGGAAAAGTTCCAGATGGCTGATAATATTTTTTATCCAATTTTTTGGCTGGAGTCACGGTAATTATAGTTTTATTTTCAATTAATTTTCCAACATCCTTAAATTCTACACCGTCAGGGCAAAGCTCGGATATAAGTTTTTCAATTCTGTTCATAGCGTTGTTAATTTCCCCCTTTTAAAGACTCACAGAGAGCCTCAAAATGATCTTTATCTTTTTGTTCAAGAGATTCTAGAATACATTTAACACTCGTTTCTAACTCTTTAATATCAGGAAATTTTTGTGAGTGCTCAGGGTTTTCTTCGTGTGAGTGTTCATCTAATAACTTCAAAGTCGTTTTTATTTCACTTGATTCAGAATTTCCAAAAAATTTATTGCATTTATCTTTAAATTTTTTCCCATCAGGATATTTCTGAAATAAATATGCTTCTAAGAAACGCCGTGCAATATTTGGTAGAATATACAGTAATTCAAAACTTGATTTATCTTGTGAATCATTGTATTGCATAAGAATATTAAACAAATAATTGTACTCGCTTTTAAATTTTAAAAGTACAGAAGGCAGATTTTCTATGGTACAATAATCGTTATTTGCATTTTTTATTCTTTTGACTAAATAAAAATTTCCTTCATTATTCTTAAGATCATAACGGTTCATATCTTTTAGAAGATTAAAAAAATCAAAATTGTGAGTGGTGATAAAAACTTGTTGTAAATCCTTTATCTTTTGGCAAATGAAGGAATATACTTGATACATATGATTAGAATCTAAACTCGATACTGGATCATCAATAAAAATTATAGCATTACTTCTATCAAATCCTGTTTCTTCGAGCTTTATAAAAAAGTAAATTAAAGAAATTATATTTCTTTCTCCAGTGCTTAGGTTTTTAGCAATAGTTTCGTCTCGATATAGCTTGTATTTACCATTTTCAGTTTTTTCTATTCTCAATTTATCATCGCCAAAAAATTCTTTAAAAATTGTATTTATTTTTTCAGCACCAATCGAAGATGCTTCAATTTTTTGTTCTATTTCTTTTATTTTTTCATTAGCATCTTTTATTTCATCATTTATTTTTTTTATTTCTTCTGTTAATTTTTCTATTTCCTCAACAATTTTGGTATAATCAGAATTCTCTACAAAGTCTTTGACGTAATATTTAATTATAGATTCTTTGACTCTTTTCTTTTCTTCATCAAGGTTATCTGATGTAGCATTATGTTTCTCGATTATTTCATTAATTTCATTTATAAGGTTTTTTGCTTTCTCTTCAATACTATCGTCAAAATTTTTTTCTAAATGAATCTCATCAAAAACTTTTTCTTTTTTTCTTTCTATCTCAGAAACTAAATCCTGCAATTGAGTAGTTAAATTATTTATTGATTCTTTAATATTTTCGATTTTATTTTCATAATCACTTTGAAATTCATCATAAAACCTCGCCTTATCTGGAAAGGATAGATTTTGTAAGTTCGATTTGTAATTTAAAATATCACTTTTCAATTTATCTAATTCTTTAATAAAATTATTATACTCTTTAGAAAAATGTTGATTAAGCTTTTCAAGTCTTTCTTGAGTTAGTGGATTGCCGCAAAATTGACAAGTATCCTTATCTCTATGTAAACCAAGCCCTTTGTGAACCCATTCACTTAATTCTGTATTACTTATAAAATCCTTAATAATTTCTGTTGGTTTTACCTTTTTACTCAATAATTTTTCAATTTCTTCTTTGTAAGTATTTACTTTAAATTCATAATTGATTTTATTTATCTTTTCAAGATTTTTGCTATTATACTTACTTTTTTGTTTTTTTAATTCTTCATTATTAAGTATTTTGTAGTCTTTTGCATTAATTATACTCTTTTGTAATACACTCTTATCAAATTCTTTTTGGTTTGTAATACCTAATATATTTCGTATTTCTGAGGCTTTGTTGGTTAGCTTTTCATCTTTATTCTTTTCTTTACCGTTTTTTTCTTTTTCTTTTTCATTTTTCTCTTTTTCTTTTTTTGTAATTATTGACTTTAATTCTTCAAGTTTTTTATTTAGTTCTATATTTTCTTCTCCAAGTATTAAAACGGGTTCAATTTCTTTATTCTCGTTATTCCATTCAAAATTTTCCTCTATAAAATCTTCATTAAAAACTCTGACAATAATATCTGACTGGTTTAAATTTTTATTTGTTATGCTTATTTCACCCTCACATTCTAAAGCAAATTCTGCATTATTAAAATCATTATTAATTTCTTTATTTGCTATACACTTAAATATTCGCGATAATGTTGATTTCCCAGAATAGTTCCAGCCAAAAAAGTAGTTATATTTATTAAATGGCTTTATATTGTTAGACCAATCAAAATTCTTAAAAATACCAAAATCTTTTATTTGCGTAATTTTTTTTATCATAATAACTGACCCCTGTTGTCAATAGTGGACACGAACATCTTAAGCCGCCTTCATTCTTTCATAATATTTCATCAGATATTTTATTGGGGATAGATATCCAAGTTTAGACTGTATTCTTTCCCTATTATAAAATATCTCTATATAACTCACAATATCAGAGATTGCCTCTGCCCTTGTTTTATATTTTTTGCCATTAA
>CAZVBT010000266.1:0-4324 GCA_964625385.1 uncultured Melioribacter sp. | reverse complement strand
AAATCTACAATTTTATCTTTATGTTCATCAGAAATTAAATCACTTCTATAATAAAATACATCTATCTCATTTTTAAATTTTAGTCTATTTCCTCTTTTTATTTTATCATATTCCTTCAAATCGTATAGGTTTATAGAAATGTTTTCATTTGAATCATTAAATTCATCTATATGATTTTTAAATTGTTCAAGTAGATCTCCTCTATAGGTAAGGAATAGGATATCTTTATCAGGTATTTGATTATTTTCAATAAGATTGCCAAGTAATTCGAGTAATTTTACAATAACAAGTGTCTTGCCACTACCTGTTGCCATCCAGAAACTCATACGATTAATAAAATGATAAAAATCAATCCTATTCTCTTCTATAACATAGTCCTTATCAAACTCTTCAAATATTCTGAAACTTTTGTTGCCATTTATTTTGTAATCAAGATTTTCGTTAAACCCATTTTCTTTGTAAAAATTAAAAAATTGAGTTTTATCGGACTGATAATCTACAAAATATTTATGAAGAACTTTTAAACAGTTTTTCAAAGCATGTTGCTGATAATCATATAGATTTTTATCTTTAGAAAAAGTTACAAAATTAAATTGTTGCCATTCTATTGGCAAGTTTTCAAATTGGATTGTTTCAACAATGTTTTGTAGGTAGAGTTTCATAGTTTGAATCCTTTTTCTCTTAATTTTAATAAAACAAATTCTTTGACTTTTTCACATGTTTCAATAGCCTGTTTTGCTTCGACGATAGATGGAAAATAAAACTCATCTGGATATCTTACCTCAACAGCATAATCTGTAAGCTCAATAGCCCCTATTTTATGTAATTCTTTAAATTCTGAATCCAGCTCAGAGCACAATTCAATTAATTCTGCAATATCGTGAGTTTTTCTAAATTCTTTCCCATTATAAATAAGATAAGCTTTCAGATATTTTTCAACACATTGTTGCATATGAAAACAAATCCCATCTGTTACGGGATTTTTAGTTTTCATCTCATCTTTTCCAATCTTTAAATCGTTTTCTGCTTTTATAATCCAGTTTTTTACCGTTTCTTCATTCATATAACTTTTCCTTCTTTTAAAGCATAATAGGTAAGACAACCAACATCGTTTTTTCTTTTTTCTACAATTGATTGGGATTGAATGATTATATCATTTGGAATTTTTTCTTCGGCCAATCTTTTTCTTATCTGAGCATTCAGTTTTCTTTTTTTGATAAAATCGGTCTCTTGATTAACAATAACATAAAAATCCCAATCACTATCATGAGAAAAATTGCCTCTTGCCCTACTACCAAAAAGAATAATTTTCACAATTTCTATTCCTTGTTTTTCAATTTCTTCAGTAATTATTTGTTTTGCTATTTCGAGTTCTTTTCCCATTTTATTCCCACCAAATCAATGGCTTGATAAGTTTATAGTCCAAATCTTTGGTATCGATTTTTGTTCCGTCTTCAAATTCTACCTCATTTTCTTTTATTTCTTTAATCCATTTACCAGTTAAATTCGATAGCGTTTCGGCAATGTCTATATTCGGATAAAGTTTTGATAAATCTACTTTTACCCTGTTGTTTTCATAATCAATCTCAAGCGCCTTAAGCATCTTTTCATCTTTCATAAAAATATATTGTTCATATGGACTTTTGTCGCCTACTATAAACATATCATGGTTTTCATAAACTGTATTTGCCAATGCTTCCTCGTATTGCTCAAGCTCGTAGTATTTGAAGAAGCCACCGCCTTGATATTCTTTGACTTCTTTTGAAATACCTGATTTATCGTAAGCCAAAACCTTTTTCATCCTTGGCAAAACTACTGTGTAAAAATGCTCTCCCATTTCCACACCAATCCATTTTCTGCCAAGCTTATGTGCTACGGCTGTGGTAGTGCCAGAGCCGAGGAAGAAGTCAAGAATAATGTGGTTTCTCTCTGAGAGTGTTTCTATAATTCTTTTGAGAGGATACTCAGAGTTTTCTGTTTGGAAGCCTGTTGTTGACGAATAACCTGTTATGTCCAGCCAATTGTTGTCAATATAAATAACATCTCTTGGTTCTACCCAATATTGTATCTTGCCATTTTCATTTTTTCTGATAAATTCTAATTGCCTTCCTGTTTTGTCCCAGTACTCTTCTAATGTCATTTTATTTACATATTTTTCTAAATATTCTTGATAATTACTTACGGCTTTGTAAGCTCTTTCTTTGCTCCATTTCCATTGTCCTTTATCAATATTTACTCCCAATATTTCATATCTCATTGTAGGTCTATCATAAGCCTCGCCTTTATCAAAAGCAGTCCATTTACCTTTTGTTTTCTGTTCTAACGTAGCTTCTTTGGTAAAAGGATTATACCTTAGATTTTCATTTTTACTATACCAATAAAAATTATCGTAGGAAACTGCTAAACTTTTTATTCCTTCAAATTGCGTAAAGAGCCCTGCTTTAGGTGCCCCACGAGAGGCTATAATCTCATTCCTAAAATTTTCTTTTCCAAACACATCATCCATCAAACATCTTACAATCCAATTCCCATTGTAATCGCACCTTACAAAAATGCTTCCTTTCTCATTCAGCCAATCTCTTGCTATTCTTATTCTGTTTTCAAGTAGTGTTGCCCAGTTAGCGTCTTTATAGTTTGTGCGATATAAAAACTGATCTGAGGAATCCAGATTAAACGGCGGATCAATATAAATCGTCTGTACTTTTTCTTTGAATTTCTGCAGGATTGTGTTTAATGCCTGGTAATTTTCGCTTTTTATTAGCCAGCCGTCTAAAGAATTGTCTAAATCTTCAAATAGAGCCAGAATTTCAAGCTCTAAATCTTTGAAATATTTTGTATCAATTGGCAAGTGTTCGTATTTTATAGCCAGGTGTTTACCAGTTAAATCTGTCTCAAAAATATCTTCTATTTTAAAATCATCCTCCACAATCCCAAAATCTTGCCATTCTTTTATCTGTTTATGTATGTTTGTATGATTTTGGATTTTTTCTATAAGTTCAATTTCTTTTATCCTATCCAATGTAATTACATAATGACTATTCTTTACAAACTTTGGCTTATTCCAAATTTTTACAAGTTCATCTTCAAATTGAGAAACAAAATCAATAATTTTAAAAGCAATATCTTTTAGAATTTGCAATTCGTTTACTCTATCAGCTGTCCATTCTTTGGCTCCATCCCAGAAGTATTGATAACTCCAGAGTTTAAATTGTTCCTGCAAAAATGCTTTCGCGTTTTTGTTGATAAAGAAATCAACTTCACTTTGTTTTTCAAACACTCTCAATGCTTTTTCTAACTCTTCTTCGGTTATGTTGATTTGTTTTTTATTCAATTCTTTTATTATATCTTCTGTCTTTGTTATTCTGCCTTTTTCTGAATAATTGACATTTATATGGATGGTTTTATCTTCTTTTATCTCTTTGAGTTCATAGATCAAGCTTCGTTTTTCATTTGCTTTTTTGTATTCAAGATTAGAAACATCAAAAAAGAATTTATGATTATCTACTCCTATCTCAAGACTTTTAAAAATCCTATCTGTCTTTACATAATAAAGCATCTGTGTTTTCCAGAATAATATTACATCTTTATCATTAGTATAGACTTTTTCGTATACATTATTGTGAAATGGAGTTGAATTGAAATAAATACTTCCAGATTCTGTAAAATAACGATTAAAAAAATTATACAATTTATCAAAAAGCTCTTCTCGAAATGAAGGATATTTTTTTAATGCTTCTTCTATATCTTGAGTTAAATATTCATCTATCTTTTTATAATAATTAGACTTTATTTTCATTAAATTTACAAAGCCGCCTGTGCCCTCTATTTTTGCTCCAATAAACACATCTTGTAAAACTTTATAAAATTTTTGTTTTTTATTCATATTTTCCTCTCAAACTATGTTAAAGATATTTATATTACAATTTTATAATAATAACAAGAAGTATATCATATCATCCTATATGGAAGTAATGTAGGCTAATATCCTAACCAATTTACATGTTAAATTAATTAATATTTGTGTAATACTATTTTAATGAAATTGTGTCAACATTATTTACGCACAACAACATGTCTAAGTGTGGCGATATAAACATAATCACACTTCTTTAGTTATGAGTTTTGATTTATGAGTCTTGAATTAATCACATTAATTTTGGTTTCATTTCAGTATGGTTTTCTCTGGGGTTTTTATTCTCTTGCAAATATGTTTATTATATCTTTATACATAATAACAATCATAATATCAAACCTTTTTCAAACTCTTAACTCAACACTTTTAATTTAATTATTAGAGAATGAGAAAATTTGATTTATCCTATTC
>CAZVBT010000265.1:0-5350 GCA_964625385.1 uncultured Melioribacter sp. | reverse complement strand
CTAATGTTAATTAAATTAATTACAGAAATTTAACACGAAAGGGAATCCATGAAATCAAAACTTTTATTAATAATATTTACATTATTCTCTATATCAACAAACGCTCAGAACTTAGAAGAAACACTTTCAAAATTATCTTCTACAGCTGGAAAGGCATACATAGCACCTGTTATTACCGCATTTGGTTCTAACCTAAATTCAGGCTGGGTCTCTGCTTTACCAGTACCAACTAAACTCGGTTTTCATATTGATATAAAAGTTGTTGCAATGGGTTCACTTTTTTCAGATGAAAATAAAACATTCTCAACAACCGGAAATTTTTATTTCACTTCTTCACAAGCTGATCAAATTTTATTAAACTCAGGAGTGGCTGTTACAAATCCACTTTATAATTCAATAAAAAATAGTTTAACCAGTACCGAACAAAGTGTAAATTTTTCTGGTCCAACTGTCGCTGGTAGTAAAAATGAATATTTAAAAATTGTTTTCCCTGGCAAAAATATTCAGGGGATAAATTTAGCTACAACAAGTTTTTCAATAAAGGAAATAACTGGTTTGCTTGACGAGATTCCAATATTTCCAACTGTAGCTCCACAATTAACTGTTGGAACATTTATGGGTACTAATGTTTCATTTAGATATTTACCTGATGTTGAATTACAAGATTTAGGAAAATTTTCATTCTTTGGCATTGGCGCAGTGCATAATATAGGTGCATGGTTTCCAAATCCTTTACCTGTTGATTTTGGAGTTGGTTACTTTACTCAGAATATGAAAGTTGGTAGTATTATGGAAAGTTCAGCATCTCAATTTGGTCTTTATGTTAGTAAAACTTTTGGTATAATAGTTTCTTTCACACCTTATGCTGGAATTATAAGCGAACAAAGTAAAACTACAATTACTTATGATTATCAATCTAACCAAGTTATTAATGGTGTTCCTGTTCCACCAGCAAAAATTAACTTTGAATTAGAAGGTGAAAATAAAACTGGTGTTTTGATAGGCTTTAAAGTTCATCTTGCCGCTGTTAATATTAATGCAGATTATAAAATGTCAAAAACTAAAACCGCAAGTGTAGGTCTTTCTTTAGGTTTATAAATATAAAATTAAAATGTCAGCCAGCGTACTTAATTAAATGGCTGACATTTTTATATCCAGAATACAAATGAAAGAAACTTCAATTTACATTCACATTCCTTTTTGTGATCACAAATGTATTTATTGTGATTTCTATTCTATTATAAATTATGAAAACACATTCAATTATTTGGATGCTATAAAGAAAGAGATAGAATACTTTTCTAAGCTTTACAAAGATGAAAGAAAAATCATTTCAATTTTTTTTGGTGGTGGAACTCCTTCGTTAATGGATGTTGAATACATTAATGAAATATTAATTTCAGTAAAAAACAATTTTAATGTTTTATCTGATGCAGAAATTACACTTGAAACAAATCCAGGTACTGTAGAAAAATCAAAACTTGAGAAATTTTTATCAATAGGAATAAACAGATTAAGCGTTGGTATTCAATCGTTTGATAATGTTGATTTAAAATTTTTGACTAGAATACACAATTCAGAAACTGCAATTCAAACCATAAAAGATGCTGCTGATATTGGTTTTGAAAATATCAGTCTTGATTTAATTTTTAACCTACCAAATCAAACAAAAAAAAAATGGATAAGAAATTTGGAAATTGCAACATCTCTACCAATTAAACATATTTCAACATATAGTTTAATTTTGGAGCGAGGGACAATATTAAATAAATTGGTTTTGGAAAGTAAAGTTAAAATTCAGAATGAAGAGCATGATGCAGATTTATATGAAACCACAATAGATTTTTTAACACGAAATAATTTCCATCAATATGAAGTATCAAATTTTGCTACAGAAAATTACGAATGTATTCACAACAACTCATATTGGCATTATAAAGATTATTTTGGGTTTGGAACTTCCGCACATTCATTTGTAAATGGTAAACGTTGGTGGAATTATTCAAGCACAAAGTTTTATATTGAAAGTGTAATCAAAAAATATAATGCAATAATTGGAGAAGAAACTTTAAGCAAAGAAGAAATGCTTAACGAATACATAATGCTTGCTTTTCGCTCATCAGGTTTGAATGTAATTGAACTTGAAAAAATGTTTGGTAGTAATTGGCTAAATCAAAATAAAAACATAATTGAAAACCTTGTTTCACAAAATTTAATAACAAAACTAAATGAAAAATTTATATTATCACCAAAAGGTTATAGTCTTTGCGATGAAATAATTTCGAAGTTTTTATAAAGTCAAATATTTAAGGAATGATTAAAATGGAAAATAAAAATTCATACTACATAACTGCATCAATTTTAGGTGTTTCGTTAATAATTGCAGTTTTAATTTTTTCTTTAACATGGAAATCAACAAAAAATGCAGATCAAACTATAACTGTAACTGGTTCTGCAAAAAAAATTATTCAATCAGATTTAGGAATTCAACGAGGAACATTGCAAGCAACAAGTTCTGAAAGAAAAACAGCATATCAGATCGTACAACAACAAATGCCAACAGTGATAAAATTTTTAATTGAAAAAGGTTTTACAAAAGAACAAATAGAAGTATTTGCAATTAATGGTTATCCTATTTATGAAATTAGTTCAACAGGCATTCAAACATCAAAAGTTTTGTATTACATTTATAGTCAAAGATTTGAAGTTCGGTCAAATGATGTTTCAAAGATAAAAGAATTATCCGTTTCACTTTCATCTTTAGTTGAAAAAGGACTTGATATAAATACAGATATGCCAGAATATCTTTACACAAAACTTGACGATGTAAAAATTTCCATTCAAGCCGAAGCTGCTAAAAATGCAATGGAACGTGCTGAAAAAATTGCTGAATCAACTGGAAGAAATTTGGGTCCATTGAGAAGTGCTAAAATGGGAGTGTTACAAATAACACCAAGGAATTCTAATGTTATTTCAGATTATGGAATGAATGATGTTACATCAATTGAAAAAGAAATAACTGCAGTTGTATCTGCTTCTTTTGAAATTAAATAGGAGAAATTATGAATAGAAAAAAAATTGCAATTCTTGGCTGTGGAAATATTGGATCTGCAATTGCGAAAGGTCTTGTTAACAGTAAATTATATAAATCATCACAAATATTTGTTACAAGAAAATCAGAAGAACTTTTAGAAAAATTTTCTAAAGAAGGTTTTCAAACTTCAACTAATAATTTAGAAGCTGTTAGAAAATCAGAAATTATTATTATTGCCGTTACTCCTCAACAACTTGATGAACTTTTAAAGGAAATTAATCCTGAACTAAATCAAGATAAACATATTATTATTTCGATTGTAACAGGAGCAACAATTAATCAAATTAAAAATCAGTTGACAGAAAAAATACCTGTGATAAGAGTAATGCCCAATACAGCAATTGCAATACAAGAATCTATGACTTGCATTGCTTCACACGAAGAAGATAAAGACTCACTTGAAATTGCAAAATATATTTTTAATCAACTTGGGAAAACAATTATTATTCATGAAGAATTAATGGTTCCTGCAACTGCACTTTGTGCATCTGGAATTGCATTTTTCTTAAGAGCAATTCGTGCAGCTTCTCAAGGTGGAATTGAAATTGGATTTCATGCAGAAGATGCATTATTTATGGCTTCACAAACTGCGAAAGGCGCTGCTTCATTACTTTTAAAGACTGAAAATCATCCCGAAGGAGAAGTGGATAAAGTTACAACACCAATGGGAATTACAATTTCAGGCTTAAATCAAATGGAACATGCTGGGTTTAGCTCTTCTCTTATAAAAGGAATTGTAACCTCTGCTGAAAAGGCAAAAACACTTTACGCTAAAAAGGATTCTTAATAATCTCTTAATTTGGAAAATCAAGTTAATCTTTATACTTTTGCGTAGTCATTTTCGCCCCTAGTGGGCGATTTTTATTTGTGTACTATGGAAAAAGCTAATTTATTGCAAATATTTGAAGAAATTATATCTTCTAATGGTTACCTTTTAATTGATCTAAATTTACGTGGTGATAATCGTTTAAAGATCATTGAAGTTTTTATTGATAATGAAAAAGGTATCAATACTGACGATTGTGTTTTAATTAGTCGCGCTTTAAATGAAAAAATTGAAAAAGATAATTTAATTAATTCAAATTATCGGCTTGATGTTTCGTCTCCCGGAATTGAAAGACCATTAAAATATTTAGTACAATATCAAAAACACATCAATAGAAAATTTGAATTTACTTATAAAACGGAAAATGAAAAAAAAAAATTAACAGGAAAGCTGTTAAGAATTAAAGATGACAATCTTTACTTTGAAGTCAAAAATGAAGAAATAAAAATCAATTTTAAAGACATAGTAAGTGCAAAAGTTTTAATTAGTTTCTGATAGGAGAAAAAATAAATGAATAGTGAAATAGTAGAATCCTTTTCGCAAATGGTTCGCGAAAAAAGTATTGACAAAGATGTTCTTGTTGATATCATTCAAAAAATCTTTGGAATTATGGTAAAGAAAAAATATGGTGAAAAAGCTAAATACGAAATTGTTGTAAATATGGATAAAGGAGATATAGAAATATTTCTTGAAAGAACTATTGTTGAAAATGTTGAAGATCCTGCTACTGAAATCAGCATAGATGAAGTAAATGAAAAAGGAAATCCGGATGAACTTGAAGTTGGTGAAGATTATGTTGAAAAACTTGAACTGAAAGATTTTGGAAGAAGATTAGTAAATCTTGCCCGTCAAAATTTGAATCAAAAAATTCGTGAAATTGAAAAAGAATTAATCTATCGTGAATACAATGAAATGATAGGTGAAATTGTTGTTGGAGATATTTATCAGGTAAGAAGAAATGATGTTCTTGTAAATCATAATAAAAATGAATTACTTCTGCCACGTGACGAACAAATACCACGCGAAAAATATCGTAAAGGTGATACAATTCGTGCGGTTATTAAAGAAGTAAAACAAAACCAAAATGGTGATCCTTTAATAATAATTTCACGCTCCGATAATTTATTCTTAAGAAGACTTTTTGAAATTGAAATTCCGGAAATATATGACGGTGTAATTGAAATTAAAGGAATTGCACGCGAACCCGGCGAAAGAGCTAAAGTTGCAGTTGAATCTTACGACTCAAGAATTGATGCCGTTGGTGCCTGCGTTGGTATGAAAGGTGTTCGTATTCATGCTATTGTTCGTGAACTTAACAATGAAAATATTGATGTTATTAACTATTCAGAAGACCCGGTTATTTTTATTCAACGTTGTTTAGCTCCGGCAAAATTAAAACAAATTGAAATTGATGAAGAAGAAAAAAAATG
>CAZVBT010000264.1:0-11310 GCA_964625385.1 uncultured Melioribacter sp. | reverse complement strand
ATGGTGGTGCAAATATTTTATCTTTTAATATTGATCCTGATTTCGAAAACTGTATTGATGGATTTTTAGTTATTGAAATTGATAAAATAAAAGAAGAGAAAAAACAAAAGTTTATTCAGCAAAATCACAAAATTAAAATACCTGCTTAAATTTAATAATAACATAACATTAGCTTCACTAAGTGTTAATAAAGGCAACTTAATTTTAGGGAACAATATTTATTTTTATGAGAATAGCTCACTTATCAGATTTACATCTTTGTTCATTATTCAAAGAAAATAATTTTTTAAAGCTGGAAAAAGCAATTGTTAAAGGATTAGAACTTGGAGCTCAACATTTTGTTTTTACCGGAGACATTACAGATAACGCAAACATTAATGAACTGAAAAAGTTTAAAGACTTACTAAAAAAATTAAAGATTTATAATTCTAATACGTCAACACTTACAATTGGTAATCATGATATTTTTGGAGGACCACAAACAGCAAGTGATGTTATCAGTTTTCCATCAAAATGCTTTAAAGTTGATTACAATGAAAAAGTAAAAATCTTTATTGATTTCTTCAAAGAATTGTTTGAAGGTGCAATTACATCAGATGAAAATTTTAGTTTTCCTTTTCTGAAAATTGTAAATGATAACGCACTAATAATTATTAACTCAATTGATGAATATTCAAGATTTAAAAATCCTTTTGCTTCAAATGGTAGAATTCGAAAAGATGTTAGACAAAAAATATCAAAATTATTGAACCATGAAAAAACAAAAAATAAAATAAAGATATCAGTTATTCATCACCACTTTTATCATAAAAATGAAATCGTTTCAAGCTCAGAAAATAGTTTGTGGTCTAAAGTTGAAAATTATACTATGAAACTTCGTAATAAGAAAAAAATATTAAAGTTATTTAAAGAACATGATGTTAAAATAGTACTTCATGGGCATTCACACGAAATGAAAGAATATTATAGAGATAACATACATTTTTTTAATTCAGGTGGTGCGTTTGAGGGTAATGCACTCAGAATGTTTATAATAAACGCTTTTAATTTCGATCAAAGTTACGAGTTAATAGAAAATAATATATTTGTAGAGAGTGAAGATAAATTAAAAACTAAGCTTGCTATTTAATCTTAGATTCAAATTTTGGATTTAATAATTCATATAATTTTCGTTTTATTATACTTCATAATCATTAAATAAATAAAATTGGTTAAGAGAAAAAAAAATTATAGCTAGTTAATAATTTTTTAGAGACTTATGAAAAATTGTTTCTGGATGATCATTGCGAGGAATGCAATTACAGCTTGACCCGATTTAATCGGGTAAGCAATCCAGATTTAAAATTAAAAAAACAACTTTAGTTTGTAAGCAGGCAGACAGGTTTCACTTCGCTAGCAAAGATGTATATTTGAACTTTTCAGAATATTCTATTAAAAATTATAAAATCATTTAACAATTATTTAACATTAAGTTAACATTTCGATAACATAACAGTATCTATTTTTGGCTAAACAAAAAAGGTTAAAAATGAAAAAAATAATATTATCAATTTTAGCAATTTTAGGTTTTGGTTTTTTCTTACAAGAAAAAACAATAACTATTAAAGGTTCAGATACAATGGTTATTCTTGCTCAAAGATGGGCTGAAATATTTATGAAAGAAAATCCTGATATTAAAGTTCAGGTTACTGGAGGTGGTTCTGGTACTGGTATAGCTGCACTTATTAATGGAACAACTGATATTTGTAATTCATCACGTCCGATTAAAAAATCTGAAATTGAAAAACTAAAAGAAAAATACAATTCTAATGGAATTGAAATTAAAGTAGCAATTGATGGATTGAGTGTATACACAAACACTGCAAATAAAAAAATTAAAGAATTAACACTTGAGCAAGTAAAGAAAATTTACAAAGGTGAAATTACAAACTGGAAAGAAGTTGGTGGAGATAATGCAAAAATTATTTTATATGGCAGAGAAAATAATTCAGGTACATACGTATATTTCAAAGAACATGTTTTAGAAAATGAAGATTTTAGTCCTGCGATGCAAAGCATGCCCGGAACTGCAGCAGTTATTAATGCAGTTGCTAAAGATAAAAATGCAATTGGTTTTGGTGGTGCTGCTTATGCAAAGGGTGTAAAAGATATAGCTATTAAAAAAGATCAAAATTCAAAAGCATATTTACCAATTAAAAAATTCATATTAACTGGCGAGTATCCAATTTCAAGATTTCTTTATATGTACACAATAAAAAAACCAGAAGGCAATGTTAAAAAGTTTATTGATTTTGCTTTAAGTAACGAAGGGCAAAAAATTGTTGATGAAATTGGTTATTTCCCGGTTAGAAAAATAAAATAAGGAGAACAGGAATGGAAATTTGGAATATTCATTTATCAAACTCTGAAGTATTAAAAATTAAAACTAAGAAAAAAGATCTTTTAAAAAGTGAAAAAAAATTTCTAACAGCAATTCAAGTTGATAATGAAAATGAAAAAGAAATATTATTAAACAGAAATTCAATTGTTTGGTTAAGTAAAGAAGAAAAGCCAAACGAAAAGCAAGATTAATAAAATATTAAATATGAGAACCAAAATTTTAATTGTTGATGATGAAGAAGATATTCTTCAGTTGTTGAAGTATAACCTTGAGAAGAACAAATTTGAAGTTATAACAGCTAAAAATGGATACGAAGCTTTACAAAAAATTGAATCAAAACCTGATTTAGTTATTTTAGATTTAATGATGCCTATTATTGATGGTTTTGAAACATTAAAAAAAATAAAAGAAAATGATGCTTTAAAAAACATTCCTGTTATTTTGTTAACAGCTAAGGCAACAGAGTCAAATGAAATTGCAAGTCTTGATATAGGAGCTAGCGATTTCATTCAAAAACCAGTTACAATTAATAAATTAATTGCAAGAATTAAAGCTAACCTTAGAAAAAATGCAGAAGACAGATTCAGTGACAAGGAAAATATTGCAATAGATAATTTAAAGATTGAAGTAGATAAATTTTTAGTTACTATTGATGAACAACCTATTGAAATGTCAAAAACGGAATTCTGGATATTACATTTATTAGCATCAAATAAAGGAAAAGTTTTTAGTCGTTCAAAAATTCTTGATAAAGTTTGGGGCGATAATGTTTACGTTACTGAAAGAACCGTTGATGTGCATTTACTTAAAATTCGCAAAAAATTAAAAAATTATGCTGAATACATAGAAACAATAAAAGGAATTGGTTACAGATTCAAAGAATAAAAATAACTTAACAATAATTTAACAATTTCTTAACATTTCAATCACGCAAAAATTACCATATTAGAATACTTAAAAAAATTGAAAGAAGTGAATTTACTCCAAAAAAAGTTTAGACCAGTAGAATTTTTAATTGAACAAATTATTAAATCTGTATCTTTTGTTTCTTTTGCAGTTATAATTTTAATTTTTTTATTTGTATTCAGAGAGGCCTTGCCAATATTTTCTCAAAAAGAAAAAGCAATTCAAAAAGAAGAATTACAAACAGAATCTTATGGCGAAGAACCAACAATTGAATTACAAAACCAATCTACTACTTTAGAAAATAAAAGTGAAAACAAAGATGAAGCAACAGTTAAAAATCTACTTAGTGCAGATTGGCAACCAGTTGGATTGGAACCCAAATATGGATTACAACCACTTTTTTTAGGAAGTTTAAAAGTAACTTTTATTGCATTAATTATCGGAGCACCTCTTGCAATACTAGCTGCAATTTTCTCTTCATTATTTGCACCTAAAAAAATAAAAGAATTTATTAAACCTTCAATTGAACTACTATCAAGTTTTCCCTCAGTTGTGATTGGATTTTTTGCTTTAGTTACACTTGCAACTTTTTTGCAGGAAATTTTTGGTTATACATTCAGACTTAATGCATTCGTTGGTGGAATTGCTATGGCAATTGCTATTATTCCAATAGTTTATACAATTACTGAAGAAGCCTTGAATGCAGTTCCAAAATATTATTCCGAAGCAAGTTTAGCACTAGGTGCAAGCAAATGGCAAACAGCACTTTTTGTAGTTGTGCCGGCAGCAACACCTGGTATATTTGCTGCATTACTTCTTGGCTTTGGAAGGGCTTTTGGAGAAACAATGATTGTTTTAATGGCAACCGGAAATGCTGCAATTAATTCATTAAATATTTTTGATCCTGTTAGAACTTTATCTGCAACTATTGGTGCAGAAATGGCTGAAGTAGTTTTTGGTGATGTTCATTATTCAGTTTTATTTTTTATTGGCTCACTCTTATTTATTATTACTTTCATTATTAATGCTGTTGCAGAGTTTTATGTAAGAGCAAAACTTATGAAACGATTCAGAGGTGAATAGTGAATAACAAATATTTAGGTAAATTTGTTATAATCGCATCTGTAGTATCAACTCTTATAATAATATTTTCAATTATATATCTACTTTTAGAAATTTATTTTGGCGGAAGAGATTATCTCACATTAGAATTTATAACAAGTGCACCCAAAGAAGGAATGACAGCTGGAGGAATTTTCCCGGCTATTGTTGGAACTGTTTTACTTGTTCTTATAATGTCAATAATTTGTGTTCCCATTGGAACAATTACAGCTATATATCTCAACGAATACGCAAATAAAAAAAGCATATTTACCAGATCTATAAGATTTGCTGTAAATACATTGTCTGGTGTTCCTTCAATTGTTTTTGGTTTATTTGGGTTAGGATTTTTTGTCCAATTTATTGGTGCTGGAATGGATAAAGTTTTAAGCCCTGAAGGAAATTTACAATGGGCTCAACCTAATATTCTTTGGGCAAGTTTTACAATGGCTTTTTTAACTGTACCTGTTGTTATAGTTTCTGTTGAAGAAGCATTAAAAAATGTTCCGAATGATTATCGTGCTGCAAGTTTAGCTCTTGGTGCAACTAAATGGCAAACAGTAAGAAAAATTATTATACCAAATTCAATATCAGGAATTTTGACCGGAACAATTTTGGCAGTTGGTCGTGGTGCCGGTGAAGTAGCACCTATTTTATTTACTGGTGCAGCTTATTTTTTGCCTCATCTCCCGGAAAAATTTACAGACCAATTTATGAATTTAGGTTATCATGTATTTGTTATGTCAACACAATCAACAGATGTTGAAGCAACCAAAGGAATTCAATACGCAACTGCTTTTGTTTTGTTAATTTTAACTTTTAGTTTAACTTCCATTGCAATTTTTATTAGATATAGATTTCGAAAAAAGTTACTTGTATAAATCATGATAGAAAACCCAAAAATCATAGTAGAAAATCTCAACCTTTTTTATGGTAATAAAAAAGCATTAGATGATATCTCATTAAAAATTCCGGAAAAATTAGTTACCGCTTTCATTGGTCCTTCTGGTTGCGGTAAATCGACTTTTTTACGAACTTTGAATAGAATGAATGATTTAATAGAAAATGTTAAAATTGATGGAAATGTTTTCATAGATGATATTAATATTTACGAAAAGAATATTGATGTAGTTGAACTTAGAAAAAAAGTTGGAATGATATTTCAAAAATCTAATCCTTTTCCAAAATCAATTTATGAAAATGTAGCCTTTGGTCCTAAAATAAATGGAATAAAAGATAAAAAGAAACTTGATGAAATTGTTGAAAGAAGTTTGATGCGGGCAGCTCTTTGGGATGAAGTTAAAGATGATTTAAATAAAAGTGGATTATCTTTAAGTGGTGGTCAGCAGCAAAGATTATGTATTGCCCGGGCTTTAGCTGTCGATCCAGATATTCTTTTGATGGATGAACCTGCTAGCGCTCTCGATCCAATTTCTACAACAAAAATTGAAGATTTAATTTTTGAATTAAAAAGTAATTACACAATTGTAATTGTTACTCATAACATGCAACAAGCTGCTCGTGTAAGCGATTTTACTGCATTTTTTTATATGGGCAATTTAATTGAATATTCTGATACTAAAAAAATGTTTACTTCACCAGATAAACAACAAACCGAAGATTACATTCGTGGTAGATTCGGTTAAAACTTTGAGGTTAATATGCAAGAACATTTTACTCAAGAAATTGAAAATTTAAAGATCAATTTAACTAAAATGGCTTCTTTAGTTGATGATATGGTTGAGCGCTCAATAAACGCTGTTGAGACTGCAAATATTGAATTCATTAAAGGCATTAAAGAAAAAGATTTAGAGGTTGATGCTTATGATAATTTAATTCAAACACAATGTGAAAATATACTTGCACTTTTTCAACCATTTGCAACTGATTTGAGATTTATACTTTCATCTTTGATGATAAATAATCAACTTGAAAGATGTGGTGACATAGCTGTGAATATTTCACAAAGAATAAAAAAAACCTATGAATACAAAAGTTTAATAGATGAATCACAAATAACTGAAATGGCAAAAAAAGCTAAAGAAATGTTAAAAAAATCAATTGATGCTTTTATTGTCAAAAATAAAGAATTAGCTGATGAAGTTTTAAAAAGTGATGAAGAAGTAGATAAGTTTAATAAAAAAATTTTCAAATTTTTGGTTGAAAAAATGCAAAAAGAGCCAAATTTAGTCGAACCTTCGGCTCATTTATTAATTTTATCCCGTCATATTGAAAGATTGGCAGACCATGCTACAAATATTGCAGAAAATATTGTCTTTTACATTGATGCAAAGCTAATTTCTCATCATAAAAAACTTAAAAATTTACAAGATTAAAACCCAAACCGAAAATAACTTGAATTGAATTTATTAAATTTTTAGTTTTTTTGTTTGTATCAAACTTTAATATTTTTTATTTTGAAAGCAAGAAACAAATAAAAGGCTAAAAAATGTCTTTAATTAAACCTAAAAAACTCAATAAAGGTGATTTAATTGGCATTATTTCACCAGCTTCATCTCCGGATGATTTATCAAGAATTGAAAAAGGTGTTCTGTATTTAGAAAGTCTTGGTTATCGTGTTGAAGTTGCAAAAAATGTTGGGAAATATAGTGGTTATTTAGCTGGCACAGATGATGAACGATTAGAAGATATTCATTCAATGTTTCAAAATAAAAATGTAAAGGCAATTTTTTGTGTTCGTGGTGGTTATGGATCTGCTAGGTTACTCGATAAAATTAATTTTAATTTGATAAAAAAAAATCCAAAGATTTTTGTTGGATATAGTGATATTAATGCCCTGCAATTAGCATTTTATACAAAAGCTGGCCTTGTAACATTTGTTGGGCCAATGCTTGCAGTCGATTTTTATGAAGAAATAAGTCCTTTTACAGAAGAAAATTTTTGGAGATTAATTACAAGCGATAAAAAAATTGGGAAAATTTCAAACCCAAACAGTGAAAAATTTTTTACTCTTAACAAAGGAAAGGCAAATGGAGAAATTGTTGGAAGTAATCTGAGTTTATTAACTTCCTTACTTGGCACAGAATATTTCCCAAAATTAAATAACAAAGTCCTGATTCTTGAAGATATACATGAAGAACCATATCGAATTGATAGAATGTTAAACCAACTTAGGCTGGCTAAAATATTTAAGCAAATCAAAGGAATTATTCTTGGTAATTTCACCGAATGTCTTCCAAAAGATCCTGAAACAAGATCTTTTACATTAAATGAAATAATAATTGATTATTTCCAAAATAAATCTAAATTACCTTCGATTTATAATGTCAGTCATGGGCATATCAAACATAACATAACCATCCCAATCGGACTAAATTGTAAATTAAATGCCACAAAAGGCACACTTGAAATAATAGAAAATGCAGTAACAAAATAATTTTTATTAATTACAAAAAATAAAGGTTTTATTCTCTTTTTTAAGAAATGAAAATCAAAATAATTTAATTTCATTCATTTTGAGGGGAAAAAGTTGATGGTATAATACTTGTTCAGATGCTCATAAATTATAATGAGTGCGAAATGGAATTTATTAATGAAAAAGATATTTTTGAATTGATAGATAATCAAAAATTAAATGAAATTTCACTCCAAAAAGAAATAATTCAAAAATCTAAAGAAGCAAAAGGATTATCATTAAGTGAAAGTGCCGCGTTGCTTAATATAAATGACAAAGAAACATTAAATGAATTATTTGCAACTGCTAAAGAAGTTAAAGAGAAAATATATGGTAATCGTTTAGTTTTATTTGCTCCATTATATTTAACAAATTTATGTGTAAATAATTGTTTGTATTGCGCATTTAGAAAAGATAACAAAGAATTAAAACGCAAAACTCTTTCCTTTGAAGAAATTAAAGAAGAAACTGAATTTTTAGTTAGCCAAGGACATAAAAGAATTCTTCTCGTATGTGGTGAACATCCTAAAAAAGCAAGTATGGAATTTATTGGTGAAGCAATTAAAACTATTTATGATGTTAAAATTAAAAATGGAAATATTAGAAGACTTAACGTTAATACTGCACCATTATCTATAGAAAATTTTAAGATTTTAAAAAGTTTTGGAATTGGAACATATCAATGTTTCCAAGAAACATATCATTATGAAACTTACTTAAAAATACATCCAGAAGGACCGAAAAGAGATTATTCATGGCGATTATTCGCAATGGATAGAGCATTACAGGCAGGCATTGATGATGTGGGTATTGGGGCTTTATTTGGGTTAACTGATTGGAAGTTTGAAACATTAGCACTTTTAAGTCATGCTTTCAATTTGGATCATAGATTTGGTATAGGTCCTCACACAATTTCAGTCCCACGGTTAGAACCAGCATTAAATGCTCCAGTTGCCCAAAAACCTCCTTTTGCTGTTGATGATTTATCATTTAAAAAAATAGTTGCAGTTTTAAGACTAGCTGTTCCTTATACTGGCATAATTTTATCAACAAGAGAAAAAGCTGAGTTAAGAAGAGAATTATTTAATGTCGGCGTATCACAAATAAGTGCCGGGAGCAGAACATCACCTGGAGCATATAAAGAAAGTAAAGATAGTGTCAATGAATACCAGATGGAGCAATTTCAGCTTGGGGATCACCGCTCACTTGATGAAGTAGTGAAAGATTGTTGTAAATTAGGTTATATGCCAAGCTTTTGCACGGCTTGCTATCGTTCTAACAGAACAGGTGATAGATTTATGGAACTTGCTAAAACGGGTAATATTGGTAAAATATGTGTTCCAAATGCTATTTCAACTTTTAATGAATACAAATTAGATTTTGCATCTGATGAAACAAAAAAAGTAGCAGAAAATTTTATAGAGAAAGAACTTGAAAAATTAGATGGTCCAACAAAAGTTAAAACTGAAAAAATGATACAAAAAATTAATAAAGGGGAAAGAGATATTTTCTTTTAATATATGAACTTAGATGAATTATTAAATAACGATTATTTTACCAAAGAGCAAATTGTTTTTTTATTAAATCTTAAAAATGAAGAAGATTTAAAAAAGCTTTTTAAGCGCGCTGATGAAGTTCGACAAAAATACTGTGGTGATGAAGTACATTTACGTGGCATAATTGAAATTTCTAATTATTGTGAGCAAAATTGCATCTATTGCGGGTTAAGATTCGATAATCATTATATTAAAAGATATCGTATGTCTCCGGATGAGATTGTAAAAACTGCTAAAACAATCACTAATGAAGGTATTTTTACAATTGTTTTACAAAGTGGAGAAGATAGTTTTTTTGATTCAGAAATAATTTCATATATAATTTATCAAATTAAGCAGAATGTAGATGTAGCAATAACTTTGAGTTTAGGTGAAAGAAATTTCGATGAGTATAAAAAATGGAAAATTGCTGGAGCAGATAGATATTTATTAAAGCATGAAACTGCTAATTCTCGCCTTTATGAAGCATATCACTTTAAACAAAAATTATCAGAAAGATTGGAGCACCTTGAATATCTAAAATCATTAGGCTATCAAATTGGTTCAGGTAATCTTATTGGATTGCCAATGCAAACTCTCGAAGATATTGCGGATGATATTTTGTTGTGCAGGAAATTCGATTTAGATATGGCTGCTTTTGGTCCGTTTATTCCTTCACCTCATACTCCTTATCATAAAAAAAGAAGTGGTGATGTTTTATTAACTTTAAAGACAATTGCTGTTGCAAGATTAGTGTTAAAAAATGTTCATATTCCATCAACCACAGCTTTAGCTACTTTAGATAAAAATGGTAGAAAAAAAGGTTTACAAGCTGGTGCTAATGTTATTATGCCAGATTTTACTCCAATTGAGTATAGAGAAAATTATTTAATCTACCCGAACAAAGCTGGTATAAAAGACAACCCGATTGAAGCAAAAACGAAAATAGAGAATTTGCTTAATTCGTTAGGAAGAAGCATTTCATATAAACGTGGTGATTCCTTAAAACAAAATGCAACTCTATCTTAAATTATTAAAAAATTTAATATATATTTGAAAAAAAGAAATTAAGGTTAAAAATGAGAAAACTACTTTATTTAATATTAAGTATAATGATTGGTTGTTCATCAAACAATGATAAAAGAAACTATGAAGAAGGGTTAAAACATTACAACGAAAAAAATTACATCGAAGCTTTTAATAAATTTCAAGAGGTGTTGAATGAAAATTCTTCAAATGAATTCAGAGAAAAAAGTTTATTGTTGACAGGGACAATGTATTATATGTATCAAGTGCCAAACATTGAACAAGTTGAAAGCAACAAAAAAGCTGTAGAATATTTTAGATTACTTTACAAAGAATTCCCTAATTCCAAAGATGCTCCGAAAGCATTATTTTTAAGCGGATACATTTTAGCCAATCATTTAAATAAATATGATGAAGCCAAATTAGCTTATCAGGAGTTTCTTAATAAATTTCCGGAAAATGAATTTGCTTCATCAGTAAAAATAGAATTGGAAAATCTTGGTAAAACACCAGATGAAATTCTTCAGAAAAATCTTTCCAAAAAATAATGTCATTAAAAAAAACTGATGTTAAAAAATATTTAGATCCTGAAATTATATCCGGTCTTAAATCCCTTGAACTTCGTGCTAAAATGATAGTTGAAGGTTTTATGGTTGGTTTACACAAAAGTCCTTATCATGGTTTTAGTGTCGAATTCGCAGAATATCGTCCTTATATTCAAGGTGATTCAATTAGAAATATTGATTGGAAAGTTTTTGCAAAAACTGAAAAATATTATTTAAAAAAATATGAAGATGAAACCAACTTAATATGTAATATTTTTATTGATTGCAGCAGATCTATGAATTTTAAGCACACAGCTAAAATTACCAAGTTAGATTATGCTATCAATTTAGCTGCTGCATTATCTTATATTTTAATTAATCAGCAAGATTCAGTTGGTTTAG
>CAZVBT010000263.1:0-2401 GCA_964625385.1 uncultured Melioribacter sp. | reverse complement strand
ATGATTCAGACTATGAAGATAACTCTTTCGATAAATTTCTTACCGATGAAGAATCGGATTTAATGAAGGATAAGTCATGAGGAATAATATGAAGAACGCAACACCGACAAAAAAAATAAAAAGAGTAATCGAAGGTTACATTGATTACAAAGACTCAAAAACTCTTCAAAAATTCCTTACAGATCAGGGCAAAATAATTCCACGCAGAATTACTGGTTTAACAGCTAAACAACATAGAGAATTAGTAACTGCTATTAAACGTGCCCGTCATTTGGCTATTTTACCATTTGTATCTGAAGCAGTTAAATAGGAGTTGAATATGAAAGTAATATTAAGAAAAAATTTCGATCAACTAGGCAAAGTTGGCGATGTTGTCAATGTTAAAGATGGTTATGCAAGAAATTTCTTAATCCCTCGTCAAATTGCATATCAAGCAACTGTTGGTAACATTCGCGCTTTAGAAGAAGAAAAAAAACAAATCCAAAAACGTGAAGCAAAGGAATTGGAAGAAGCTCAAAAATTAGCTGTTGAATTAGAAAAAGTTTCTGTTACTATACCTGTTAAAGTTGGTGAAGAGGATAAAATATTTGGGACTGTTACAAACCAAATGATTGCAGATGCTCTTAAAGAAAAAGGATTTGATATTGATAAACGTAAAATTGAAATCACTGAACAAATTAAATCTCTTGGAATTTACACTGTTGCAGTCAAACTTCATTCAAATGTAACTGCTTCTGTAAAAACCTGGGTTGTTCGTGAATAGTTAACTAATTTGTTAAGTCCTTCTTTTTTAGAAGGACTTTAATAAAATTCTAAAACTAAATTTAAGAACTGTGATGAAAGAACTAAGATTTAGATTAATATTGGTGTTAGTTTTTGTTGGATTAAGCCTTTATCTTCTCTACCCTACTTTGCAAGATTATCTAAATTCAAAAGAAGTTAGTAAAGATCTTACTAAAATTGAAAATGAAATAAAGACAAAAAATCCAACAATTACTTCAAGCAAACTAAAAGATTTAATCACTTCCAAAAAAGACAGTATTCTTTCTAATCATCCTGATTACAGAGACGCCCGCGAAAAAAGAATTAAACTTGGTCTTGATCTCCAAGGCGGAATGTATTTGGTGATGGAAGTTAATACTGCAAAACTTCTTGAAAAACTTGCTAAAGATCCTGATCAGATTTTTATTGGAATTTTAAAAGAAGCTGAAGCTGAATCAAAAATTTCTGATGAAAATGTTGTTACTATTTTAGCAAGAAAAATGAAAGAAAAAAATATACGAATGAGCCGTTATTTTGGTTCAATTAGAGAAGATGATGATAGAATTATTCAAAAACTTCAAGAGCAAGAAACTGATGCAGTTACCCGTGCAATTGAAATTATTAGAAATCGCGTTGATCAATATGGTGTTTCTGAACCAAGCATTCAAAAACAAGGTTCAAGAAGAATAGTTGTTGAATTACCCGGTATTGCAAGAGAAGAAGAAGCCCGCAGATTATTACAGGGTCGAGCTTTACTCGAGTTTAAGTTAGTTAAAGATGCATCTTTAACTATTCCAATTATGAACAGAATTGATGAAATTCTTGCGGGAAAATTTAAAGATTCAACATTAACTCAAAAAGCTGATACATCGAAACAAAAAAATCAAACAGAAGAACAATTTGCAAAAGAACATCCATTTTTTGCAATTGCACGTTTAATTGATCCTCAGGGTAGAATTGCTGATGCTTATGTAAAAGAAACAGATAGAAACAAATTAAACGAAATATTACAAAGAGAAGATGTTAAAAAAGTAATTCCTGATAATGTTGAATTTATATATGATGCAAAGCCAATTGTTGGGCCTGATGGAGCCAATTTTTACCGTTTATATATGGTAAATAAAGAGCCAGAATTAACCGGTGGAGTAATAACAGATGCAAGAGCAGAAATTGATCAGGCAACAGGTTCACCGGAAGTAACAATGCAAATGAATGCAGATGGCGCAAGAGAATGGTCTAGAATTACAGGTGCAAATATTGATAAACGCTGTGCAATTGTTCTTGATGGAGTTGTATATTCTGCCCCAACAATTATCAATAAAATTCCTACAGGCAGTTCCAGAATAACAGGAAGTGCAAACATGGACGAAGCAAAGTTATTAGAGATTGTTCTCAAGGCTGGTGCATTACCTGCACCTGTTGATATACTTGAAGAAAGAACTGTTGGTCCTTCATTAGGTCAAGATTCAATTTCGCAAGGTGTTAACTCTGCTCTATTTGGTTATCTTTTAGTTGCTATCTTCATGATCTTCTACTACAAAACAGCTGGTAGTTTTGCCGATTTTGCATTATTTACAACAATACTTTTAATCCTTGGTATTTTGGCTGGTTTTCACGGTACATTAACTCTACCTGGTAT
>CAZVBT010000262.1:0-2762 GCA_964625385.1 uncultured Melioribacter sp. | reverse complement strand
CAATTCTTTTTTCATTAGGAGTTTATGGAATTGTTACAAGAAAAAACGCAGTGATGGTTTTAATGGGCATTGAATTAATACTAAATTCTGCTAATATAAATTTTGTAGCTTTTGCCAAATATGGAAATTTTGGATTTAGCGGACAAATTTATGCATTGTTTGTAATAATTCTTGCTGCTGCCGAAGCTGCTATTGCTTTGGCAATAGTATTAAATATTTATAAAACATTTACAAACGTTAATATTGACGAAATTGATAACTTAAAAGAATAGACCATGAGCGAAAGTTTATTAGTAAACCTATCAATTGCTATTTTATTTTTACCATTAATTGGTTTTGCAATTGTTGTCATTTTGGGTAAAAGATTTCCAAAACTTTATTTGTTAGAAGTTGGGATATTAACAGTTGCTTTTATCCTCTCTTTAATTGTTATGTTTTCAAAACTATCTTATTTCCCAAAAGATATTATTTCTGAATTTACCTGGATTACAATTGGTAATGCCCCACTTGATGGTGTTATTAAAATTGATTTGGGATTTAAGATTGATAACTTAACGGTTTTGATGCTTTTTGTTGTAAATCTTATTAGCATGCTTGTGCATTACTTCTCTGTTGAATATATGCATGGAGATAAAAGATATACCAGATACTTTTCATATCTTGGTTTATTTACTTTTTCAATGTTAGGTATTGTTCTTACTCATAACATTTTGATGATGTACATTTTCTGGGAATTGGTCGGTGTTTCTTCCTATTTATTAATTGGTTTCTGGTTCGAAAAAAAATCTGCTTCTGACGCAAGTAAAAAAGCCTTCATTGTAAATAGAATTGGTGATATTGGAATGTTTCTTGGAATTTTAATTCTTTTTACAAATTATCATACATTTACGTTTGATTCAATCTTTGAACAAATAAAAAATGGTGTTATTCCATTTGGCAGCAATGCTTGGCTTACAGCAGCCGGAATTTTAATATTCATGGGTGCTGTTGGTAAATCTGCTCAATTTCCTCTTCATGTTTGGTTGCCAGATGCTATGGAAGGTCCTACTCCAGTTTCTGCTTTAATTCATGCGGCTACTATGGTTGCTGCTGGTGTTTATTTAGTAACAAGAATTTTTGTTTTACTAACAGCTGATGCAATGCTTGTTATTGCAATAGTTGGTGCATTTACATCTTTCATTGCTGCAACTATTGCTATTACTCAAAATGATATTAAAAAAGTTTTAGCTTATTCAACTGTAAGCCAACTCGGTTATATGATTATGTCTCTTGGTGTTGGAGCTTATGCTTTTGCGTTTTTCCATTTAGTTACACATGCATTTTTCAAAGCTTGCTTGTTTCTTGGTTCTGGTTCTGTTATTCATGCTATGCATCATGAACAGGATATCAGAAACATGGGTGGTTTGCGTAAAAAAATGCCTTTAACTTATGCTACATTTTTAATTTCAACTCTTGCAATTTCCGGAGTTCCATTTACATCAGGTTTCTTAAGTAAAGATGGAATTCTTGCTGGTACACTTGCTTTTGGAAAATTAACTGGTCATTGGTTAATACCAATAATTGCTTTTATTGTTGCAGGAATGACTGCTTTTTATATGTTCAGATTGGTTTTATTAACTTTTCATGGAGAACCACGCGATCATCATAAATTTGATCATGCACATGAATCACCAAAATTAATGGTTGTTCCTCTTTTAATTTTGGCTGTACTTTCAATTTTTATTTGGTACACTCCAAATCCAATTGGTGCTGATCAAGGATGGTTTTTGAAGAGTTGGGTAAAAACTCCTCAACAAGTTACACCTGATGAAACAAGATTTTCATTTATGGTTGAAAAAGAAAATCATGAAAATATTGTTGAATCACATGGTGAAATTGTAAACTCGTTAGAATATACTGAAACAATGCATTGGGCACACTATAAAGCAATGTTTGCTTCACTTGCAGTTGCTGGTTTAGGTATCCTTTTAGCATTTATATTTTATGCATGGAAAAAACTTGATGCTGATAAGCTTGCTGATAAAATTAAAGGGTTATACAATTTCTCACTAAACAAATGGTATTTAGATGAATTATATGATGCTACCGCTGTTTCAGGCACTTTGAATACAGGAAAAGGCTTATCATGGTTTGATCAAAAAATTGTTGATGGTGCTGTTAATGGTTCTGCATGGTTAACAAGATTTACATCAAAGCTAAGCGGTCTTTTTGATACTTATGTTGTTGATGGTTTAGTTAATTTTTCTGCTTTCTTTAGTGGTTTTATTGGATTAAATTTCAGGAAATTACAAACAGGTAAGGTGCAAACTTATATCGTTTATATTGTTTTTGCAGTTATTATTCTTTTGTTTTTCTTTAAACCATTTTAATTGTTTTTTGAATTTAATAAGTCATACATAAAAAATTAAAAAAATAGGTCATTTATTATGATTGGATTTCCGATTCTATCGTTAATTACTTTTCTACCAATAATTGGAATGATTTTGATTCTTTTCGTTCCAAAAGAACAATCTAAGTCAGTTAAATATTTAACTCTTGCAATCACAGCTGTTCAGGTTGTTCTTGCTATAATTTTACTGGCTAATTATAATTATAACGCTGCTGGTGTTTATGATGAAAAGTCATTTCAATTTATTGAAAAATTCCGTTGGATTTATATCACTGGAATTTCTTGGTTAGGCAATGTAAAAGTAGATTACTTTTTAGGTATCGATGGTCTTAGCATGCCAATGGTCCTTTTAACTGCAATTGTTTCTTTTATA
>CAZVBT010000261.1:0-4559 GCA_964625385.1 uncultured Melioribacter sp. | reverse complement strand
TTTTCTTTAGCTTCATTAAATATTTTTATTATATCTTCATTGGTAGCTTCCGGCATAAACTTTTTAATAATCGCTGCAACAATATCGCTATCAATTCCTCGCAAATGTTTTTCCAATTTTAATTTTTGGACTTTTTCCTTAATTACTAACACATCTTTTATATGTTGCAATCTTGTAGATACAGCAATGTTAGTTTCAACTTCAAGCTGACTTAAAATCTCTTTGATTTGCTTATCGAGAATGTCATCTTCATCAACGTAATCTTTTATTAAAGAAGAAAGAACTTTTTTCCCTTTTTTAGTTGCCATAGCCATCTCACCTAATTCAGCATATTTTTGAAGAGCGTAACGTGCCTGTGCCGGAGTGCATTCAAATATTTCAGCTAATTGCTCATGGCTTAGTTCTGGATGGACAGATTTCCATGCTGCAATTTGCTTCATTCTCATTATTGAAAGCCGTTTCTTCATTTTTAGCTCATTTTTAAGGTTTTTATTTTACAATTTCTCAAATAGTGTGAAATAATCAATTTTTCAAAAATCAAAAAATTTTTTTCACGTTTTTTTACAGATATTTTTTAATAATTGTCTCATTTTAATCCATTAATTTGGCGTTTTACATTCTCCATTTCATAGCCCAAAATCGAAAAAACGCATTAGAAGCGTTTTAAGCCACTTTTTTTCGAAACCTATGGTTTGATATGGCTAAATTTTTATTCAAATTATTCAAATAAATTCAAATCCTATTCAAATAAATTCAAGGTTTTTAGTGCCAAAATTCAAATCCATTCAAAAGAATTCAAATAAATTCAAAAGAAATTCAAATCAATTTGAATGAAATCTTGAGAATTCAGCTCAAAAAAAGCGTTTTTTCAAAAAACTTGTCAAAAAAAGTGAAATTTATTTTTTTACACGTCAAAATATGGAGCGTATGTAATTAAGCATTCTATATTCATAACTGCTAAATCTCCATAAACGCCATCAAAAGTAATTGATTCTGGGCTAAATTCTAAAGTTGTTGGTTTACCATTTATATTCAAAGAACTCTTATTTGCATATTCTTCAAAATCATATAAACTTTTTTCTAAAATTTCAGCAAGCTGATTTGCTTTCAAAATTGCATTGTGCATTTCAATATCAGTTTCGCATACAAACAAATTTACTTTCATTTTTCTATCATATATATAACCATAAACTGCCCTTTCAACACTTCCAAGTGGTTCAGCATATATTATAATAGATGGAGCTATAGCTGGCATTTGTCCATATTTGCCAAAATCTACTTTTAATTGTGAGTAATTGTTACCAACTTTAGTTTCGATATAATCTTTTAATAAATTTATACAATCATTAAAATTCAACATTGTAATCATCTCCAATTTTACCAACTTTGCTTGCTGTTATAGATGATACATCTCTATGATTTTTACAAATGTCAATTGCTATTTTATAATTATCTTTTACACGAGTGTAATTATCAGCATTTGGAACATTTATTTTGTTATGCACTAAAAATTCGAGTATAAAAACAAAAGGAATTTTTGACCATTCTGGGTTATCATTCAATGCAGTTAAATCCACATTACTATTTTCTTTTATAATTTGAGCAGCTTCAAAACTATAAAGATTATAACTATCTACATTATTTATTGCATTTCTTGTTGTGCTGCTTAATAACTCTTCAATATCATTATATGAAAACATAATAATCTCCATTAAGCTAAAACAAAAATAAAATTATACATTAAAAAAAAAGTTTGTATATGCATATAAACTTTTTTGATTTACTTGATTTTTAAGTTTACAACAGAAATTAAACGAGGACGAAATGAACAAAGAAACAATTAAAAATATGTTTAAGAAACTTGGATTTGATTTTAAAGAGAAAGAAAAAGAATTAGACAATGAATTGGATCAACTGCTTAATGATAACAATAAAAGTTTTGAACCAGCAAAAATTGACACAAGCAAATTTGATCCTGAAACAAAAAAAATGTTTGAAGCAGTTATAAACCAAAACCAAGCAATGATGAACGCAATCAAAACATTACAAGAGGCATTAGCAGAAGAAAAGAAAACACGTGAACAAATTATAAAGAATGAACAAGATAGATTAGCAAAAGAAAAAGAAACTAAAATTAAAAGTGCAGTTGAAAAATTATTATCTGAAAAGAAAATAACAGATGCAGATAAAGACACATGGCAAGCTTTGTACAATTCAGATTTTGAAAAAGCTGATAAAGCTGCACAATTACTAAAACCATTAGTTGATAATAAACATAGTCAAAATAATCAGCAACAAAAACCTGATCCAAAGACTGCTGATAATCCAATATTAAAAACAATTTTAGAAAGAAACGAAATACTTAATTAGAATTAGGAGGACAAAGTGAAACTGGACCAAATAAGCAAGTTAACTGGCAGAAGTGCTGGGCTTTTAACAAAGATGTTAGAGCTTACACCATTATTACAATTCGTTGAATTCAGACAAGATTTTTCAACATCATTAAACACACCAGATAAAAGTAGCTTTTCTGGAAGTGCTGCTCGCAGTGTTGGTAGTGCATTTACAAAAGATTTGCAAACACCAAATCCAGAAAAAGTATTACTTGCAAGTTATGGACGTGAAGTTGCGGTTGATGATCTCTACAAATTTGATGTAGATGTAGCTGGTTCTGCTGTTACATTACAAAGATACTATGATAGACAATTAAGTGCTGCTGCTTTACGATTAGCAAGCGAAATCCAAAATGCAATGTTAGCTGGTACTGGTGTATCTCCACAAATGCTTGGAATTAGTAACTTTGTTAAAGATGCTGCTGCTGGTGGACAAACTGCTGCTTTAGGATTTACTACTACCGAACAAGCTGCTATGAACACACAAGTATCTTTACAATTAAACACAACTGCAAACCAAGATGCATTTTTAGAAATTTTGTTCAAAGAACTTGCAAAAGTCCCCGGTGCTAATGCAATTGCATGTAACGTAAATTTAGGTGCTCGTTTAACTACTATTGCTAAACGTATTGGTGCAGCTGGCGAAACTTTAAATAGCTTTGGAGTGCCTGTAAATACTTTTAATAATGTTCCTATTGTAGCCCTACCAACTGATGCAATACCACAAACAGAAAGCGATGGAACAAATAACGATTGTACATCTCTCTATATTTTGAGAAATGCAGAAGAATTAGGTGTATGTTTCAATACTAATAGTGGTTTGCAATTCCAAGATTTTACAGATTACCAAACTATGCCTCAAGGCGTTGCTCGTTTGCAAATTAACTTGAACTTAGTTGTTGAAAGATCAGACGCATTAAGAAGACTATCAAGAATTAGATTATAAATTATTAATTGCCAATTTGCAATTTGCAATTGGCAATTTCTTTTGAGGTTATTATGGCAAAAATATTTGATGATAAAATAAATGTATATCTAATTGGTGCTAATCTTTATGATGAAAATAATAACTTCGTCAATAAGATAGACATCAAAGTAAAAGCAGAAAATGAAACAGAAGCTTTTGAACAATTTGCTGATGAACTTCAAAAAGTACATAATGGTAAAGCAATTTTTAATGGCACTTTCAAAATATTAAAAAACTATGCAAACACTTGATGATAAAATAGATGCTCTAATCCGTGATGTTGCTATTATTAAAGTAAATTCTGAAAGAATTGTTAACGATATAGATGATCACGAATGCCGTTTAAGAGAAGTAGAAAGTTTTCGCAATCAATTCAAAGGTGCTGTAATTTCAATTGGATTTGCGAGTGGATTTTTAGGCACAATTATCGGAGTAATAGCATCATTATTAATAAGGTAATTTATGAAAGACTTAATTAAAAATAGCACATTCAAAGTCATATTATTTGGCACTATCATAGCAGTAATTTTGATATTCATAACATTCAACTGGTTAATTGAATTTAGTTCTTTCAGCGTTGGTATAGCTAAAGGAATTTTAGGTGTAACATTAGTATGGGTATTTGACGAATATGGAATGAAAAATATAAACACAATTGAAGAACTTAAAAAAGGAAATGTTGCTTATGCGTTATTTCTTTTGGGCTTGTTTATTATTATTGCTGCTGCTATCATCAATAGTTAATGCACAAAGGCATTTAGATATTGCCCAGCATTATGTCGGTGTTAAAGAAGCAACTGGCAATAACGATGGTAAAGAAGTAGAAATGTTTTTGCATAGTGTTGGACGCAAAAAAGGTGATTCTTGGTGTGCCGCTTTTGTTTCTTTTTGCCTTACGCAAGCTAATGTTAAAGAACCTAAAATTAGAAGTGGATTGGCAAGAGATTTTAAGAGAGAAAAAAAATTAATAATGGCTAATGATGTTCTAAGAGGAATAAAGAAAGTTGAGCCCGGCTATATAGTTGGCTGGGAAAAAGGCAATACAATATTTGGGCATCTTGGTTTTGCACTAACAAGTTGGAATAAAGCTTATGGAACCACAATAGAAGGCAATACTTCAAGCGGTGTGAAAGGTTCTCAATTTAATGGCGATGGAGTTTATATTCGTTCAAGAATTATTCAGCCAGCTAATTATTTCA
>CAZVBT010000260.1:0-8458 GCA_964625385.1 uncultured Melioribacter sp. | reverse complement strand
TGTCTTTGGTGCTAATGTAAAATGAAGGCTCTTTTGGCTGCGAAGCAGTCGCTTGTGTGTATGGGCAGCCAAATGTGGCTGAATGTGTGTCGGCAATTTTCATTTTTCTTCTTTGTCTTTATGCAGCAAAAATTGCATTGTCATTGTATCGTTGTCTTTTTTCTTCGGCTTGCTTGTAACATCCCGCTAATTATCAATGCACTACTTTTAGGATCGATTTGCACAAATTCGAAGCTAACTTTTGTATCGGGTATGTTTACAAAACTCCATGCCAAACCGTTGAAATGCATTATTATTGCTTTATAAGTGTTGCTATTATAAACATCGGCAAAACCAACTCCATAAATATTGTTCCTTGAAGTTCCATCAAAACAATTTATGTGAACTGCATCAAAACCATTAATCTTATATTCACCATATTGCAGCCATACAGATCCATTGTATTTCCATATTGTGCTGTTACCATTTCCAAGCCAAATTTCATTACCGTTTATTCCAAAAAGCCCGGTGGGATTTATATGTCTTGGGATAGAATCACACCTCCAATTCAAACCATTATAATGCCAAAGACTTGTTGCAGTCCAGCTGCTTATGCCCACAGCCCAAACATCTGACGGAGAACTTCCCCATATCCGCATTAAATAAAGAGACTCGTCGCCAGGTTTTAATTCATCAATTGTCCAGGTATAATCTCTTCTGCCGGGTTGTGGTTCAGGTTCAGTTGAATGGTTGCAAGAATTAATTATAATTATAGAAAGGATTGCTGATATTTTAATGAAGGACTTCATCACTCCCCCTCTGTTTTTCTGATTATGTTTTATTTCTACTTCAAAATATCGATTTTTTTTTTGTCAATATTTTTTTTAGAATGATTTTCTTCTTATGATTTTATTAACCACTAAGTCAAAGTAGAACGCTTAGATTTACATTACACAACTAAACTAATTATACATTATTAATTCTAATTTATATTTGTGTTAAACTGTGAAATCTGTGGTAAAAAAGCTAACCACAGATAACACAGATTTGCTTCCTCTCTGCAAAGTATATGTTAATTTATAATTTCCCTGTCGGCAGAAAGGTGTAAAATGTATAATGTATAATTTAGGAACTACCTGCCGTGTATTACTTTCTTATTATATACTTGTCAACTAACTAAAAATTCTAAATTCTGCATTCTATATTATTTTTCATTTTATAAGCATCATTTTTTTTATCAATGAATTTTTCCCAACGGTTAATCTATAAATGTAAATCCCGCTTGATAAGTCTGAGCCATCAAAGTTAATTTTATAAATTCCCGCTTCCTGAAATTCATTAATTAATGTTGCAACTTCATTTCCTAAAACATCATAAATTTTTAATTGAACTGAATTTGGAAAATCTAAATTGTAAGAAATTGTTGTAATTGGATTGAATGGATTTGGATAATTTTGAAAAAGTTCAAAAGAATTTTCTAAATACCTTTCAGATTTATTTTCAACTGATGTTACATTATTTGAATTGTAAAAAGTATAAGCAATTCCACCTTTTGCAAACCAGGATTGAGTTAAATTAGTTTTATCGTGTATGTAACTATAACCGCTTGATTTTGCAGGATCGTGTACAATTACTCTGCCATCATTAGTAAAACCTGCAATCATAACTAAATGTCCATTTGGATAAAGTGGAGAGCCGAGAGACATTGCAATTCTTCCATTTGCTTCTAAGACTTTTCTTGTTTCACTCCAGGTTCTGTAACGAGTAACCGCACCATCTAAACCATATTCTGCCGCATTTTGAACAACACGAGGCCATACCCCAAACATTTTGTGGTATGTATCGTATGTTGTTACAGCAAATTGATATGGATCTACTTCAATGTTATAACTTTTCAAAATCATTGAAACAGTTGTAGGTGAGCAAATATCTTTTCCAATTATTGGATCAACTGAATACTGATAAACAAAACTTGTTGGAATAAAAAACTCTTTAGGGCTATCGTTAACAATTTGTGCTACATTTACATTACTTGTTGTTCTTGAATCGCTTACAAAAAAACTAACTTTATGAATTGATGGTGATTTTGAAGAAAGGGAAGTTCTTGTTAAAATTATTTGAAATTGCCATTTACTTACATACGAGCTTAATTTAACATAGTCAACATCAACATAGCCACCGGAATAACTTGTTGAACCATAAGTGCTCCAAATATTTGTTTGCCAATAGCCAACGGTTAACCATGGCGACCAACCATTACCATAAGGAAAACGCATTAAAATTTTGAAGCCGCTTTTATTATCGTAAACTTTTCCATTGTATGATGGTAAACCTTGATTGAAAGGAAATTGCGAAGTTTGTTCTTTTAAAACTATGTATCCTTCGGTAACATTATCTTCTAATTCAAATGATTTTCCATTGCTGCTTAAACGAACACCAGATAATGTTTCAATTTTGTTTTTAAGTGAATCAATTTTTAATTCATAAAATTGATCTGGATAAACTTGTGGAAATGAAACAGAAACTGTGAAAAGCAAAAGTAAAATTGAAGTTTTTATTTTCATTTAATGTCTTTCTCGTTATCAAAGAAAAAGTTAGTAATGTATAATTTAATTGCCAAAAATTTTGAAAATGAAATTTGAAATAGTTGCTATTATTTTATCAGCTTGTTCTTGAGATTTGAACTTTTCTACAAAAATAGAAAGTATGATTAAATTGTTAGAAAAAATTATTCCAGCATCGCCACGAAGATAATTCAATGAACCGGTTTTGTGTGCAACCAAAATATTTTTTGGTAATAAATTTGGAATCGTTGAATTGTCCTCGCATAAAAGAAGGAATTCTATAAATTTTTTATTCATTTCATCTGATAAAATATTTTTCTGAATGATTAATAAAAGTAATTTATTAATTTCATAGGCACTTGTGTAATTTTGTTTACCAAATTTAATTGCTTCAAAATCCATCATAAATCTGTTTAGTTGAGTTACGTGCAAACCTTTTTGTCTTATTGAATTATTTATTTTATCAAATCCTAAACTTTTTATTAAAATGTTTGTTGCAGAATTATCTGAAACGCGCATCATTTCTTTAGCAAGAAACTCAATAGTCAATTCTTTGTCAATAAAATTTTTATGTGATTCTTCATCTTCAGGAGCAATATCTTCCTTTTTAAAGAGATATTTTTCCTGGAGCAAAATTTTTCCTTTATCTGTTTCTTCAAATAAAGAAATTAAAACCGGAATTTTTATAATACTTGCAGAAGGAACTTTTTTGTTGGAGTTTAATTCGTAAAGTATTTTCCCGTTTTCATCTTGAGCTAATAATGAAATTTCAACTGAATCTTTTAATTGATCTATGTAATTATCCAGCTCGGTTAGTGACTGAGAAAAGTATTTGTTTGAATAACTAATCATGAATAAAAAAATCAGAAAGTATTTTTTCATAAATCTATTTTATTTCTATAACATCACATTTTTTCAGGAATAAAGGATCAACATCAGCACCGTGTCCCGGTAAATCGGGCACAGTTATTTCGCCAACATTATAAACTGCACCGCCAATTATAGGATCTTCTTTCATAAATAAATAACCATCAAGATCAGCATATTGAAAATTTGTGAAAGCAGAAATTACATGAGCGGCAGCTGTTAATCCTAATCTTGTTTCTGTCATACAACCAAGCATACATTTTATTCCTGCAGATTCGGCAACAGCATTAATTTTGAGTGCGTTAAGTATGCCACCAGATTTTGCAAGTTTAATATTGAAATAATCGCACGAACCATTCGAAGCAAGTTTGAAAGCATCATGATGATCGAATAAAGATTCATCTGCCATAATTGCTATTGTTGTAATTTCTCTTAGTCGTTTTAAGTTATCATAATCCCAGTGTGCAATTGGTTGTTCGCAATATTCAATCCCATATTGTTCAAGTGCTTTCAATGTATTTTTTGCCGAATGAAAATCCCAACCCTGGTTAGCATCAATTCTTATTGGTAAATCATTTCCAATTGCATTGCGAATACTTTTAATTCTTGCAATATCAAGTTCTTTAGTTGTACCTAATTTAACCTTAATAGCTTTGAAACCCATTTCTTTATACTTAATTGCTTTTTGTGCAACTTGTTCAGGAGAATCGAGCCCGATGGTATTATCTGTCCAAAAGTTTCTTTTTCCGCCACCTAAAAATGAATAAAGTGGAAGTTCAGCAACTTTTGCGGCAATATCATACAAAGCCATATCGAATGCACTTCTTATTGTTGAGTTGAATGCAAGATATTTATTCATTTCTTTGTTTCGTTCTTCGATATTTAAAGGCTCTTTTCCTAAAATTATTTTTGCTAAATCAACAGCGGCAGCAATATTAATTGATTGAGTTTCACCGGTAATTCCCCAATATGGATTTGCTTCGCCAATGCCATAGATATTCTCATTTGTATGAATTCTTATAAAAACACTTTGTGCAGATGGTATTTCCATAATTGCAATTTTGAATGGCTCATGAAAAGGAATATCAGCTTTGAAAATTTCAATTTTAGTGATAGTTAAATTTCCCATTATTTCTCCAATTAATTTTTTTGATTTTTATAAAGTGTAAAGTTATATGTTAAGTTAATCCATGGAATAAAAGGGAAACCATTGTTGTTAAAATTTGCTGGACGAATCAAACCAACATCGCCAGAAAAGGTTTCATTGTAAAAACGAAATCCAGCAAATATAATTGTTATTTCCGGAAAAGAAGTTTTTGAACTCGGCAACCAGGCCTCAGCTAAAAATTTAGTGCCATTGTTAATTTGCCCTTGATAACCTATAAATATCATTGGAGAATCATCAAAATTATTATTTTCATAACCATAAGCCAGACCTGCTGTAAAATTGTTGTTATATTGATTATAATTCCGATTAAATAAACCATTCCCGCATGACCATTTGAGTTTGAAAAACTTAAAGAATTTGTAATAAACCCACCGGTTGCAAAAGTAAAATTTTTGAATGTAAGAAAAGTAATTTTTGGTGAAAAGTAATAAATTTGATTTGTTGCTCCTGGAATTAACGAAACACCTCCGCCAATTGTAAAAATATTTGCAATTCCAAAAGCGGCAAAAGGGAAGAAAATCATATTCGATGATAAATAACCTTCACTGTTAGGAACTGGATTTGCCGTGGGGAAGAAAAACATTCTATGTAAACCTTTATCTACATATTTATTTTCTTCGACTTCTGAAGGATCTTTTTTTGATACAGATTTTTTCACTTCTTTTGGCAAATCCTGAACACGATAAATTTCTAAAATTTCATTTTTGGGTATAACAATTTCTACATTATTATTTTTTAGTAGTGTTAGTTTGTTATCTTCGCTTGAAATAATACGTCCGTAATAAACAGAGCTGTCTTTCAGAGTTAATTTCATCATTGGTGATTTTAAAGTATCAACCTGAGCTTTAAGATTGAATGATATAGATAAAATTATTATTGAAATTATAAGTTTCATGATTATTTATTTTTCCTTATTAAATAAACATCTTGAGTTAAATGAATTTTTTCTTTCCCTTCTTCAAAATAAAGAAGCTCAAAATCATTTATTAAATTTTCTTTTGTCCAATCAAAAGATTGATAAGTTGAAAATTTATTATCACCTTCATCAAAAAAGTTGTGTTCAAGAATTCCTTCTTTAAAAAAAATTTCTTTCTCATGTTGTGTAAGATTAACTAATGTTTTTTTGCCATGTGTTGTAAAATAGAAAACACCATTTGGTTTTAAGATTCTTTTAATTTCATTAATCCATTGCTTCTGATAATTTTCACTTAAATGAGTAAAAACAGAACGTGCATAGATAAAATCAAAATAGTCATCAGGATAATTTAATGGAGGCAAAATATTGTTAGTAGAAAATTTACCGAATTGAAAATTTTCTTTACACCAATCGACTAATTTAGAATTTAAGTCAGAACCATAAAGATTAAATTTTTTTTCATTTGCAAAATGTCTTATCAATCTTCCACAACCACAACCAAAATCTAATATGTTAGAATTTTCTTTTAAATGAACATTAGCTTTTGTAAGAGTTGAAATTATTTCATTATAAATAATTTTACCTGATTTGTAATATTCGCTAACCCATGGAATTGCAATTATTGTGAAAATTAAATCTGAACCTGGAAAAGGTAATTTGTCGGGTAGTCCATTTTTTCGGTATTGAATTTCATTCTTCAATAGATGCAGATTAAAAGTTTTTACTGAATTATAAATCAATCTCAAATTATCTTGAATCTTTTTACTTTTAATAAATTTTTTAACTAATTTTTTCAAAAGATACACCATAAAAGTTGAAAAGAATAAAACCAATTAATAAAACAAATCCACATGATGCAAATGAAAAATCAATTCCAATTAAAGAAAAAATAAAACCAGCTAAAGTTGGACCAACTAAATTTCCAATCATTTGAAAACTTGAACCAATTCCCATTACACCAGCTTTTGAGCTTTGATTAATATTTTCACTCATTAAAGAATATAAAATTGGAAGTACAACTCCTAACGCAAATCCTGATAGAAATATTAATACGCCAAACAAAATTAAAGTATTAGCTAATGAAAGAATAATGAAAATTGAACTTGAAACCAACAAAGAAAATTTTAAGATTTTATTTAGCGGGAAAAATTTTTTAACAAAAGGTAAAATCAAATTTGAAATAGCAGATGATAAACCAAACAAAGTAAACAACAAACCAGAAAGTGTTGCAAGGTTTTTTATTTCACCAAATTGTTTTTGTATAAATAATGTGAAAACTGGTCGTATCATTGTTACGCTCAAAGTGTAGCTAAGCAAAACAATGGCAATAACAATTAAATATTTATTCTTGATGAAAAAGATAAAATTGTTTTTCAAAGAAACACTTTGTTTTTTTTCTAAAACTAAATTCTCCTTGAAAAATAAAATTGGAAATGAAAAAACAAACACAGTAAAAGCAAAAAGTAAAAAAACATATTTAATACCATAATTATCAGTAATTAATCCACCAATTAAAGGACCTAAAATATTTCCGAGGGCATTCGAAAACTGTAGATAGCTTAGTGAATCAGCAACTTTTTCTTTTGGGACAAAAATTGTAGTAAATGAAACCGCTGCTGGATAAGCTCCACCAAAAATTTCCTGAATTGAAAAAGCAATTAAAACTAATGTTAAAGAAGTGCTAAAACTTAAACCAATTTGAGATAATACAAAACCAAATGCAGCTAAAAAAGTTGTATAGTTTCTTCCGATTTTATCACCGGTTGTTCCCCAAAAAGGAGTTGTAAAAAATGAAATCAAAAAAGGAGATGATAAAATCCAGCCGCTCCACAAAATTGTTTCACTATTATCAGATGAGGAAATTCCTTTTATCAAAATTGGCAAAATTGGAATTATACTTCTTGTCCCGGCACGATAAAAAAATTGGCTTATTGATAAAAGAAATAATTTTATTTTCCAGTTAAGTTTCATAAATACAAAAATGAGTTGGGTTAAATTAACTTTTTGATTTCCGCATTGCAAAGCATTAAATTTAAATGCAAATGTTCTTTAATTATTAACCACGTTGAAAAATACAACGAGGTAAAAAATGATAGAGTTTATTTTAAACCAAAAAAAAGTTATTACTGATGTTTTACCAACGGCAGTTCTTCTCGATTTTATTAGGAAGGAACAAAAGTTAACTGCTACAAAAGAAGGCTGCAGAGAAGGTGATTGTGGCGCATGTACGGTTTTAATTGGTGAGTTAATTAATAACAAAATTCACTACAAAACAATTAATTCATGTTTAGTTCCAATTGGTTCAATTCACAAAAAACATGTTGTAACTGTTGAAGGACTTAACGTAAACGAATTCTTAACCCCAATTCAAAATTTACTTGTTGAAGAAGGTGGAACCCAATGTGGATTTTGCACACCCGGTTTTGTTGTTTCGATTACAAACTATTTTATTAACAACAAAAATTATGATTTACAAAAGGCAATTAATTCAATTGGTGGAAATATTTGCCGCTGCACTGGTTATTATGGAATTATTCGTTCATTAAATAATATTGCTGATTTATTAAATAGTAAAGATGATAAATCACACTTCGAAAAATTAATTTCCACTAAAATTATTCCAGAGTATTTTAAAAAAATTCCAGAGCAACTAAAGGAAATAAAACAAAACAAGAATAAAGTTGATAAGCCAAAGTTTATAATTGGTGGTGGAACTGATTTATATGTTCAAAAATGGGAAGAAGTAGTTGATTCAAAATCTTTAATCATCGATAACATAAAAATTTCTAATGAAATAATTAAAAAGAGAAATGAAATTGTAATTGGAGCTACAGCAACAATTGAAAATTTCATAACCAATAAAACAATAAAGAAATATTTCCCTCAAATTGAAAATCAACTTGAATTATTTGGTTCACTGCCAATTAGAAATAAAGCTACAGTTGCTGGTAATATTGTAAATGC
>CAZVBT010000259.1:0-41566 GCA_964625385.1 uncultured Melioribacter sp. | reverse complement strand
ATATTTTTCTCCAAATACAAAAGTAATAGGCGCCGAACCAAAAGAAGCAGATGACGCATTCAGATCTTTTAATGATAAAAAAATTTATCCATCAATTAATCCCAAAACTATTTGCGATGGTTTGCTAACGCAATTAAGTGAGAAAACTTTTAATATTATTAATAATAATGTTGATGATATTTTAACAACACGAGAAGAAACAATAATTGAAGCAATGAAATTAATTTGGGAAAGAATGAAAATTATTATTGAACCTTCGAGCGCAGTTGCTTTGGCCGTAATAATTGAAAATCAAGAAAAGTTAAATAATAAAAATATTGCCATAATACTTTCTGGTGGAAATGTTGATTTAAAAAATCTTCCTTTTAAATGAGATGTTATAAATAAATGAAATTGCATTTATCATATATTCTATTTCTATTTGTGTGAAGTCAATAATCTTTTAATTTGTTATGAATGTTTTTAATTATAAATAATTTTTATTTATTCAAATTGTGAAAATATTTTTATGAGTTACCTTTATTAAATTTTAATTTTTAGGTGTTAATTAGAAAGCACAATGAAATTATTATTCATAATAAACATATTATTTACCACTGTAATATTTACTCAACCCGATGGATTTTTTATTGCTCGTTTAAAGTATAATGGCGGCGGCGATTGGTACAATGATCCTTCTGCCGAAATTAATTTGCTGAAATTTATTTCTCAAAACACAAATATTAAAACAAATCCTAAATATGAATTTGTTGATTTATCAACGGGAAATATTTTTGCATATCCATTCTTGTTTATGACTGGTCATGGAAACATTGTTTTTTCAGATGCGGAGGCAAAAAAGTTAAGAAGCTATCTTGAAGCAGGTGGGTTTCTTTATGTTGATGATGATTATGGATTGGATAAAGCTTTTCGAAGAGAAATAAAAAAAGTTTTTCCGGATAAAGATCTTATTGAAATTCCATTTAATTATGGTTTATATAATTGTGTATTTGATTTTAAAGGCGGACCACCAAAAACACATGAGCATGATAAAAATCCACCACAAGGTTTTGGTATATTTTTAAATGGCAGATTGTGCATTTATTATACTTTTGAAAGTAATCCAAGTGATGGTTGGGCTGATCCGGAAGTTCATAAAGATCCACCAGCAAAACGTGAAGAAGCACTACGTTTTGGAACTAACATCGTTGTTTGGTCAATGATTAATTAATTATGCAAAATCATCTTTTTGATATACAAAATAAAATTCAACGATATGTTGAAAAACAAAAAAGAAGAGAAGGTTTAGAAAAACTTTTTTTATTTCTGATTTATGTTTTCATAACATTTCTTTTAATCACTTTTTTTGAAAGCATTTTTTATTTCTCAAAATCAATTAGAACTATTATAGTATATCTTTCCCTTTTTTTATCATCACTTTCATTCTTTGTATTTGTTTCTTATAAATTTATTAAAGATTTCCTCTTTTACTTAAAGCCCGATTATGAAATAACATCGAAAGAAATTGGAAGCAAGTTTCCAAATGTTAAAGATGAATTGACAAATGTTTTACAAATAATAAAAGAATCTTCTATTAATACTTCTAAAGAATTAACTACAGCTGCATTTGAAAATATTTACAATAAAATTAAAGGTCTGGATTTTAATTCAACTATTGATTATTCAAAAGCAAAAAAATTATCAAGAATATTTTTATTAAGCTCATTAATTATTATACTTTTATTAACATTTGTAACTCCATTAAAAAATTCAGCAATAAGATTAATTAATTATGATAAAGATTTTCTTCCACCACAAGAATTTTATTTTTCAATATCTCCACAGAATTTAACTATTACAAAAGGTGAAAATGTTCTTATTAAAATTTCAGTAATAGGTAAATTACAAGAAGAAGTTTCATTTCATTACAGAAACGAAGATGAATCTGAGTTTAATAAAAAAAAACTAAAGCTTATGAACAATTTCACAACATATAGTTTTTTATCTTTAAGCAAATCAATTGAGTTTTTCGTTCAACATAAAAACATAAAGAGCAAGGTTTTTAAGATAGATGTTATTAACCATCCAATTATAAATTTAATGGATGTTGAAATAATTCCACCAGCATATACAAAGCTCCAAAAACAATTTCAAAGAGATAATGGGAATATTGTAGCATTAAAAGGCAGTAAGGTAAAAATAAGTTTAGTTGCATCGAGAGAGTTGTCAAAAAGTTCAATTGTTTTTGATGACACCACTCAAAAGCAAATGACTATTAATCTTAATAAAGCTCTTACTGAAATTAATATTTTCAAAAACACAAATTATTTTTTTGAAATATTCGATAAATCAAATATTAAAAATGAAAAACCAATTAAGTATTCAATTACTGTTGAAAATGATTTATCACCTTCAATTGAATTAGTTTCACCCAAAGATGACATTAAACTTGGCAGTGAAAATAAAATACCAATAGCATTAAAAGTTTCGGATGACTATGGTTTCACCAAACTACTTTTGAACTATAGCCTAATTTCCTCTAAGTATAGAAAAACATTTGAATCATATCAATCAATTTTAATTCCTTTCAACAAAGATTCAAAAGAAGATGATGTTTATTTCGTTTGGGATTTATCATCACTTTATTTAACTGAAAGCGAAACTATTTCCTTTTTTGCTGAGGTTTTTGATAACGATAATATATCCGGACCAAAATCATCAAGAACGAAAGAAATAAAAATTATTGTACCATCAATAGATGAAATTTTCCGTTCTGCTGACAACAATCAACAAAATGCAATTAATGATTTACAGGAAACATTTAAAGATGCCGAGAAGCTTCAAAGTGAACTAAAAAAATTAAGTGATGAATTAAAACAAAACTCTCGTGAAATAAATTGGCAAGAAAAAGAGAAACTTGAAAAAGCAGCTGAAAAATTTCAGCAGATAGGTAACAAGCTAAATGAAATTTCTGAAAAGCTTTCTGATATGCAAAAAGAAATGATGAAAAATAATTTGCTTTCAGAGGAAACTCTTGCCAAGTACAATGAACTTCAAAAATTACTTGAACAGTTTGACAATGATGAATTAAAAAATGCTTTGAAGAGAATGCAGGATGCATTAAAAAATCTTATGCGGGATAATGTTCAAATGTCTTTAGAAGATTTAAAAGCAAATGAAGAGTTTATTAAAAACAGTATTGAAAGAACATTAAACTTGTTAAAAAGAATTCAGGTTGAGCAAAAAGTGGATGAATTGATAAAGCGTGCAGATAACCTTACGAAAGAACTGAATGAACTATCCGGCAAAACAGAAATGACTAACCTGAACAATTCTGACGCTAAAAAAGAACTAACAGAAAAACAAAAAGATATTACAGAAAAAATTGATCAATTTAAAAACACAATGAAAGATCTCAATGAAAAAATGAATTCATTAAAAGATATGCCAAAAGATTTTCTTGATAAAATTGAGAATGAATTTGATAAACAAAACAACGAAAAACTTTCTGAAGAAGCTTTGAGGCAATTGAATGAATTTCAAAAAATGAATGCCTTACAAAATCAGAAAAAGCTTGCTTCAAATATGCAAACGATGAAAAATCAATTTGAAAATCTTCAATCACAACTTCAGCAGGCAAATCAAATGCGCTCATTTTTCGAAATGGCAAAAATTTTAGATGATTTACTTTCAATTTCGAAGGAACAAGAAAACTTAAGACTGCAAACCGAGAATCTTTCTCCTTCAATGAACGAAACCAATAAAAACATTAAAGAGCAAAATCAACTAAGCAACAATTTGATCAAAACATTGGAAAGGATGAGTAATTTATCTCAAAAAACTTTTGCAATAACACCGGAAATGGGAAAAGCACTTGGCAAAGCACTGAGCGAAATGAGACAAGCACAATCAATGCTGCAAAACCAAAACTTACAATTAGCATCAAGTTATCAAAAAAATGCTATGAAAAATATAAACGAAGCCGCATCATTGTTAAAAGGTTCTATGGATCAAATGATGAATGGTGGTCAGGGCGGTGGAATGATGAGTTTAATGCAGCAATTACAACAAATGGCTCAGCAACAAATGAATTTAAATCAGCTTACTCAAATTTTAAATCAGGGACAGATGACACAAGAAATGTTATCTCAAATACAACGATTGGCTCAGCAACAGGATCTAATCAGAAAATCACTTGAACAACTAAATAATGAAGCAAAATCAAGTGGTGAATCAAAAAAACTTGCATCTAATCTCGAAAAGATTTTGCAAGAAATGAAAGAAGTAGTTACAAATCTTCAAACTAATAAACTTGATGACAAAACAATAAAACAACAAGAAAGAATTCTGTCAAAACTGCTTGATACACAACGTTCAATAAATGAAAGAGATTTTGAAGAAACAAGAAAATCAAATGTTGGTGAAAACATTTTTAGAAATTCACCCAAAGAATTAATTATAACAGAAGAAAGAAAAAACAAATTAAAAGAAGAATTGCAAAAAGCTATGCGTGAAGGTTACAAAAAAGATTATGAGGATTTGATTAGAAAATATTTTGAATCAATAGATAAAATATATTCCAAATAACTTATTAACCAAAAGGAATTAATTATGGCAGACATAAAATTATTCACCGCCGGAAACATTGCAAAAGAACTGGGCGTTTCCGACGCAAAAGTTAAAAAAGCAATTCAGGATTTAAAGATTGAACCCGCAGCTAAAAAAGGTGTTTGTAATTATTATTCTAAAGATGCAATTACAAAAATCAAAAAAGCTGTTAAGTAAAAAATAATTATTTAATCAATCACATATTGTACAGTTTAATTATTATCTGTGTAATCTGTGGTTTACTCTTTATAATTTATAACTTGAATTTCATCACCAACTTTTAATAAACCACTGCCTTTATGTATAACATTCTGTCCAAACATAACTTTGTTATTAAATTTTCTATATTCGGATAAAACTTTCAAAGGTTCATCATCTCTTTCCGCCGTGTTTTGATTTGTTGTAATAATAACGCATCTTGAACAAGGTTTCACCGGATAAAATTTTATTTCATTTATTTCAAAGGATTCCCATTTATCTTCTTCAAATGGAACGCCTCCGCTAAAAACTAAATTAGGACGAAATCTTTCGAACCCAATTTTGTTTTTTAGTTTTGTATTCAAATCATCAAGTGAAGATTGACCAATCAATAAAAAAGGATAACCATCCGATAAACTTGTTATTTCATTATTTCTAGCAAAATTATTATCAACAAATCGAATTGAATCATCAGGCATAAATACAAGTCTGCATCGTATATTTAAATTGTTGCCTAACCACTCATCAATATCAGAATTAACATGAACAACATCAACTTCATCATTCCATACTTTTGCTTTTATTCTTTTTGATGTGGTCTCATTAATACCAAATTCAATTTGTTCCGAAGTTATTTTATGCCGTAAAATAATTTTATCATTTGAAATATCAGTTGTAATCAAAGCCATTTCTGGTTTAGTTCGTTGACTAATAAAATTTCCATTTAAATCAATAATCATCCAACGGCGGTCATATTTCAAACCACGATCACTAACCTTACTTTCTTTTAATGATATACCGCCAAGCGATTTAACTGGATAAACAAAAATTTGTGATAAAAATATTTTATTCATTATTCAATAATTAATTTCATGTTTTTTGATTTTACTCTTGCTTTCAACCAAGAACTAAAAATATTAATACTTGAATTATTTTGTTTGTTGTTAAATTTTACATAAGCAATTGTTAAAGTATCTTTTTTAAAATTTTGTATTGTAACTGCTTTTGTAATAAAAAATTCTTTAATGTTATTATTAATTGTTTTCGCCTCGTGATAAATATCATCAGTTGGATAACTAATTGCACTAAGTTTTTGAATCTGATTTTCCAACAATGATATTTTCAAATCTTTGTTTCTAATAACTTCCTCATTTCGTTTGTATAAATCTTCAAGCAGACTTGATCTGATAGTATTCATATCAATTTTGTTTTTACTATCATTGGTTTGATTTATAATTATTTCATAATCATCAAGTCCATATTTATTTTTTTTCTTTAATGTATTGTTAATTATTTCATTACTTACTTCTTTACCAATCATAAAAATTTCAATATTCTTTTTACCATTTGAATCATAAACATTTTTACTTATCACTTTTGTGTTTTCAAATTGAATTTCATTTACAATAAAATCATTAATTCTTTTTTCAAGAATACTTTGATTGACAATATTATACGCCATATAAATACTTGGAACAATAGTTACAAAAACAATAATAAAAATGTAACGTTTAACTTTTCTTTCTAATGTTTCATCAACAAAAACTTTTTTATGAAATTTTAAAAATCTAACTATAATTAAAGTTGCAAGACTTATAAAAACACTATTAATAAAGAATAAATAAAAAGCACCTAAAAAGAAGGAAATGTTACCGGAAGCTAAACCAAATCCAGCAGTGCATAATGGCGGCATTAAAGCTGTTGCTATAGCAACACCCGGAATTACATTACTGAACTGTTTTCTTGTTACTGCAACAATTCCAGCTAAACCACCGAACAATGCAATCATAACATCCCATATTGTTGGTGTTGTTCGAGCGAGTAATTCACTTTGAGCTTCACCAAGTGGTGAAACAAAAAAATAAGCTGTTGACGTAATAACACTAATTATAACAGCAACAGATAAATTTTTAAATGCTTTTTTTATCAAATCAAAATCATTTATTGCAACAGCAAAACCAATTGCCATAATTGGACCCATTAATGGAGAAATTAACATTGCACCAATAATCACAGCTGTTGAATTAACATTCAATCCTACTGATGCAACTATTATAGCAAATATTAGCACCCATAAATTGGTTCCTTTGAACTCAGCTCCTTTTGATATGGATTGTGCAACTTCATATTCCGAAGCTTTATCTTCATCAAGATTAAATCTGTCTTTTACAAATTCACGAAAAGATATTAGAAATCTTAGTGCTTTAAATTTGCTCATTCACAATTTCTCTTAAATATTGATTCAAAAATATTTTTTGTAATCTCATTTCTTTTTTTAACCCCATCATCAAAATTATCATCTTCAATATTAAATGCAAAACAAAAAAAGTTTTTACCTTTTTCAAAATATCCTACATTCCAAAATATCCATTTGTTTTTTTCACTTTTGCCAGCTCCTGTTTTATAATGTATAGAAATATCTTTAATCCTTTCAGTAGGTAATATTTTTTTTAATAAATCCACAACTTCTTTATCAAATGGTAACTGATACCTATAAAATCTTTTTAAAAAAATTACCTGCTCCATTGCAGAAATTTTTAAGCTGTTATCCAGCCAAAAATTAGTTGTATCTTTTCCAACAACACAATTACCATAAGAAACCGCATCGAGATACTTTTCATAATTTTTTTTGCCAATCTCTTTTGCAATATTTCGAAATATAGGAACCACAGAATATTTTAAAGCTGATTCTAAATTATGATCTTTGTTCCAGTTTTTATTTTCATATTTAATTCTATCCCATTTAAAGATATAATTTTCATCTGGTATAATTTTTAGTTGAAGAGCTATTAATGAATTTAAAATTTTAAAAGTAGATGCAGGTAAAAATCTTTCTTCAGCTCTTTCTTTATTCAATATAAAATACTTTTCACTTTGCTGATTATAAAAAACAAATGTTCCTGTTTGATTATGAAATATCTTTGCAATTTTTAATGAATCAATATTTTGTGAATACGACAATATTGGTAATACCAACAAAAAAATAAGTTTTTTCATAGTCTGTCTTTGAATATTGAGTAATCATTTGGTTTTGTTAAAACTTTATACAAATCAAAATAATTGCTTGAATAAATCGGCTTTGTGTTTTCAATAATTGGTGGATCTTTAAATGGCAAGCCAAAAATTCCTGCAGGTCCGAATGGAGGTTTGAACTTCTTTTGACGAATAATATAAATATCATCGTACCATTTCCAGTAATCTTCTGTAACTTCTTCTTTTCTTATCGCATCAACTCTTAAAATCCACATTAACCAATAATCCAAACCATGGCGAGAAATTATAATTGATTTTTTATTAAATGAAATTTTACTTTTTATGCTATTCAGATCCGTATAAAGTTGTGCATTCATATTTGAGTAAACTGGTTTATTGAAATTTAAAACTGAAGAAAAAAAGATTATAACTAATGAGAGATATAGAATAATAGTTTTTATCATTTGTGTATTTGCATTTTTGTATACAAAAGCTGATAAAGGAATTAATGTTATGTAAGAAATAAAATATAAACGTTGTGCTATTTCATAATTCAATAACGGTGATGATAAAAATAAAGCGGCTATACATATTGTTAAAAAATAATTTTTGTTTTGATCTTTTTTATTTCTGATTAATATCACCATACTTGTTACAGCAAGGACATTAATTAAAATTATTCCTAAAATTTCAAGTGACGAAACTATTGGCTTTTTTTGAACAAGCATTACAATAATTGGTTCATTGATTGTATTCTTAATTATTCCGATTAATGAATAAAAGCGAAACGGATTAATTAAATAAACTAATCCAAACGAAAATATAATTAAAAAGAATGCTGCTGTTAAAAATTTATAAATATACTTAGTTGAAAGTTTTGCCAAACCAACAACTAATAGATTTATACCAACAATAAGAATTGCAACCCCAAAACAACCAAAGTGAGTTAATCCTGTTAAAACAAAAAATAAAATTGTATAACCCAGATTTTTAAAGTTATATAAATCATTTGTCTTAAAAAGAAAATAGATTAGCCAAAATAACCATAAAATACCAAGAGAGTTTTTTTGAAAATCTGAAATCAAATTAAAAAATGAAAAGTGAAATATTGCTATTAAAGAAAATATTATTGATGAAGATTTTTCATTACCAATTATTTTTTTTGAAAGTAAGTATGCAGGTATTACTGCAAGTGTCGGCACAAATGAATCAAAAGTTCTTGATACAAAATCTACTGCTTGGTTTAAATTCAATAAATTAATTTTAATTAATATAAATGCAAAAAAAGATTGTAAGTAAAAAAGAAGTGGAAAATCTCTGTAATGCAAATTTCCGTTTTCAAGTATATCTCTGTTTAGTAATAAATAGAAAGCACCATTGTTACCGGGAATAAATTCAGTGCTGAAATTAATCTTAAAACGAATAATTGAAGAAACGACAAAAAGCAAAAACAAAATTGAAACATCTTTCTTAAGAAGAGAAACCATTACAAATTATGTTTGATTTCATAAATATCAATTCTTCTATCTTTCCAATTCAATACACTTCCAGATTGTTTATGCTTCTTTAACAATTCTAAATCAACATCATCAATTATTACAGTTTCAACATTTGGTGTAGCTTCGGATTGAATTGCATCTCTCGTGAATGGTATATCTGAAGGAGTAAAAATAGCAGATTGAGCATAATGAATATCTAAATTTTCAACCTGTGGTAAATTACCAACACTACCAGCAATTGCAACATAAACATGATTTTCAATGCATCGGGCTTGCGAGCAATAACGCACACGTAAATATGCATATCTTTCATCTGTACAAAATGGAACAAAAATAATTTCAGCACCTTTTTCCGCAGCAATTCTGCTTAATTCAGGAAATTCAATATCATAACAAATTTGAATGGATATTTTTCCTTTATCGGTATCGAATACTTTTAATTCATTTCCCGGTTTTACACCCCACCATCTTTTTTCATTAGGTGTAATGTGAAGTTTATATTGTTTATCAATTGTTCCATCTCTTCTGAAAAGATAAGCTATGTTATAAAGATTTTCATCTTCAATTGTAAAATGAGAACCTCCAATAATATTAATATTATACTTTAATGATAACTGATTAAATAATTCCAAATACTTTGGAGTAAATTCAGAAAGCTGCCTCATTGCAAGTGCTGGTCTTAAATTCGGTAAGAATGATAATAATTGAGTTGTGAAAATTTCGGGGAATAAAATAAAATCACATTTATAATCTGAAGCAACGTCAACAAAATACTCAACCTGTTTTGCAAATTCTTCAAAACTATTAATCAATCTCATTTGATATTGAACCGCACAAATTCTAACAGATTGTTTTGGCACAAAAACTCTTGATGAATCAGGAATATAATCTAAATTAGTCCATTCAAGAAAAGTAGCATACCCTTTCGATTCCTGATCCGATGATAAATAATTTGGAATAATTCTTTTAACAACAAATCCATTCGATACTTGTGTGGTTAAAACAGGATCATATAAAATTTTGTTAGTTACTTTTTCAACATATTCTTTAGCGCTCATTTCATCAGAATGTTTATGGTAGCCAGGAATTCTACCGCCAAGAATAATTCTCATTAAATTATATTTTCTTGCAAGTTGTTTTCGTGCATCGTAAATACGGCGCGCTAATTTCAAACCTCTGAATTCCGGGTCGACCATAATTTCAATACCATACAAAGTATTTCCATGTGGATTATGATTTCTAATAAAACCGTAATCAGCAATTTCTTTCCATGTATGCCATTCAGAATAAAGTGCAAAGTCAAGAATCAAACTACTTGATGAAGCCACAATTTTATTCTGATATTCAACACAAATTTGTCCTTCGGGAAAAATTTCAATTTGACTTTCAAATTGTTCTTTAGTCCAGGTCGGCATTCCCGGAAAGCATTTTAACTGAAGTTTGCAAACATCTTCGTAATCTTCTTTTTTAAGATTTCTAACAATTAAACTTTTTTCAAAATTTTTTAGATTAATTTTAGCCATTATGATTATGCTTTCATCTTAAAATTTTTAATATAGTTTTTAGTAAAGTCACTTAAAACTAATCTTCCACTTATTTCAGCACGTTCTTCTAAAAGAGAATCCCAATTTTCAGTCCCTTGCCAAAATACTTTTTTCATTTCAGCAATTGCATCGGGACTGCATGTAGCAATTTTTTTTGCAAGAGAATAAATAGCTTCATCTAAATCGTGAATATTTGCAAACACTTTAGTATAGAGGCCGGCTTGTTTTGCCCAAAAAGCATCGTGCCATTCTGCATCAATAGACATTGTAATAAAATTTGTTTTACCAATTTTTCTTTCAATTGCAGGACCAACAACAAAAGGCCCTAAACCTAAAGCAAGTTCACTTAATCTTACAGAAGCTTCATTTGTTGCCATCGTATAATCAGCAGCAGCAGCTATTCCAACTCCGCCACCTACTGCTTTTCCATGAATTCTTGCTATAATAAATTTTGGACATTTTCTCATTGCATTCAATAACTTTGCAAAGCCCATAAAAAATTCTTTGCCTGTTTTAAAATCTTTTATCTCCAATAATTCATCGAATGAAGCACCGGCACAAAAAGATTTTTCTCCTTCGCTTCTTATTACAATTACATGTGCTTTGTCATTTTCTCCAAATTCATAAATGTAATTTGTAATTTCATTTAATAATTTAGTTGGTAATGAATTACTTTTGGGGTGATGAAAATTAATTGAAGCAATACCGTTAACAATACTTACATTTACTTTTCCGTTCTTATCCATTTTATCCTCCTAAAATTCATTGTTATTCATTAGCAAAATTATTTCTTCAAAGTTATCAATAATGAAATCGGGGGAAAGTTCTTCTAAAGATTTTTTAGTTCTGTAACCATAAGTAACAGCACAGGTTTTAGCACCTGCATTTTTTCCACATTGAATATCAAGTTCAGTGTCACCTATAATTAATGTATTTTCAACGTTTGTATTTAATTCTTCACAAATTTTAATTAATGGTTCAGGTGATGGTTTATGTTTAATTCCATTTCTTCTTCCCATTATCAAATCAAATTTTTCAGCTAATCCAAAATATGAAATCAGCTTATCCGCCTGATCCTGACCTTTTGTTGTAAGCAGTGAAATTAAAAAACCTTTTTCTTTCAATTTATTTAAAGTAGTTTCAACACCGTTATAAAGATGAGAGTAATTTATGTAATCGAAATAAATAGATTTGTAAACATTAATAAATTCTTCAAAATTATTTACCTTGAAGCCAAATACATTAAATATATCTTCGAAATGCCATCCGATCATTTCATAAAATTTTTCTTCTGGAATATGAACATCAACTTTAAAGTGGTTCAGTGTATGAATAGTAGCTTCATAAATTGTTTTGTGAGAAGAAACCAATGTTCCATCAAGGTCAAAAACAAATAATTTAATATTCATTATTTACCTAATTAAAAAATTCCAATCAAAGCTCCATAAGTTATTGTTACAACCATGTGAAACCCGGCATCAATTAAAACGAGTTTAATTTCTGTTTTTTCAAATTGTGCATTTATAAAATTTGTTGCAAATGTAAAACCAAGCCAGCAAAGGAATGCTATTCTGATTCCTTCTTCAACAGTTGTTGCATTAGTAAGAAACATTAAACGTGCTATTACATAAGCAATAAATAAATTTGAAAGAAAAGTCAAAGACAATGTTTTTACTGGTTTAAAATCCTTTTTAAGTTCATCTTCTGTTTTATCAATAGCACTTAACCAAAATTTTCCAAATAAAAAAGGACTATACCACAACCAACCAAAAAAAACTCCAATAAAACCACAAAGTAGAATAACCCAATAGTTTATTGTTAACTCTTCCATTTATTTCTCTTTTTTAGTCATTGAAAATTTTAATAACCGGTGTTTCTCCTGAAATATAAATTCCCCTGAACATTCCGGTTGTATTAAAAGGTGTGGCAACATTTCCATTTTTATCAATTGCTATTACTCCACCTTCAGCATTAATTTTTTTTAGGCGATTTAAGACTAATTCATTAGCGGCATCCAGAAGTGATAAATTTTTATATTCAATTAAGTTGGAAATTTCATGAGCAACTATGAGCCTAATAAAAAATTCGCCATGACCTGTTGCAGAAACAGCACAAGTGTTATTATTTGCATAAGTTCCCGCGCCAATAATTGGTGAATCACCTACGCGTCCAAATTTTTTCATCATCATTCCACCTGTTGATGTTCCAGCTGCAAGATTTCCATTTTTATCCAATGCAACGCAACCAACTGTGCCATGCTTTTCATTTTCATTTTGTTGTAATTTTTCTTTTGCTTTTTTGTATTGATTTAATCTTTCCTCTGTAACAAAGTATTTATTTTCTACTAATTCAAAATTGTTTTGCTTTGCAAACTCTTCAGCGCCTTGGCCAATCATAAAAACATGAGGAGATTTTTCCATTACCATTCTTGCAAGATCTATTGGATTTTTAATATGTTTTAATCCTGCAACAGCACCGGCCATTAAATTTTTTCCATCCATAATTGAAGCATCTAATTCAGCTTCTCCTTTTTCAGTAAGAACCGCGCCTCTACCGGCATTGAATAATGGTGAGTCTTCTAAAATATTTATTGCATCATTTACTGCATCTAAAGATGAACCACCATTTTCTAAAATTGAAAATCCTCTTTGTAATGCTTCATTCAACTTTTCGATGTATTCTTTTTCCGAAGAAATATTTTCTCGTTTAATATTTCCCGCACCACCATGTATTACTAATCCGAATTTTTGATTTTGTGGTGTTATAAGATTTGGTATTAAAAGAATTGAAATAAGAAAAGCTATAAATAATTTTTTTTTAATACACACTTTTAAACTCCTGTTTGAAAATCTGGTTATAAGTTATTAGTCAAAAGATTTAAATGCAATAAAAATTTCAGTTGGGTTCGTTTTTAACTCTAAAATCAACAATGTAAAATTTATCATCTTCTGCTAAAACTAATGGATTAATATCAAATTCTTTAATAGAAGAATTTTCTAAAAACATTTGAATTGTGTTTTTAATTATTCGTTTCAATTCATCAATATCAGATGCTTTTTCACCACGAGCTCCTTTTAAGATTTTTCCGATTTTAGTTTCGTTTATTAGTTCATCAATATCTGCTTCGCAGGAATAACATGATTTTATTGAGGTGTCCTCATATATTTCAACATATTTCCCGCCGCTTCCAAATATAATTATTGGTCCGAATGTTTTATCGAAAATTCCACCTATTAAAAGTTCATGATTAGGTTTAACATATTGTTGAATTAAAAAATTTTCAACTTCAAATCCATTTGAAACAAAATTATTTTTTATTTCTTCAGATGCTTCAATTAATTCTTCTTTTGATTTTATGTTCAACTTTATAGCTTTCATTTCAGATTTATGAATTACATTTTTGTTAATCCCTTTTATTACAAGTGGAAAATTATTTGCTGAATAATTTTTTATTTCACTCGCTACAATAATTTCACTATGAACAACTGGCAAATTGTATTTTTTAGCAAGTCCAATAATTTCTTCTTGAGATAAATATCCATCCCTGTAATTTTCATTCTTAGATTGAACATTAATTAATTTTATGTATTCATTTTTACTGTTTTGAATTTTGATTTTAGCTTTTTCTTGAAATAAAATATTAGAAATAACTTTTGCTGGTTCTTCTGGATTTCTAAACAGCGGCAATTTTTTTTGAGAGTAATTTCTATATTTCTGCCAAAATTCAGGCAAAGGCATAACAACCTGATAAGTTGGTTTTTCTGAATTAATTGAATAAACATTTTCAATAACATCAAACGGGTCAACCATTACTGGTTCAACAAAAATTGATATAACTGCATCAACGTTATCATCCATTAAAACAATTTCATTTACTTTTTTATAAACCTCAGCATTTCCTCCAGGCAAAAGATCAACTGGATTTTCCACACTTCCTTCAGGATGAACAATTTCTCTCAAACTATTTTTTGTTTCGTTTGATAATTCAGCTAATATTAAGTTTTCTCTTTCGAGGGCATCAACGGCAAGAATTGCAGGTCCGCCAGCGTTTGTTACAACTGCAATCTTATTACCTTTTGGCAAATTAAAATTTTCAAATCCTTTTGCAGTGTTAAATAATTCATTTAAATCATCAGCACGAATAATTCCAAATTGTTTTAATAGTGCATCAACAATTTTATCTTTACTGCTTAAAGCACCAGTGTGCGATGAAGCAGCTTTCATTCCGCTTTTTGTTCTTCCCGCTTTAAGAACTATTGCCGGCTTATTAATTTCATTTTTGATAAATGGTAATAGAAAGTTTTTGCCATCAACAAAACTTTCCAGATAAAAAGTCATCGTTTTAATATTATTATCATTTTGCCAAAAGCTTAAAATATCATTTTCATTTACATCAGCTTTATTTCCAACACTTATAAAATGAGCGAACTTAATATCAGTTTCTCTTAACGAATTTAAAACAGCTGCACCTAAAGCACCGCTTTGAGATAAAAAACCTGTTGAACCTTTTACTGGCTTTTCTGCTACAAAAGTTGCATTTAATTTTATTTCATCAAGTGTATTGATTATACCCATACAATTTGGGCCAACTAATCTTGCACCTGCATTTCTAATTTTTTCAAGAATTCTTTTTTCGGCTTCTTCACCAGCTTTGCCTATTTCTTTAAATCCAGCTGTAATTAAAATTATTGAATTAACATTTTTTTGCAGCAGTTGATCAATAGTTTCTTCAGCAAATTGTTTTGGCACAACTACAATTGCTAAATCAATTACTTCGTCAATATCATTAATTGAATGAAAACATTTATGACCAAGAATCTCATCGGCTTTTGGATTAACAGGAAAAACTTTCCCTTTGAAGTTATAAACTTTAATTGTTTTTAATAACTCATAACCAATGCTTTTTTCTTTTGTTGAAGCTCCTGCTACACAAATTGATTTTGGATAAAAAAATTTTTCTAAACTCATTTAACACCACTACTTTAATTTGCCAAACAAAATTTAACAATATTTTGAATTGTTATATTTATTAAATTTCATTGAAAAATATTTATGAATTAGCAAATGCAAAAAGAAAAAGATCATATCGCTATTACAACATGCCCGATTTGTAAATTAAATACCGCAATATTATTAGATTACAAAAAATCAACAGAAAAAAAATTAATGTACTTATGCCAGGCTTGCGGCTCTGTATTTAGCAAAAGGAACTCAATAATTCCAGTCGAGAATAAAAAAGAGAACTAATATTGAAACGTATTTCATTCATAATACATGGTAAACATTTAAGGAAAAAATTAATTCAACTAGAAGCGGAAAAATATTTTTCAAAAGAATTTTTTACTGAATACTTTATTACTAAAACACACAAAGCCGCAGAAGAATTAGCAGAGAAAGTTGCAAAATCAAAAACAGATTATTTAATTGCAGTTGGTGGCGATGGAACAATTCACGAAGTAATAAATGGAATTATGAAAGTTCCGAAACCTGAAAGAGAAACTTTAATTGTTGGATTATTACCATTAGGTAGTGGAAATGATTTTGCAAGAACATTAAAACTATCACGAAAAATTTCTGATTTAAATAATTTAATAATTGAAAATAAATATCTGGAAATCGATGTTGGAAAAATAGAGCACAAAAATTTTGACGAAAAAGATGATATTACTTATTTCATAAATATTGCGGGTGTTGGTTTAGATGCCGAAGTGGCTAAAAAAGTAAATGAAGGCAACAAGAAATATGGACCGAATATTTCTTTCTTTCTGGCAACAATAAAATCATTTCTAAATTATAAAAAGAAAAAAATACGTTTAACAACCGAAGAAGATTATTACGAAGGAAATGCACTACTAGTTACATTTGCTAACGCAAAATATTTTGGAAGTGGTTTAGGAATTGCGCCACATGCAAAAGTTAACGATGGAAAAATTTCAGTTACACTTGTTGGTGAAGTATCTATTTATGATTACTTGAAGAATTTTTTCAATTTAAGAAAATGTGAAAAAATTGATCATCCAATGATAAATTACTTCAATGCAAAAAAAGTTATAGTGGAATCCTCAGAGGATTGTTTTATCGAAGCAGATGGCGAGTTTATTGGTAAACTTCCTCTAAAAGTTGAAATGCTAAATCAGGAAATTAAATTTCTTACCGATTTTCATATCAGAGTTTTTTAAAATAAAATTTAACACATCGAATTTTGAATAGGGTTAATATTTTTTTTATAATACAGATGCAAATTATGAATTTCTTTAATTAATGAAAGGTGAAATATGTTAAGCTACAAAGAACTTGGGTTAGTAAACTCAAAAGAGCTTTTTTCAAAAGCAGTTAAAGGTGGATATGCAATTCCAGCTTTTAATTTTAATAATCTCGAACAGCTTCAAGCAATTATAGGTGCATGCGTCGAAACAAAATCTCCTGTAATTTTACAAGTTTCAAGTGGTGCAAGAAAATATGCTAACCAAACATTACTAAAACACTTAGCCAAAGGTGCAGTAGATTATGCACACGAATTAGGCTATGACATTCCGATAGTTCTTCATCTTGATCATGGCGACACTTTCGAACTTTGCAAATCATGCGTTGAATCTGGTTTCTCTTCTGTTATGATTGATGGTTCTCATCATCCTTATGAAAAAAATGTTGAATTAACTGCACAAGTAGTTGAATATGCACATAAATATGATGTAACTGTTGAAGGTGAACTTGGTGTTTTAGCAGGAATTGAAGATGAAGTATCAAGCGAAGTTTCTCATTATACAAAACCAGAAGAAGTTGAAGACTTTGTCAAAAAAACTGGTGTTGATTCATTAGCAATTTCAATTGGTACATCACACGGTGCAAATAAATTTACACCCGAACAATGTACAAGAAATGAAGATGGAATTTTAATTCCACCACCTTTACGCTTTGATATTCTGGAAGAAATCGAAAAAAGAATTCCCGGTTTTCCAATTGTTTTGCATGGTGCTTCCTCTGTTCCAGCTGAATTAGTTAAAATAATTAATGCTAATGGTGGAAAACTAAAAGATGCTGTTGGAATTCCTGAAGAACAATTAAGACGAGCTGCTGCTTCTGCTGTTTGCAAAGTAAACATTGATTCTGATGGCCGTTTAGCAATGACTGCTGCAATCAGAAAAGTATTTACCGAAAATCCGGCTGAATTTGATCCACGTAAATATTTAGGTCCTGCTCGTGATGCATTAAAAGAACTTTACAAACATAAAATCATTAATGTTTTAGGAAGCGCGGGAAAAGCATAATAAGATCTTAAATCAAATTCATTTTTCTTTAAATAAAAAAATGTCAGTCCTATAAAAAATAAGACTGACATTTTTATTTTAAATGTTACAAACTTTATTTCAAGAGTAACATTTTTCTTGTTTCGTTAAATTTACCTGCTTGAATAGTGTAGAAGTAAACACCACTTGTTAATTTGCTTGCATCAAAATCAAAAGCGTAAGAACCAGCTTTCAAGTTTTGATTAACTAATGTTGATACCTCTTGACCTAATACGTTAAACACTTTCAAACTTACCATTTCATCTTTTGGAATAGCAAATCTAATTGTTGTTGTTGGGTTGAATGGATTTGGATAATTTTGTTCAAGTGAGTAATTCATTGGCAATCCATTTTCAAGATCACGAATATCACTTAAACCAGCAGGCCAACTTTCAACTTGATCAGATTTGTCAGCTTTATCTGTCCATTTATCAAGTGGGGCAGTATAAGGTTGTGTAAATTTACTTGGTCCTGTTTGAGGAATATATCTTACACGATAAGCATTTTTACCAAAACCAGCCTCTTCAATTTTCCAGGATTTATCAGCTGCTCTTTGAATTCCATAACGATATTCAAATGCGTTGAATGCCGGACCTTTAACAGTCAAAGTTCCTTCATAAATTTTATCACCATCAGGATCTTTCATTTCAAATTCCGTCATTTCATCTTTATCAACCCAACCCATAATTCTTGCAAATAAAGGTTGTTCAGCAATCCAATAAAGTTTGTCTTCTGCTTTCATTGGTATAGCAACTTTTGCAGGATCAAATGCATCTTTCATATCAACACGGAATTTAATGCTTACAGAAGCACCTTCAGGAATAAAGAATGCTGGATGAACATCATCATAATATGCTTTCGGTTCTTCCTGGTTTGGCAAACCTTTGAATGTAACAGTTCTATTTCCACCACCCATTGATAAAGGTCTTTCCCAACCATCAGTCCAAATTCCCTTGTCTTTTAATACAACATAATATTTATACTCTTGTGTTGATGGTACTTCTGTTTTCAGAAATTGAACAAGCAAAAACCAGTTAGTTGGTCTTAAGAAATCCTGAAGCATTATAGAACGCTCTTTATCAGAATCGCTCCAACCATTAAATCCACCTCTAACTTGAAGAACATCATTAGCAGGATCATAAACTTTCAATCTTTCTAGAACACTCATATCAACAGAAAATGAAATAACGCCATCTTTAATTTCAACATTTGGATTCTTGTTATTCCAGAAACGTGTAATTGTATTTGTGCCGTCAACAACACCATAAATTCTGTTTTTATCACCACCGAAGTAATCTGTTCCTTCGTTGATTGATTCCCATGTTCCATTGCTTGGTGTATTAACACTATAGATAAATTTGTAAATTAAAAGATCACCACTTTTAATGTCTGCTCCGGCAGATGTTTTTGAAACTTTTACAGTGTAAACTTTATCTCCATCAGGGTCAGTCATTTCAACTGCACCACTGCCCCAATCTGTAAAGTTACCAGCTACATAAACTTTTCCAGATGCAGGATTAAAACCAGTTTTGATAGGTAAAGACATATCAACATTAAAAGTTACTTCAGTAGGAATTTTTGTGTAAGCTGCACCTTTGAAGAATCTTGTAACAGTTACATCAGAATTTCCAACAGTAACTTTGCTGTTATCGCCCGGTTCATCTTTTCCATCCCAACCGGTTCCGATATTGAACTTGTAATCATAAGTTCCAGGATCAACATCGTAAGACAATGTAAAGATATTATCTTTATCATCATCTTTCATGATTTTTGTAGTATTTGCTGGTGGTTCATTAAGCCAGTTATTAAAACCACCCGGAACAGTTACTACATCCTTTGTAGGATCAAATGTTCCTTTTAGTGCTTCGATACGCATATCTGCATTGAAAGTTAGTTTCTTTTTTTGTGCAGATACAAACGTAAAGGAGACTAATAGCAAAATAGAAAAAAATAATAGAGTTTTTTTCATAATGCCTCCATTTAATTAGTTGTTAGTTTTGTTTTTTATTGTGGTGGAAATTATCATTTTCACCTTAAATTAAAAGCCCAGCATTATTGAAAAGCTGTGCATGTTATCTAAAAATTTTAATTGTTGATAAGAGTAATCAACTGCTATTTTGAAAAATCCTAATCCGTCATATTTAATTCCTGCACCAAGAGTTAAGCCTTCCTGGGTATCTTTTAAGAATAAAGTTTTATACCCGCCTCTTAATGAAAGCAGATCATTAAACAAAGAAATTTCACCGCCAACATTTACCCATTGATTATTATCATTTGGATGTGTTGCATCAATTGCTAAAGTTAAACGATGCTCGTCAAGAATTTTAAAATCGCGCGAAATTCCAATTTGTAATCTTAATGGTAATTCAAATTCATCTGTTTTGTAATAAGCATCTATTGTTTGATTGTTACCTGCACGTTGTGGATCAGGATCGTGGCGAACTAATAAATCATCGCCGGACATTTGCATTTTTGATCCATAATTTGAAATGCTTGATGCGAATTTTATTCCATAAAATGGAGTTGTAAAAATTGTTCCAATATCAAAAGCAACACCAGATGCATTTGAATTATAAATTGATTCCCTTATGTATTTAACATTTGCACCAACTGCAAAATTTTCAGTAATAAATTTTGCATAAGATAAAGTGAAAGCATAACTACCAGCAGAAAATTTTTCACCGGTTCCTTCGGGCAAAAATTCAGTAGTTACATCCATATCTCCAACATTTAACGCTGTAACACTTGCACCAAATGTACCATAATCGCCGGCAGGAATTACAAAACCAAAATAATTAACATTTATATCAGCGAACATTTTAGTATATGTAAACAATGTTTGGGTTTCATTTATACTCGCAATGCCTGCAGGATTCCAATAGATGGCTGAAACATCATTTGCAATTGAACTATAAGCACCGCCCATTGCATTTGCTCTTGCACCAACTCCAATACTTAAAAATTTTGCAGCCGTAGTACCAGTTTTAGTAACTGTTTGTGCAAGGATTGGCTGAATTATAAAAGCAGCCAATAACAAAGTCATTATTAATTTTTTATTTATCATAATTAAATTCCTTTTATCTCGTTCATCTTTATTTAATTATTGCAAACTTGCCAATTTTTTCTCCAATACCCGGAGCTTCTATGTGATAAACATAAACACCATAAGCTACATTTAAATTATCTTTTGTCAACATTTTCCATTCTGCAGTACCATTACTTAATGGACTATCATGTTCAATAACATCAACAAGTTCTCCGTTTATTGTGAATATTCTTATAGTACATTTATTTGGTAAATGAGTAAAATGTAACGAACGAGGACCGCGTCCACTTGAATATGGATTTTTTGGTTCCCACATTGCAGAAGCAACATAAGGATTTGGAACAACTTTAACTTTTTCAAGTTCTTGTTTTGCAAGTTCTAAATCTATCTTTCCGCTATTAGCAACAAAACGGAATATATCAGATGATAAGAATGGTTTTTTTAATTTTAATTCTATTTTATCTCCAGCTTTTGGTAACCGTGTTCCTAATGTTTGACTTGGTGTATCATACAAATAGAACCACCATGTATAAACTAACTTTCCTGTTTTATCTGGTTCTAAGAAAATTATTCTATCTCTTATTGCACCAGTTGTACTCAATACTCCATCATTGCCATCAATTTCTATGAAAGCAAAATCAATATATTTGTTTGTACTTAAATTAAATACTTTAAAGTTTGTTTTCTTTGATGGGAAAGTGTTAGCACCAAGTTTTAATTCCGTTGATGTTCCAATTCCAACATCGCCAAATTCAATTCTGTAATCATTTGGTCTTTCTTCACCTATAAATCCACCTGTTGCCTGGAATTTTTCAAAACGGTAATCTACAATTTTAGGATCGTTCCAAACAGAAACAGTTCTATCTAATTCTACTCTTTTTTCATTAACAAATTTTAATCTGAATCCATCTGTTAATGGTTGTTCGAAATCTGTAGCAAGATTTCTGCTTTTGTTAATCAAAGTAACGCCTGCAGTTGAATCACGCAACGACCAATTTTTGGTTGTTAATGTGTCTGGTTGTCCTAATCGTTTTGAAGGTTTAATTGTATCTTCAAAAGTTATATGATAAACATGCCCTTCTTTAATTTTGTTAATGTCAATTATTTCATAACTAACAGTACCAGAAGTTGTGCCTTGTTTTAATTGTATTTTTCCTAAAGTTGGTGGAACATAGCCAGCAGCAGGTGCTTCTGGTTTTACACGAACTACATTTTGACCAAGTTTAACTGAACCATCTGCTTGCAATGAAATACGAATTGGTGATTCCGACGGAGCTATTTCTCCAACAGGATAACCAAAGTCGTAAGCAACAACTGCATAGTAATAGGTAAATCCATTTTGAACTGTTGTATCAACAAATGTATGCTTAATTCCTGTATCATTACCTAAGAAATATTTAACACCATCAATTCCAACAGGATCAAAACCTTTAATACCATCTACTAAATCAAATTGAGCAATAGGAGTTTTAAATTGCAAATTGCCATAGCCATTTGTAATTTTTTCAGCATCTTGAAATGCAGGATCAGAAGCGCGGTAAATTTTATATCCTTCAAAATCTCTTCCATTACCACCAATTGCATCAATATATTGATCGAAAGTGCTTTCAGCTATATCATCCCAGTACAAAGTTACTCTGTTATTACCTGCAATTGCTGTTACATTTGGAGCAATCGGTGCGTTAGCAAATCTATAATCATTATTATAAGTTTCCTGTGCACGATTTCTTTTTCTTAAAATTTCATTTTTACGATATTCTCCATTCGGATCAGGAACAGGACCATTTGAAAATAAGACTGCAATTGAAATTGGTTCTGTTTGACCTGATTTTAATGGGAACAATCCTGAAGAAACAAATAAATCATATTCACCAGCTACGACTTCTTTTGGATCGTAAAATTTTCCGGGAATCATAAAATCGAACCACATTTGTGCATCGCTGTTTATATTTAATCCACCGGCAGGAACGTAATCAGCATTTGTAATACCAATTTGATCTGTTTCAGAAACATCAGTTACGTCAATTTTTGGTTCACCAGGTAATCCAAATCTTGCGCCACTTGTTGGTTTACCATCATTTTCTCCAGGATCGCCGGTATCTGCGACTCCATCCAAACCAACATCATCACGTATTGGATCCCAATCATAATCGTTATCAATACCATCATCACGAGCTTCATCAATTAAGACATCAATTCCATCATCAATACCTTCATCTATTGCACCGTTGTTATCGTTATCAATTCCATCTGCATATTTTTTACCAAGAGTTGAAGCAACAACATTATATAAAACAACTTTATCATTTACTCTGTAACGATAATATGGTGCATCTTTAGCAGCTTCTGTTATCATTTGCTGTGTGATTACGGGACTTTTTTCTTCGCCATCATCATCGTTATCAATTCTATCTTTGAAAGGCAATCCAAGTTTATCAGAAGAAACTTTTATTAAATGAATTTGACCTTTTTGAAAAGCATCGAGCGGCGGCCAAATATTCCATTTGTTTGTTGGTGCTGAGGCCTGATCAACCATTTGTTGTGTAACAACGGGAGAATTTTTTTCAACTTTAAAACGAGGATGTTTTGATAAAAATTCTGTTGAAACCGGCTGAGCAATTCCATCTGCATAAGTTACACCAACTTGTGTTCCGAAAGGAATATGAGTTTCATTTTCATCAATCAATCCATTACCATTATCATCAATTTGATTATCAGGTATTTCACCAACAATCATATCTGGTGAAATAATGTTATTTAGTTCGGGGCTATCGCCATCATTATCAATTCTGTCAACTGCATTTCCAGGCGTTTCAAGGAAAGTAACAGCAACCATTCCAACAGGATCGCTACCAAAGTTTGGAGCTTTATGGTCGTTATCGCGCGACCAAGCAATATCTTGGATCAAATCAAATTCAGAAATATCATCTTGTGAATCTCCATCACCACCAACAAAATCTGCATACCATAAAGTAACACCAACTTTTTTAATGTCTTTTGTTCCATCATTTTTAATGTAATGTAAAAAGTAAAGCGCATCTTCAACAAGAACCTGAGACCAAGCCAATGCACGCACATCCATTAAAATTCCTAAACCTTTTCTGGTTAAATCTGTTTCATCAGGAAAATAATTTACGTAGCGGGAATATTTATCATCGGAGGCGCGATAGAACATTTCTTGATCTGCATTAAAAATATTTTTACCAAAGTAACCATTCCATGCACCTTTCCAACCCGGATCAATTTCATCATTCATTCTATCTGGCCAGCTATCAGGCCATGTATCGGGATCGACACTTGTTGCAACTTGATTTTCCTTTGTTTTTGGATTTGGTTTGCTGTAACCGGGAACAGGTTCAAAATTCCATGTTTTACCTTCCGGAGATTGTCTGAAATTATAAACGTCAATTATTCTTTGTAATTCACCGTTGTTATCAATTACTTCGCCGCCAACAAAAATACCTAGCATAGCTAAATAAACATGCCCTGTATTCTTTGGCCATTCATAAGGTGTTTGAACTGAAATTGGATATTGACCTCCTTCGCGGCCAGACATACCAAAATTAAAAACTGTTGTTCTAATTTTATTACCTTCCATTTGTCCTTTGGCGCGTTTTGCTGGGTCACCTCTTTCTTTTCCGGGTTTGTATTGTGCATCAATATTTGCTGTCATCAGCAGCGATATGAGTAACACAAATAATAGTTTTAATACTTTAGTCATTTATTTTTTCTCCTGTTAAACTTTGTTAGAATGAAAATTCAAATCCAAATTCTACTCTTCTTGGTTCACCATAATTCCATGGATAACGCAAGTATTCTTCAACTGTATTTGGTCTTTTGGGATCAGGACCAATGTTTTTTCCTTCAGTTGTATAATCTGGTTTACCTGTATCACCAAAAACATTTACTGCAATTTTATTGTCAAGTAAATTAAATACGCGCAAAAATGTTGTAACATTTAATCCAAATACATTTAATGTTTTGTGCATTCTTAAATCGATTGAAAATTGAGTTGGTCTTCTTCTACTATTTCTTTGTAATCCAGAAGTTATACCACGATCTGCTGTAAATTGTGTTATTGATGGTGTATATGGCAATCCTGTTCCATAACGAGCAATTGTTGAAACACCCCAATCAACATCACCAACAAACATAGAAAGATTTAGCAAATGTCTTTGATCCCAATCTAATGGAATTAGATATAAAGTTGGTTCGTTATTTCCGAGTTGAGCAAAAAATTCATCTTCAGGATTTGAATTGCTGCCTTCAGCAACTTGATAAGTATAATTCAAATCAATTGAATAATGATTAGTGAATCTCTTATTTAAATTAAAGGTAATACCTTTAACGTTTGAATAATCTTTATTAATAAAAGTAGAGTATGAAACTAAATTGCGTGTTGTAATAAGAGGACCAGCAGTAATCCAGTTTCTAATATCACGATAAAATCCTGTTACATCTAAAGAAAAATCTTCGAAAAATTGTTGTTTAAATCCAATTTCATACATAACTGTTTGTTGTGGTTTTAAATCTGGATTTCCGTAAGGGCCATATCCACTACCAGTATTTGGAACTAAGAATGGACCACGATTAAATAAATATTGAAATGATGGAATTTGTAAAAATTGTCCATAAGAAAAATGTAATACACCTTGATCACTTATTGGATATGCAATACCAAAGCGAGGACCAATTGACCATTTTGGATCAGCTTTTTTGTAAAAATATTGTTCTCTTTCTGAAATTGGAAGATTAGCCAATTCAGTTCTTAATGGTAAATAAATGTTTGGATCTGTTGGATCAACTAAAATATTTCCGTTTGAGTTAAAATAATCTAATCGCAAGCCAATGTTTATTATTACACTTTGATATTCAATTTTATCTTGTATATAAGCTGAAAATTCAATTGGGTCGGAATCATATTTAGTTCTGTTAGGAGTATTTTCTTCTGGTATTGAAGGTTTAAATGGTTCAACAGGAACGCCATTAATTCTTAATGGTTCAAGATTATAATCATCAAAAGATAGTTTATGAGTTCTACCTTCAACACCAAATTTAATTAAATGATTTTCTGATATCTGACTTGTAAAATCTATTTTACCTATTAATGTATTTGTCTTTCTATAAAAACGATGAAGATTAGTTCCTTTTGTAACAAAAGCATATCCAACAGTTCTTAATGAGTCGGGATGCATATAACGCGGATCGTAAGGATCTTCGTACAAATATTCTCTGAAATCTTTAAAGAAATCTGAAACTTTCAAAGTATAAAATGTTTTGCTTGAAAGTGTATGAGTTAGAGTGAGTGTTGCATTGTAACTATTTGCAAATTTATTAACGTCGCCATCGGGATTCCATTTAAAGAAATGATTATAATCTTTGAATTTTTCGTCTGAGAATAAAATTTCTGCATTAAGTTTAATTGAACCGCTTGCCATCCATGCTAAATTTCCTTGCCCAATTAATCTTTTGTTCCAATTCATAGGAGTTAATTTTCCATCAGCTGGTGTTCCATCTGTATTAAATTTTTTATATCCATAGAGATAACCATCATCATAAACATAACGTAAGTTAGTAAAGAAAGTAATCTTATTATTAGTGAAAGGAATTGGCCCGCTTAAACTACCTTGAATATTGTAATTAGCAATTGGATTAAATTTATCAATACCAACAAAGTAGTCATTAAAATTGCTTGCATAATCACCTCCATATACTTTTATATCACCTTTGAGAATTTGACTACCTTCTTTTGTAACTGTATTTACAATACCAGAAAGTGCTTGTCCATATTCAGCATTGAATGTTCCACTAATAACTTGCAATTCTTGAACACTTGAATTATCAATTTCAATTCCGCGGCTATTATCGAATGCATCCGTAATTGAAATACCATTAACCCAATAAGCAATTTCAGAAGAGCGGCCACCCCGAATGTGAAATTCACCACCAGCTCCTTTTGTTACGCCAGCTTGAAGTTGAAGAACATCAGATAATTCAGCTACTGGTAAATTTTTAATTTCTTCTGATGTTACTCTTGCTTGACTTGATGTAATATCTTTTTGAATTTTTTCTGCTTTGCCTTCAACAACAATTGCCTGCATTTCAACAGCAGTTTCTTCCAAAACAACATCTTGTGTTGTTGTCAAGTCGATTGAAATTTGTACATTCTGAATAACTATAGTTTGATAACCAACGTATTGATATTTTACATTATACTTACCGGGAGGAATATTAAGTATAGTGTATTTTCCGTCAAGGTCTGTCGCTGCACCCAAAGAAGTTCCTTCAATAACAACATTAACAAAAGGCAACGGCTCACCTGTTTTTTTATCAATTACTTTACCAGTCAGTTTTCCTGTTGTTCCAGCAAAAACTAATGTTGGCACAGCAATCAATAAAATTAGTTTCGTAATGATTTTTTTCATAGTGCGCTCCATTGTTTCATAAAAATTAGTTCTTTGGTAAGTCCAAAGAACCTAATAGTTTTTCATCCCAAACAAAAGAAGTTTTTTTACGAAGTTTATCAATATATTCTTCCATTATTGCTTTGGATTTTTCTTTTTTTAATAATCTATCTGCTAAATTTTTAACTTCTTCAAACTTTTTAACTTCAGCATTTTTCTTTTCTAATACTTTAAAGATACCAAACATTTGCTGAATTTTTATTGGTCCTAAAATAGTTTCGACTTCACTTTTCCAAAGCGTGTCTTTTAATCCACTAAATTTTGATATTTCAGATAGACCAATAATACCATTATTTTTTGCAGACCAATCGCGCAATGAAAATTTTTTTGCCAATAAACCAAAATCATTACCATTATTTATTTCATTTAACAAACTATCAGCTAATTCTTTTTTATTAACAATTATCTCTTGAATGTTAATTTGATTTTCATTCATAAAGTATTGAGGATTATCCGTATAAAATTTGTAGATCAAACTATCAGGGAAAATTTTGGCGTTCGTTATTTCTTCTCTTTTATAACGAAGAAAAATATTATTGTTATAATCAGAAATTACTTTTTCAACTTGAGGATTTTTATCGTAATGTTTTTTAATTGCTATTGAATATAGAAGATCCTGTAAAACGAATCCTTTTACAATTGCTTTTAATTTTTCTTGCGAGGTAATTTTTCTTTTATGAAAAGCAGGCAGTTCGTTTATTCTTTGTTGTATTTCAGTCAATGAATAATTTTTATTCCCATACTTTACCACGTATGGAAATTTAGAAGATTGTTTTTTTTCAATTTGGTTAACTAATGATAGGTTTTCAAAAATGAAGTTAATTGCACCATCATTAATTTTTAGTTTATTTGTATCAAAAACTTTGTTAAGGAATTTTTCTTCTGCATAGCTCATTTTTCTCATTTTAACAATTCTTTCAACATGTTTTTTCTTTCTTAAGAATTCATCCTCAGTTATAATTGGATTAGCAACTTTCTTTTCTATTTTAATAATGCTATAACCAAAATTAGTTTTAATAGGTTTCGAAATTTCACCTTCTTTCATATTAAATGCAGCATCTTCAAAAGCGGGATCCATATCTCCCCAAGTAAAAAACCCTAAATAGCCACCATTGTTTTGTAAAGTTGAATCTGTAAAAACCTGTTTTGCAAGTTGATTGAAATCTGCACCCGTTTGCAAAAGTTGATATAAATTTTCAGCTTCTTCTTCAGTTTCTGCAAAAAGATGACGTGCAGAAATTTTCATATTAGTTTTGAAAAAAGCATCTCTTAATTCAGCATCAGTTGCAGTTAGTTTTGCATAAATTTCTTGATCTTTTAAGAAAGCAAGGATTGTTTGTTTGCGAGCCCATTCTAATTCACGTTTATATTCAGGATTGTTAAAAATATTTGAATTATTATCATAATCGTAAAGAAGAATTTCATTTATCATGTTGTTTAGAATTGAACGGCGGGTTACAATATTATCTTTTATGCCTGAAGAAAAAATATAATCCGAATAACGTGTTAAAAATTGGCCAACGGTGATGTTTTTTTTGCCAACGGATGCTAAAATTTCATTTTTATTAAAATTTCCTTTAGCGTTTAAGTTAGTAAGAGTTAAAAGGACAAAAAGAATGGAAAATTTGGAACAGATTTTTTTTGTCCACTTCATAATTTTTATTTGCCTTTTCGAGGTTTGATTGAGTTCAAATAATTTGAACTAACACACCACAAAATAAAAAATTTTTAATCATTATCAAACAATTTTTTAATGATGAATTAATTTACGTTTGATAAATAATTTTAATTTTTTTTTTGATGAATATAACTCATAATTTTTTTGATAAAAATCTTGTTATACAAAAATGTGTTCTATATTTAATTTAATTCTGTAAATTTAGAATGATAAATTAATGCAGCTTTTTTATCAGATACTATCAAACAGACTTTTGATTTTCTTTACTGATGTTGGATTGATGTGTGTATAAATTTGTGTTGTTGACAAATGTTTGTGCCCAAGCAGTTTCTGAATGAATCTTATATTAGTTCCACTATCAAGTAAGTGTGAAGCAAAACTATGACGCAAAGTATGGACACTAACCTTTTTCTTTATCTTTACTTTCTTTACAGCATTGTCGAAAATCTGCTGAATACTTCTTGCAGAATATTTTTCTCCAAACTGTCCTTCAAATAAATAAATCTTTGGCCTGTATTCTTTGAAATATTCCCTTAAAAGTTCAAGGAGATTTTCTGACAGCATCACAATTCTATCTTTTTTTCCTTTTGCATTAACAATTTTGACTGTCATTGCTTTTGAGTTAATATCCTCTATTTTAAGATTCACTGCTTCGGAAATTCTTAAACCACAGGAATAGATAGTTGAAATTATCGTACTATGTTTTAGGTTTGTTATGGAATATATAATGTTTTTAACTTCTTCCGGAGTTAGAATGTTAGGAAGACTGTTTGGTTTTTTATTTTAATAAAGAAATCAAAATCAACTTCTTTTCTAAGCACATTAAGAAAAAGAAACCGAACTGAAGCGAGCGATTGTTTCATTGAAGAGCAAGAGAAATTTTTTGTTTGTTTGAGATAATTGAAATAATTTAGCAGTAGATTTTGATCTATATCTTTAATCTTATTGGAACTTATAAAATCAATGAAAAGATTAAGATGGTGCTAGTAAGATTTCTCTGTTTTAACAGAATAATTTTTAATGTGTAATAGTTTAGAATATTTGTCTATGAGTTCTGATTTTTTCATTATTAATGAAAATATTATTCATAATAATTGATATTTTTAGGCTATAACGCAACAAATTTTCATTTTAAAAAGGATATACGCAATAACTTGTCCCGATTTTTCGGGATTGCATAAAGAATTTTGTTAGCGGTAATGCGACAGAAACTCAGGTAATAAAAAACACAAAGTGAAGTCATCAATTTGACGAATGCCAAGAAACAATCAATTTAAAACCCGAAGAGAATAACACTAAATGAAATTATCCGAATATATAAAGAAGAGAAATGGCGTTCCTTTCGGACACCCTAACTCGCTTCGTAATAATTTAGAAAGGTCGCTTGGTGCAAATAATTTTTCAACTTTTTGGAATTTCTGGAACCCGATTTTCGGCTATTATTTGGGAACAAACGTATTTCGACCGTTAAAAAAAATATTTCCAACTAGATTTTCTTTAGTGTTGACATTTGTTTTTTGTGGACTCATTCACGATTTAGTAACGACTTTAATAAGAGGTGAAATTTCACTTTTTTTGCAGTTTGGTTTCTTTTAATGGGAATGTGCGTTGTGATTTCAAAAGAAATTAACTACGACTTATCAAATCGGAAATGGATTTTTAGAGCTTTAATAAATCTATTAATAATTGGCATTTGTTTTTTTCTAACAAAAGGTTTAAATACAATATTCAATTTTTATTGAAATTCAAGATAATATAAAATAAAAACAAGACGCACTACCGCTAACATCGGTTTGGCAATATGGCGGCTGAAGTGCTTTTATGAAACATTTGTGCAAGGTTCAACTTTAGGAATTCTATTGAACTTTTGTGCTAAAATCCGCCACATCGCCAAGCTGCAAACTGTTCACACCTCTCTTCAAAAATTTTTTTAATTGCTGAAAAATTTTTCAGAAATCTCAGCTATTTAATTTTCTTCCCCATATCATATAAACCGGAATTCCCAACGCAACTATTATTAATCCGGGCCAGGTATAATTTGGTTTATAAATTAAAAGTATAATTGTTACTGCTGCAGCTAATATAATATATGTTAGTGGAAGTATTGGATATGCAAAAACTTTATAGGGTCTTTCTACATTTGGTTTTTTCTTTCGTAAAATAAAAATTCCGATAATAGTTAGAATATAAAAAATCAAAACTGTTGCTACAACGTAATCTAATAATTGACCATAAGAGCCGGAAAGACATAATAAACTTGTCCACAATGCCTGAAACCACAAAGCCTTAGCAGGGACAAATCTATTATTTAACTCACCTGCAAATTTGAAAAATAATTTATCTTTAGACATTGCATAAAAAACACGAGCACCAGCAAGTATTAATCCATTGTTACAACCAAAAGTAGAAATCATAATTAATATTGCCATAATAATTACTGCAACATCTCCAAAAATAAAATGAGCTGCTGCAGTTCCAACTCTATCTTCTGCTGCAAATTGAATTCCCATTCCGGCTATATCTTTTGCCGACGGATCTCCTTTTAATGGTAAAACAAATAGATATGATACATTTGCAAGTACATATAAGATTGTAACTATTAGTGTTCCTAAAAATAAACTCCATGGAATAATTTTTTTGGGTTCTTTAACTTCAGCAGCAATAAAAGTAATATTTTCCCATGCAACACTAGAGAAAAGTGAACCTACCATTGCCATTCCAATTGCAGCAATAATTGCAAATCCTGTTAGTGGTTCAATGAAATCTATTAATCCATCCTTTAAATGAACTGTACTTGCACTCCACATATCAAAAAAATTTTGTTGAATTACATTTGCATTGGAACCTATAATCAATCCCAGTAAAATTAATCCAATTAACGCAATTGTTTTTGCAACTGAAAAAATATTTTGAACTAATTTACCTTCTTTTACGCCATTAACATTTATGTATGTTAAAAGTAATACACTTGCAATTGCTAAAATTTGTCCGGATGAAATTTTCAAGCCAAATAAATTCAATAAAATATTATTTCCACTGAACCAGGGAATTAGAACAGCGGTATATTTTGCAAAAGCAACTGCAACAGCTGCAATTGTTCCAGTTTGAATAACAAGAAACATTGTCCAACCATAAAGAAAAGCAACAAAAGAATTGTAAGATTCTTTTAAGTAAACATATTGCCCACCTGCATAAGGCATCATTGAAGCAAGTTCGCCATAACTTAATGCACCAACTAAAGTTATAATTCCTGTAATTACCCAAACTAAAATTAAATAACCACTTGAACCAACTGTTCTTGCAATATCTGCACTTACAATAAAAATTCCTGAACCAATCATTGAGCCGATAACAATCATTGTTGCATCAAAAAGTCCAAGCTCTTTTTTGAATCCATTATTTTCTTTTGTTGAATTCATGTTTACCTCTTTTAATTTTGATAAATACCAAGTGTGAACCATCCACACCAATGCTTAGGAGAAAAGATTGCTGTTAAGCCCATTGATGTATCATTGAAAGGAAGTACTTTTTCTTTTAAAGTATCTGAATATTTGAAAAGTTTACCATAAATATTTTTCGAATAAAAATGATTAAAAAGTTTATTAATTGTTAATAACCCAAAAGTAATTGGATATCTTCCGCACCATAGCGGAAAAACTTTTTTTGAATTATCAGGAATTATTTCTTCATATAATTTTTCAATTGATGTTTTATTGATTTCACAATTTAAATTCTCGTTAATAATTCTTTTATCTTCATCGGTTGCAATTCTGTGTGCATTTAAATCTAATCCATAAGGCGAATTTTTAAAATCTTCTCCGTAATGATTTGCATCGTTTGAGATTAAAAAGAAAATATCTTTTCCGGGTTGAAAATTATTTTCATTAATATATTCATAAATAATTTTTGCTAATTGATTTGATGTTTCTTTCATTTTTTCAATTGACATTTGTGAAATCATAATTGGTGTAATTTTAACTTCACGATTATAATATTGTAAAAACGGAATTAAAGCTTCAATTGAATGTTCTATAGAATGAGCTTTATTGCTAACTATAAAATTATCTTTGGAAAGTTTTGATTTTATTTTTTCTCTCAATGCAGAAATTTTAACATTTGAATAAACACCTTTCCATTCGTCAAATTCATCGAGAATTAAAATATTTTTTAACTCACCAAGTTCTTTGCGAACCGAGCCATGTGTTACTCCAAATATTACAACTTCTTTTGATTTAATTAATTTGTAAAGTGGATAATAAATTTTTCCAGCATATAAATAATCATCATGAACTGAAATTGCAGCAATTAAATTTTGTGATGTAAAATTTTCATTTTCATTATTTAAATCGAGGAAGTTTATAAACCTGTTCATCTCTTCTGCATTCCAGCAAAAACCAATACTATCACGAATACCTCTGATATTTTGAGCATAAAAATTAAAACTCAACAACAGAACTGTTATAAATATTTTTAATTTCATAGAAGAACTATTTTTATTCTAATTCAATCTAATGAGTATATTTAAAATCATCAATAAAAATTTTTTTTATATATATGAAAAATATAATGTCACAATTTGCACTTGGATTCTGGAGAGCAAAAGAATGGAATTACACTCCACAACAAATACTTGATTTTGTAAAACAGTCAATTGATTTAGGAATTACAACAATTGACCACGCAGATATTTACGGCAAATTTACATGCGAGGAAATTTTTGGTGAAGCATTAAAACTAGAACCCACAGTTCGTCATAAAATTCAGTTAATTACAAAATGTGGAATAAAATTTCCAGCTCCAAAATTTCCCGAATACACAATGCACATTTATGATACTTCAAAAGAGCATATAATTAAATCCGCAGAAAATTCATTAAAAAATCTTTCAACAGATTATTTAGATATTTTACTTATTCATCGTCCAGATCCATTAATGAATGCCGATGAAATAGCCGAGGCATTTTATCAACTAAAAAAAGATGGGAAAGTTTTGAACTTTGGTGTTTCAAACTTTTTGCAGGATCAATTTAATTTAATTCAATCACGATTAGATTTTCCATTAGTTACAAATCAAATAGAAGCATCTGTTTTATGCACTGAACATTTTGATAACAACAACATATATTTTCTTCAGGAAAAAAGAATTCAACCAATGGCATGGTCGCCATTTGCCGGTGGAAGAATATTCTATGAAAACAGCGAGAAAGCAAATCGTGTGCGGAATATTTTATTCGAACTTGCTTATAAATATCAGGTTGAAATTGATGCAATAGCTGCAGCGTGGTTATTATCTCATCCTGCAAATTTTGTAATTGTTTTAGGCACCGGAAAAATTGAAAGAATTAAAAAAGCAATTAAAGCAAGAGACATTAAATTAACAAAAGAAGAATGGTTTAAAATTTGGACGGCAAGCAAAGGAGAAGATATTCTATAATAATGTAAAATTAAAAATTTATAATGTATAATTGAGAATTGATAATCTACCTGCCTGTCCGTGTAATTCTTCAGCATTTCGGTAACACGCAAACCGTTATTTTAATATCATCATCTTCTTTACTGCAATATAATCTCCCACTTGCAACTTATAAAAATACACACCGCTTGTTAATTGATAGTTGCTAATTGTAAATGGATAATTATAAACGCCTGGTTTTTGGTATCCGTTTACAAGTGTTGTAACTTCTCTTCCGAGTATATCGTAAACTTTGAGTGTTACATAAACTAAATCATTATAAATTTCATTTTGTTGTATTGATTGATTCAAATTAGATTGCTTCGCTTCGCCTGCCTTGTCGTCAGACAGGCTCGAAACTACTGATTGTATATTGTCAATCTGATCCTTACTTTGTCGGGACTGTCGAAGGATGACAGACGGTATTGTATATTTTATAGTCGTGCTTGGGTTGAATGGATTTGGATAGTTTTGGTACAATTCAAATTTATTTGGAATAGTTTCATTTTCTTTGTTAACAGGAGAAGCTGCCGAACCAAATTTTTTTATTCCAAACCATAAAGTCTTATCAACATTTTGATCGAGTTCAATCATAAAATGATTAATTGCAAATGGTTTTATTGTTCTAGCAATAGCTTCATTTTCTTTTCCATATTGATCTAATGGATAAACTTTAATTGAATCGGCATAAATCTTTAAATCTAATTTTAGCTTTAATGGATAAACTTGAGTTGGTTTATTTCCCCAATTGTTATTTATTGTAGTTGTTCCATTCCAAATCATTCCAGTGTTTTGAACTTTACTTACAAGTGAAATTATACTTTTCTTTTCATCAAGTTCCAAAATTGATAACGATCCAAAATATTCTTTATCAGTTGGATAAAAATAAATTGAACCAACTTTTTTATTTGCAAGATTATTGAAATAACCAGTAACACTTTCAAACTTATTTCCTTTAATTGCAAGTACACCAAGATTTGTATCCCAGGTTATAGCTTCATTATCAGTAACAAATACTGAAGTTGGTGCATTTTGTAATTCATTTAATCCTGAATCTGAATTACCGTTGTAGCTTCCAACTTTTATTGAATTTATTAATGCATTTTTTTTATTGAATAAAACTGTACCGCTCCAATCATTGTTATCATTTTTAGGAATAAGGTTTATTGTTTCAGCTTTATAGTTTACAATTTTTGGTGATGTTGACTCCGGAATTAAAAAATTCCTAAAACCATAAGAAGCTATAGGATACTGCGCCATAAAAATTGGATTACGATGAATACTAAAATATGATTCAATTTTATCATCAGTCCAATTTGATGAACCGTTGTAGTCAAAAAACATAATACCATTTGCACCATGAAACGATGAATAACCCAGAAGAAAATTTACAGCTTCTGATTGAAATTGATTTGGGAATGAATGATTATATTCACTAATTGTATATGGTTTTCCTACCATTTGAACGGCGGCAAATAAAGCGGGAATTGTTCCACCATTTACATCTTTAACCATTGGCTTGTTATTGATTAACCAGTCAGTTGATGACCATGGTATTTTTGGAAATTGTGGATGATCCCAATATGAGTGATTATCAACATAATCACCAACATTCATCGAAGCTAAATCTGCAGCACCTACATTCCAGTTTGTTCCAACAATTGGTACTTTTACTTTTAATGTGTTTTTTAAGTAAGCAAAAAAATCTTTAAAGTAATTTTGTTGAAGTGTGATATAAAATTCCGACATATCTTTTACTCTTTCATCAGTGTAACCAACACAATCTGCAAAATCAATTCTTCTAATATTTTTTAGTGCAAGATTTTCATCATCAAGAAAACCTTTTACACTTGCTTTTGCAACACTAACTTCATCAAACCAATAGATTGCTTTTTCTTTACCAAGTTGAAATGTAACTCTTGCATGACCATTGTTTGTTTCGTTTGCTTTAAAGCTAAAAGAATAAACATTCCATTGGTTTGTTATTGTAAAATTCTTACCGCCATAACCATTCCATGGAGAAATATCATTCATAACACTAACATTAATTTGATGTGGGGCTTCACTTTTTGCCGCAAAGGTTACTGTGTATGATGAATCTTTTTTCAATGATAAAGTTGGCTGCTTAAATTGAATGTGCCATTCGGTTCCTGTTCCATTTGTTACAACAATTTTAACACTGTAATTCCCTTTGAATGATGTTGTGTTATCTCTTGAAGTATCAGCTGCGGCACCATTATGCTGTTCCAAAGCCCAGACATTTTTCAAATTGTTTTGTTCAAATCCACCATTTTTAATTTGTTCATTTTCTCCAGTTGCAACAATGTTTTTATTCCAGTTTGTTTTTAAGTTTTCATTTGTTTGATATTTTTTAAGAAGAAAATTATTCCATAAACTATCAAGCATTTTTACATGATAATAAATTAATTTTCCACCACTTTTTATTGGCTTTAAAATATTATCTCTCCAGGCGCGATAAAGAGAATTTTCATTATTTGTTTCAACCATTGCCATTACAGGATCATCAACCAAAGATTTACCCGTGTAAGGATTCACATGAGTCAATAATTGTTGTGCATATTCTTTTTGTAGTTGTATTAAGTAGGGATCAAAAAGCGTTACAACTTTGAAAAAATCTGTTCCATAATTTTTTACAGAATCTGCATAGGTAACACCATCAAATGCTTTGAACATTCTTGAAACATTCAAATTCATATTGATGAAAATTCCATTTTCTTTCATTCGTGCAATAAAGTTTTCGAGCAAATCAAGATAAGTTGGATTTAAGGAACGAGTATCAACACCGGTTAACAAACTTGGTCCGCCCCAATCATTATCAATATGATGTAACCGAATTAAATTAATACCAAACTTTCTCATTCGTCCAGCAATTAAACCCGCAATATTTTTTTGAGGAAATGCACCGCTTGCCACACAATTACTTCCCCAAAAACGAATTGGTTTTCCATTGTAAATAAAATTTCCACTATTATCTGTGGTTATAAATTTCCCATCTTCAATTTTCACAATTGGAAATTTTGGTAAATAATTTTGAGTCGTTGAATCATTCCATGGCAAGTTGAAATTAAAACCGCCATAAAATGTTTGAGCAAAAATTTTTACTGAAATTAAAAAAATTAATATGCTTTTTTTCATGTTGAATTATTTAAAATGTTTTAATCATTAAAAAACAGATTATAATCTTTACTTTAAAGAAACAATTGCACTAAGTTTAATCTCTCTCGAAGATGCACCAACTAAAATTTCATATTCATCTTTTTCTAAATTCCAGTCGTGTGTTTTTGCATCAAAGTATGCTAATGAATTTTTATTGATTGTCAATTTCACATTCTTAGTTTCGCCAGAATTTAATTTCACTTTCTTGAATGCTTTTAATTCTTTTGCTGGTCTGTCAATTTTTGGATTTTTTTGACTAACATAAACCTGCGCGATTTCTTCACCATTCATCTTGCCAACATTTTTAATATCAAAAGTTATTTCAATTTCATCACCATTTAATGAAGTAGATAAATTGCTGTATTCAAATTTTGTGTAGCTCAATCCAAAACCAAATGGAAAAAGCGGCTGGATATTTTTTGTATCAAAATGACGATAGCCAACATAAATATCATCTGAATAATATGTTCTTGCAGGAAATGATTTATAAGTTCCGAATGCAGAGCAATCTTCCCAACGTTTTGGAAAAGTAACTGGCAATTTTCCTGATGGATTATAATCTCCAAATAATACATCAGTAATCGCATTTCCACCTTCGCTGCCAGCAAACCACATTTGCACAACAGATTTTACTTTTGATAACCATTTATCCATCATAACAGGAGCGCCCGTTGTCAATATAACAACAACATTTTTGTTTGCATCGGCAACTTGCGAAATCAATTCATCCTGATTGCTCGGTAAAATTAAATTATCACGATCTCTTCCTTCGGTTTCAACTTGTTCTGAATTTCCAACAAACAATAAAACCATATCAGATTTTTTCGCAAGGTTGACTGCTTCATCATATTCATTTTTACCCGGTATTGTCCATGCAAAAATTGCAACTGCTCCACCACCGTTTTCATAATATTCTAATTTGATTTTATAAAGTTTTCCTTCTTCGAGTTCAACATTGTAATTTCTTGTTTCAACTGCATGATCGTTCCAATCATTAATTACAAGTTTATCATCGAGATACAAACGTGTTCCATCATCAGCGGAAGTTTTTAATGAATACATTCCCGTTTTTGGTGCTTTCAAATATCCTGTCCATCGAACGGAAAAATTATCTTCACCAATTTCTTTTGCAGGACTTTTATCATCCCAGCGAAAATCAACTTGTTTATCAACTCGTTTTAATTTTGGAGAGCCTTCAAGATTTTTATTATCAAAATATTCAGCATTCAATCCATTTGTTTTCATTGATTGATCTGTAAACAAAAATTCAGAGGGAATACCTTCAGCATCACCTTCCAATTCAACACCTTGTGTAAATTCAATTTTAATTTTGTCAGCGTATTTTTTCTTTAATGCATCAAGCGGAGAAACAGGATCAATTGCATTTACAAACGCACTACCACCGCCACCTGTTCTTGCTTTTGCTGCACTTGGTCCAATTACTGCAAGTGTTTTTATTTTTTCTTGATTTAAAGGAAGAATATCATTTTCATTTTTTAATAACACAATCGATTCAAGTGCGGTTTGATATGCAATGTTTCTGTTTTCTTTTGAATTAACTAATTCAGGTTTTTCTTTCCACTCGGGCTGATCAAATAAACCCAACTTAAAAATTACAGTCAAAATTCTTTTAACTTTATCATCAATTTTTTCAATCGGAATAATTCCATCTTCAATTGGTTGAGTTAAAGTATTTTTATTCAAGAATTCCCCATAAGGCATTTCCAAATCCATTCCACCTTTTGCAGTTGGAATTGTTGAATGCACTGCACCCCAATCGCTCATAACCAAACCTTTGAAGCCCCATTCTTTTTTGAGTTTATCAATCAACAGATAATCATTCTCTGCTGCATAGTGCATATTAACTTTGTTGTAAGAATTCATCACACATAAAACATCAGCTTGCTGCACAGCAGCTTTGAAAGTGGGGAAATAAATTTCGTTTAATGCGCGTTCACTAACTAATGCATCAACAAACATTCTTTCATGTTCCTGATTGTTTGCAGCGAAATGTTTTATAGTCGCGGCAACACCTTCTTTCTGAACACCTTTGATGTATTCAACAGCAAGACGAGATGCTAAAAATGGATCTTCGCCAAAGTATTCAAAGTTTCTTCCATTCATCGGCATGCGGACAATATTTACACCCGGACCAAGAATTACATGTCTTGCTTTGCCTTTGGTTTCTCTGCCAATTGCAGCACCGACTTTATTAATTAATTCGGGATTCCAAGTTGCAGCCATAGAAACTCCGGATGGAAATGCAGTTGCTTTATCCCATCGAACGCCGACCGGTCCATCTGTCATTCGAAGTTCGGGAATTCCTAATCGTGGAATTGCTTTAGTTGCAAAACCAGTTCCGCCGAGTAAATCAATTTTTTCATCTAGTGTCATTCTGTTTAATAAATCTTCAACACGTTTTTCAATTGGCTGAGATGAATCTTTGTAAATCATTTTTTCCTGTGCAAGTGTTAATGAAGAAATGATTATTAGTAAAAATAATTTTTTCATTTTAATAATCTCCTAATTTCATGCAAACATTTACAACTTTTAAAGTATTTTTTTTTGTGCTCTTCGTGATATCCTTCGTGATACTTTGTGGTTAGATGAACTTTTTTACCACAAGGCACACAAAGAACGACTTATACATTTATTTCGCTCTAAGTGCTTTTAAATAACCATTATTCACTTTGCAATTTTTGAATTTTATATTTTCCAACAAATCTGACAAAGCTTTTTGAATTAATTCTTTCTTTGGTTTTGCTTTTCTGATTTCTTCAAAATTTTTCTTTGGTGTTTCAGCATATTTAATTATTTCATCCCACTCTTTTGTTTTTTCAAATTGAACCATGCCACGAGAAGAATCCATTTTTTTATAAGGCCAAAAACACCAGCCGATATTATTTTTTTCTAAAACAACTCTGAATGAATCGATCCATGAATCTTCATTTTCGCCGCTTTCACCAAGCCACATCGGTACATCATATTTATTGGAGAAATCAACGTAATCCTGAATTTGATCCTGCACCGGCGGCATCCAATATTTATGAAATGTGTAAGCTAATTTTTTATCGAATGGTACACCAAACATTTTGAAGTTTGTATTCCACTGCGCTCCGCCGATAAAAATAATATGATTGTTATCTACTTCGCGAATTGCATTTGTGATTTTTTTATAAAGCGGTTCTAGCAGTTGATTAAGTTCTTCTTTGTTGTTCATGTAATGTGGAATTGGTTCGTTAAGTAAATCATATCCAATAACGATGGCTTCATCTTTATATCGTTCGGCAATTTTTCTCCAAAGTGCAATAGTTGTTGCTTGTGCATCTTCATTTTCAAAAACAAAAGGATAGCCCCAACTATCATCAATGTTGTCACCCGTTTGTCCACCAGGCGCTGCGTGAAGATCAAGAACAACATAAAGGTTTTCTTCTTTGCACCAGTTGATTACATCATCCAATCTTTTGAAACCTTCTTCAAGCAAAATTTCAGGATGATCTTCAACCAAAAAAAGTTTGAAGTTGAATGGCACACGAATATGATTTAATCCTGTGGATTTTATAAAGTGAATATCTTCTTTGGTAATGTAATTATCGCGAAAAGATTTCCAGAATTTTCTTGCTTCATCTGCACCGATCAATTCTTTAATTGTGTTATCAATTA
>CAZVBT010000258.1:0-2713 GCA_964625385.1 uncultured Melioribacter sp. | reverse complement strand
TACAACCTGAAGATTATAATTTCTGACTTCTGGTTTTCCGGGATTTAGAATCCAAAGGTTTCCAAATTTCATTATCCAATCCGGTTTTGTATTAGAGATGTGGTTAGCATCTCTTGTGTAAGTTGTTGCTTGTCTTGCTCTATAAGGATTTAACCAAGCGTGAAGTTCTAGACCTCTTTTATGAGCTTCTTGAATTGCAAACTCAAGTGGGTCAAAATTATCCGCCGGTGCTTTTCCCTGAGTACCAGTTAACCAGTATGACCATGGTTCAATCGATGATTTATAAAGTGCATCACACTCTGGTCTTACTTGGAAAAAAACTGCATTTAAATTTGCATCTTTAATTGCATCAAGTAGAACTATTAAGCTTTTTTTTAGGTCTTCAACTGATAAGGTTCTTGAAGAAGGCCAATCAATATTTGTTACACTCGCAATCCATGTTGCTCTAAATTCACGTTTTGGTAAGTTAGATTGTGAAAAAATATTTGTTGAAAAAATAATTAGTGTTATCAAGTAAAATATTTTTTTCATTTTATTTTCCATTGGTTAAAAGTTTTTTGAAATTTTAATTAAAAATTCCATTTAATAATAATTCACAAAAGATTTATTGTATAAATCTAATTTCATCTTTATATAGGATTAGTATGCTATGCCTCTCAACCTTTAACATAATACTTATCAAATTTTCAATTCGCAATTTTCAATTTTCAATTAAAATATATACTAATCTTTAGTAGTAAAAATCTAACATTACCACTTAGAAAGAATTCTCAACTTTTGCCCTTTACTAACAGCTTCTGCACGGCTATGAACATGAAGTTTTTCATAAATACTTCTTATGTGATATTTTACTCCATCAATAGAAAGGAAAATTTCTTCTGCAATTTTTTTATAAGATTTACCTTCAGCAAGAAGATTTAATATTGTTTGTTCTTTTTCAGTAAGCATATCATCTTTATGCAATGGTTTAAATTTATGAAAAGATTTCAATACTCTCCTTGCTATTTGTGGGGTCATTGGCGAACCACCTTTGACAGCTAATCTAATAGCATCAATTAATTCATCAGGAGAAACAGATTTGTGTAAATAACCAATAGCACCAGCTTGAAGTGAACCAAAAATACTTTTATCATCATCTTGAATTGAAATCATTATTATTAAAACTTTTGGGTTAATGTTCGATAAAATTTCAGCTCCTTGAATACCACTCATACCTTTTAATCCAATATCAAGTAAAATAACATCGGTATTTTTAATAATATCATTTTCAACTGCTTCTTCGCACGAGCCGAAAGAACCAATAACGACAAAATCTTCAATTGTAGAAAGTGTGGTCTCCCAAGCTGTTCTTGCATAAATATTATCTTCAATTAAAGTTATACGAATCATATTATATTTTTTTTTGAAAAATGATTTTTTATAAATAAGTAAACACTACCTACACGGGTGAATTTAAATTCTAAATGAAAAAAACCACTTAGTGCCTTTTCCCAAAGAAGTTTCAAGTTTGTAATTAGCTTTTAATGCCTCCGCTCTTTCTTTGATATTTACAATTCCATTGCTAAAAGTTTTTTGATTTACGTTAAAGCCAATTCCGTCATCTTGAATGATTAATTCTATAATATTATCTATTAAAGTAATTTTAACAAAAACATTTTTGCTTTGAGAATGTTTGACAATATTTGTAATTGTTTCTTTGCAAATCAGCCAAAGATTTTGGCGGGTTTCCATTGAAATAGTTTTATTTAGTACTCCAGATGGAAGTTCAATTTTATAGTTAATTTCTTTCGAGTCAAATAAATCTGAGGCGTACCGATTTAACTTTACAAAGAATTTTTCTAATCCATCTTCATCTGGATTAACAGTCCAGATCAAATCTTTAATTTTTTCTTGTGCATCAGATGAGCTTTCTAAAATAAGATTAAGATATTTATTTGTGTTTTCGCAGTTATTGTTTTGAATTTCTTTTTCAATCGCACGTACAAAATATTGAATGCTTGAAAGTGTTCCACCTACTTCATCATGAAGATTTCTTGCAATTTTTGATCGTGTCCTTTCGATATCAATAAGTTTATTCAAACGTGCTTCATAAAAAGCAAAAATTAAAAGTAAAATTCCGATTACAATTAAAGAACGAAACCACCAGGTTTCCCAATATGGTGGTTTAATTATAATTGTTAAAACTCTTTCATCACTCCAAATTCCGTCATTGTTAGATGCTTTTAATCTTAGTTTATATTTGCCAGCATCAAGATTAGAGAATTTTGCTATTCTGTTGTTTGCATCTACAAAAACCCATTTATCAAGAAAACCTTCCAATTTGTAAGCATATTTATTTTTGGATGGAATCGCATAATGAAGTGCTGAAAATTCAATTCCAATAATTTTGTCTTTATACGAAAGTGTAATTTCTTTTAACTCGTTTAGTTGCATTTGTAAAGGTGAATCTTCCCCAACTTTAACTTCTTCATCCATTATTGTAAGTTTTGTTAAAGCAACCTTTGGCTTGTATGGATTTTCATAAAGTAGATTTGGATAAAAGCCAATTAATCCATTTGAAAAGCCAAAGTAAATTTTGCCATCATTATTTTTAAGTGAAATATTGCCATTGAAATCTAAACCTTGTAAACCATCCTTGGCATTGAAATTTTTGAAGATTTTTTTTAAGGGATCAAATTTTGAAATTCCATCATTTGTGCGTAACCATAAATTT
>CAZVBT010000257.1:0-9993 GCA_964625385.1 uncultured Melioribacter sp. | reverse complement strand
ATACTATCAGTATTAAAATCTAAGTCACTTTGTAATTTTTCAATAACAGATTCAATTTTACTTTTAGAAACCCTTATACCCTTTTCTGTAAATATTTTAATTCCTTTCATCAGTTGCCTTTATAATAATTATAAATTGAGTCAACAGTTTTTTCAACATAACTAAAATATCTATTTGCAGAAAATTCAAATTCATTTAATTCATTTTCGGTTAAATCTCTTATAACTTTTGCAGGAACACCTGCAACTAATTTTTTTGTTGGAACGATAAATCCAGGTTTAATAACAGAGCCAGCAGCAACCATTGAAAATTCTTCTACAATAGCACCATCTAAAACAATTGCACCGATACCAATTAAAGATAAATCTTTTATTATACAACCGTGAAGCGTAACAGAATGACCAATTGTAACTTTATCGCCAATTATTAATGGAAATTTTTGATTTGTTACATGAAGCATTGAGTTATCCTGCACATTAGTGTATTTACCAATTTTAATATAATTAACATCACCACGAATAACTGTATTATACCACACTGATGAATTTTCTAAAATTTCTACATCTCCAATTATTTTAGAACCTGAGGCTAAGAAAACTGTTTCATCAATTTCAGGGAAAGAATTTTGATAAGGAATAAGTTTCAGTTCATTATTAAAATTATTTGCAAAATTTATTTTGTGAACAAACGACATTAATTTTTCAATCCTTTCATTTTAATAGCTTCATCAAAAAGTAAGTTAGCTTTTTGAAATTGAATATCATTTTTCAACATTGTTAAATACCAACCATCACGATTGAACAAATCACGGGCAAGAAAAGCTTTTAATACATTAAGGATATAATTTTTATCTATTGAAAATTCTTTCTGGTTATACTTTACATTTTGTTGTTCTGCATATTTTATAAAATCATTTATTTGATTTTCTGTGAATTTAAATTCATAAATAAATTTCTTTAAATTGTTTGCAAATTTACTTTTTATTTCAATACTATTTTTATCCATTAATTTTCTGATAAACAAATAATAGACATTATTTTTTCTCAATTCGACAGAATAGTTTGTAATTCTACCACTGTTAATTATATAATCTGGTGTAATTCCACCACCGCCGTAAACAATTCTTCCAGCATTAGTTTTGAATTTTGGTTTTACAGAATCTTTTTCAGCTTGGTGATTTAAATTATCTTGTTCAATTTCATCACGAGTTAAAGCTTGTAAATAATATTTTTCTTTATCCGTATAATTCCTTTGAATTTGGCGGCCACTTGGAGTAAAATATCTTGCTATTGTAATTCTGACAGCAGAACCATCAGATAATTCAAAAGGTCTTTGGACTAAACCTTTTCCAAAAGTAGTTTCACCAACAATTAATCCACGGTCCCAATCCTGAACTGCACCAGCAACAATTTCACTTGCAGAAGCTGAACCAGAATTTACTAAAATAACAAGTGGAGTTTTTTCATAAGGATAATTTTTTTCTGCACGAAATTCTTCATTAAAACTCGGAATTCTCGATTTTGTATAAACTATCATTTTATTGTCATCAATAAACAAATCTGAAATAAAAAATGCTTGATTTAATAATCCACCCGGATTATTTCTTAAATCGAGTACTAAACGCTTCATGCCTTGCTTTTGTAGTTTTTCCAGTGCATCAATCATTTCATCTTTAGAAGTTTCTGAAAATCGAGTTAAGTAAATGTAACCTGTATCTTCATTTATCATAAATGCTGCATCCACAGAATTCAAATTTATTTTATCCCTTGTAACATTAAAATCAATTATTTTTTTATTAACGGGTCTGAAAACTGAAAGTACAACTTTTGTCCCTTTGGAACCTCGCAATGTTTTAATAACTTTTTCATTTTTCCATCCGATACAACTTTCGCCATTAATTTTGATAATTCTATCACCGGAAATAATTCCGACAGATTCACTTGGTCCGCCAGTTATCGGAGATACAACAGTAATAGTATCATGAATTATTTGGAATTCTACGCCAATGCCTTCGAAGTTTCCACGAAATTCAGCTTCATTTAATTTTTGTTCTTCAACATCAATATATGTGGTGTGTGGGTCTAAAGAAGAAAACATACCTTTAATTGCATCTTCAACTAATTTTTTTGAATTAATCGTGTCCACATAATATTTTTCAGTGTAGTCGAGAATTTGAGACAATTTATTAGCTTGTGTTTGTGAATCATCAATAGAAATATACTTTGACAATTTCAAACCAAGATAAATACCAATAATAATCGCAAGAATTAATAATGGAATATTTTTAAAGTATTTTATCATTTCTGAGGTTTCATTTGTGGAAATAATAATACATCTCTGATTGAAGTTTGATTAGTCAATAACATAACTAATCTATCTATACCAACACCTAAACCAGCAGTTGGAGGCATTCCATATTCCAAAGCACGAACATAATCATCATCAATCTGATGAGCTTCTTCATCTCCTTCATCACGCATTTTAGATTGCTCTATAAATCTTGCTTTTTGATCAATCGGATCATTTAATTCGCTGAATGCATTACAAATTTCTCTACCTAAAACAAAACCTTCAAAGCGTTCAACTAAACCCTCACGAGTTCTATGTTTTTTTGCTAATGGTGAAAGCTCAACTGGATAATCCATTACAAAAGTCGGTTGTATTAATGTTTGTTGAATAGTAACTTCAAAAAGTAAATCAATTAATTTTCCTTTGCTTTCGCCACCTTCAAGATCAACATTTTTAGATTTTAATACTTTTTTCAAATCCTCGTTTGTAGCTTGAAGAACATCAATACCAGTAACATTTTTTAATTCATCAACCATCGAAATTCTTTTCCAAGGTGGAGTAAAATTTATTTTTTCTCCTTCAATTTCAAATTCCTTTCTACCGAAAACATTTACAGCAATATTAGAGATCATATTTTCTACAAATTCCATCATCCAAAAGTAATCTTTATATGCAACATAAAGTTCAAGCATTGTAAATTCCGGATTATGAGTTCTATCCATACCTTCATTTCTGAAATCTTTTGAAATTTCATAAACGCCATCAAAACCACCAACAATCAGTCGTTTAAGATAAAGTTCATCAGCAATTCTTAAATATAAATCAATATCAAGAGCATTATGATGAGTAACGAAAGGTCTTGCGCTTGCCCCACCATAAAGTGGTTGAAGAATTGGAGTTTCAACTTCAAGTAAACCATTGTTATCCAGATATTTTCTGATTTCGGTAATAATTTTTGAGCGTTGAACAAAAACATCTTTTACTTCCGGATTAACAATTAAATCAACATAACGTTGACGATAACGTAGTTCTTTGTCAGCAAACTGATCATAAATTACTTTATTTCCATTTTCATCTATTTGTTCTTTGGCGATAGGTATTGGTCTGATTGATTTTGCCAAAAGTTGAAATGATTTAGCATGAACAGAAATTTCACCGGTTTTTGTTTTAAAGACGTAACCTTCAACGCCAATGATATCTCCAATATCCATAAGTTTGAAAACATCATAATAATCACCAATATCATCTTTTCTTAAATAAATTTGAATCTTTCCTTGATTATCTTGAATATGTGCAAAAGAAGCTTTTCCCATTCTTCTTAAAGTCATTATTCTTCCGGCAATTTTAACATCTTTACCATCAAATTTTTCAAAATTTTCTTTAATGATTTTTGAATAAGAATTAACATCATAACTATATGCATAAGGTAGTATACCTTTTTTATTTAATTCATCAAGCTCTTCCAATCTTCTTTGCATTAATGAATTTAATTCTTGTTCGTAATTTAAATTTTCCAAATTATCCTCCTGTTTCTTCAATTAATTTCTACTAAAATTTATTAATCTTTGACAAACACTATCTTGAATATAATTCGCTAAAATTGGTGGAGTTAAAAAGTTATTCACAATAATTGAAAATGCTAAGGGCTCACCATTAATTGTTTTAAGATAACCAGAAAGAGCTGAAACATTATCTATATAACCAGGTTTAGCTCTTACATTATTTTCAGCAATTGTTTTTTGCATTCTATCAATTAAAGTCCCGTCAACACCGGCAATAGGCAGTGAATCATAAAAGCTGTCAAAGTTTTCATTTTTATACATATATGTTAAAAGATTAACAATTTGTCTTGGTGTAACTAAATTTAATCTTGATAAACCAGAACCATCAGCCAGAACAAGATTATCCATATTAATACCCATCTGATTAAAATATTTAATACAAGCATCAACACCATTTTCTATAGAGCCAAAATCATTTTCTTCAAGACCAATTGTCTTTAAAGTTTGTTCAGCGTAAAAATTGTTACTGTTTTTGTTCATTTCTCTGATTATATATTTCATTTGAACTGAAAAATGTGAAAACAAAGGAATTAAATTATCATACTCGATTTTTATTTTATCTTCATTAATAATTCCAATTCTTCCACGAACAATAATTCCTTTTCTTTCAAATGTTTCTTTTAAAACAGTCAAAAAATAACGTGAGGGATTTGACACCGAAATTAGTTTTGTAATTGGTTTATCAGCAATAGAAATTATTCCATTTACCTGGATAATATTTGTACCATCAATTTTTTTAATATTAATATTAGATACTTTAGTTTGATCTTTTGTAAAAACACTTGAAACAATTGATACATAATCAGTAGATGGTACAGTATAAACTTTAGCCGGAAAATTTACTTGCGTAGGTTCAATTATAATTTGAATAACATTATTATTAAAAGATAAAGCACTTGAAGGTGCGGCATACCAATTTGATTCATAATCCAAAAGCCAACCATGACCGTAGTTGGAATTATCAAAAAAAGAGTCGTCACCATAAATGTTACCAGTAATTTCATAAATACCTTTTGATTTCAAAGTATCTGCCCAATCTTCAAAAATTTTTGTAACACTTCCTTCATTAAAACGATTTGAAATTGTTGGATCTCCACTTCCCTGAATTATTAAATCTCCTTTCAGGGTTCCTCTTAAGAGAATGCCGTTTGCAAGTAATTCTGTTTGATATTTGTATTTAGAACCAAGAATTAATAATGCAGCAGCACTTGTAAATAATTTTATATTTGAAGCAGGTATAAATAATTTATCAGCATTTCTTTTATAAAGTATTTCACCCGTTTTGAGTGATTTGACCATTACACCCCATATTGCATTTGAAAAATTTTGATCGTTAAAATAGTCATCTAGCTGATCTCTTAATTCTTGTAATGGATTTATACTTTTTTGTAAAGAATCTTTTTTTACAATTTGAGAAAAAGCAAAAGAGTAAAACAAAATTGAAAGTAAAATAATGTTACGAAAAATCTTCATATACTTTTTTAATTTCCTCTTTAGATATAATTCTGTATGAACCTAATGGCATTCCTTTAACATTAAAATTAGCATAAGAAATACGCTCTAATCTTTTAACATTATAGCCTAAGGCAGAAAACATTCTCTTAACAAAATGATTTCTTCCTTCAGTAACAGTAGCTATTAAACTTTCTTTAAACTCTTTGTTTGGATAATGAAGTTTAAGAAATTTACTTTTTTTACCATCTAAAGTTATACCTTTAACTAATCTATTTTTATCGTCATCAGATATTAGTTTATCAAGCAAAACTTTGTATTCTCTTAAAATTTTATTTGAAGGATGCATTAAAAAATTTGCAAAGTTACCATCATTTGTTAAAATTAAAACTCCGGTCGTGTCATAATCTAATCTGCCAACTGGGAAAATTTTTTCTTTCGTTTTAATTAAATCAGTTACTTTTTTTCTGCCTTGTTCATCGCTGGTAGTAGTAATGTAACCTTTAGGTTTATTTAAAAGGAAATAAACTTTTTTTTCCGGTTTTACTTTTTCACCATCAACTTTTACAATATCAATTTCATCATCAATAACGGTAGCAAGTTCAGTTACTATTTTGTTGTTAACAGTAACTCTTCCCTCTTTGATAAATTCTTCAGATTTTCTTCTTGATGCAACGCCAGACTCTGATAAAAATCTGTTTAGTCTAATCTTCATAATTATTTTCTTCAGTTAGAGTTTCATTCTCAATATTTGAATCATGTTCATTTGTTTCTTCGATTAATGATTTTTCAGCTTCTTCTTCAATATCACCCATCATTATTTTTCTTTTCTGCTCTAAGAAATCTTCATCTTTCATTATTTCTTCTATTTCACGCGGTTTAGGTAAGTCATTTATTGAATGCAATCCAAAATATTTTAAGAATTCATCAGTTGTAACATAAAGCAAAGGCCTGCCAACTGAATCTGCTCGTCCTGAGATTGTAACAAGATTTTTTTCAAGCAAGGTATTTAAAGTATAGTCAGAATTTACACCGCGTATCATTTCTAATTCTGGTTTTGTAATTGGTTGTTTATATGCAATTATAGCAAGTGTTTCTAATGCAGCATTGCTTAATCTTCTTTTACTTTTTTCTGAAGAAAGATAACCAACATATTTTGCATGATTTGGTTTTGTTGCAAATGAATATCCGTGAGCAATTTTTAAAATTGTAAATGCACTTTCATTTTCATCATATTTTTTATTTAGTTCATTTACAACATTTTCAATTTCTTCAGTGGTTATTTCTATATCAACTCCATCAATTCCTTTGATGGCATTGATAATTTCATTCGGAGTTAAAGGTTCATCTGAAGCAAAAATTAAAGCTTCTATTACTGAGTTATATATATTATCCATTTTGTATCAAGTATATTGAAAAATTGTTTAGTGTTCCGGTTTCTCTTAAACCAATTGTTCCTGCTTTTACCAATTCGAGCATAGCTATGAAAGTAACAACAATTTTTATTTTATCATTTAAGTCTTTCATCATTTCATCAAAATTCATTTCAGATTTTTCAACAAGTTTATTTTTAATGTATTCAATCTGATCATCAATTGTAACATTCCATTTACGAATTTGATGAACAGGTTCTGCTTTTTTGCTCATCAAAACTTTTTTAAAAGCTTTTATTAAATCATAAAGTGTAATATTCTTTAAAAGAACTTCATAATCTGGCGGAGATTCTTTGAAATCTGAGTCATAATTTCCTCGATACATATAGTTACGTTGATTTGCTTCAAGAAAAGAAAGTTCTTCAGACATTTCTTTATATCTTTTATATTCTAACAAAGCTTTTACTAAATCAGCACGTGGATCAATTTCTTCTCCTTTTTCATCAACTTCACGAGGCAAAAGCATTTTAACTTTAATTTGCATTAAAGTTGCAGCCATCAAAATAAATTCACCGGCAATATCTAAATCAAGTTGTTCAAGAAAATGTAAGTATTCGATAAACTCTTTAGTAATTTTTGAAATAGGAATATCATAAATATCTAACTCATCTCTCTTTATAAAAAAAAGAAGTAAATCGAGAGGACCTTCAAAGTGTTGTAATTTTATTCTATACATTTTAGCCTAATTTCATTTTATCACGAACTTCTTTCATAGTTTCGCTTGCAACTTTTCTGGCTTTAATTTCACCATCACTTAAAATAGCTTTTACCGTTTCCAAATTTGATTCATAATATTTCCTTTTATAAATTATTGGTGAAAGCCAATCGTTAATTTTAGATGCACATTTTATTTTACAATCAACGCAACCTAAACTACCACTTTTACAATTAATTTCAATATCGTTAACTTCATTAGTATTAAATTTTTTATGATAAGTAAAAATTAAACAAACTTCGGGACGACCAGGATCATTTTTTCTTACTTTTTGAGGATCAGTTACAGCTTTTCTTAATTTTTGTTTTACAGTTTCTGCATCATCAGAAAGTAAAATAGTGTTATTCAAAGATTTACTCATTTTTGCATCGCCATCTAATCCTGGTAAGCGTGCAAAATTTGTTAACAACGCTTCTGGTTCAGGAAAAACTTCTCCATATTGATTATTAAATCTTCTTGCAATTTCTCTTGTAATTTCAACGTGCGGCACTTGATCTTCACCAACAGGAACAGCTTCACCTTTGTAAAGCAATATATCTGCAGATTGAAGCACAGGATAACCTAAATGCCCATAGATTACGTTTTCAATATTTAGATCTCTTACTTGTTCTTTTAGAGTTGGGTTTCTTTCTAATCTTGCTTTTGTAATTAACATTGAGAAAATTAAAAATAATTCAGTATGTTCTTTTATTTGAGATTGACGAAACATTGGACTTTTATCTGGATTTAATCCTGCTGCAAGCCAATCAATAAGCATATCAATTGAATTTTGATAAATATTATCAGTTGATAAATTTGTTGTTAAAACATGATAATCAGCAATAAGATGATAACTTTCATATTCATTTTGAAGTTTAATCCAATTTTCCAAAGCACCAACAAAATGGCCGATATGAAGTTTGCCAGTTGGTCTCATTCCGCTTAAAATTCTTTTTTTCTGCATAGTGAATAATATTTAATTAACAAATTAGTTAGCTAAGATTGAAAAAGAAAAGGTTTCCAGCTTTCTTCTAATCTTCCAGCGTTATGTTTGATGAACATGATATGATTTGGTGCGTATGGTTTTGAACGCAGTTTCATGTCAGCTTCATCAGGAGTTCTATCACCTTTTTTATTGTTGCAAGGCATACAAGCTGCAACAAGATTTTCCCAGCTGTCATCTCCACCTTTTGATTTAGGAATGATATGATCTATTGTTAATGGTAAATCACTTCTTCCGCAATACATACATTTATGATTGTCTCTTTTTAAAATATTTTTTCTTGTAAGAATAATTCTTTTATATGGTACTTTTCTAAAACCATTTAGACGAATAACACTTGGCCACTCAAAAATTTTAGATACTGTTCTGATTTTTTTCTTTTCATTTGGGACAATTAATTCTGCTTTGCCTAGAAATAACAAAACCATCGCTTTTTTCACACTGCATATTGTCAATGGTTCATAACTTTGGTTTAATAATAATACTCTTGCATTTAATGCACCATTTGTATTACTATGATGTTCGAAGATTAGCCTCCAAAATTTTAAATTTTCTGTCGCAAATATCTGCAAAAGAATTGTTTTATAAAAATAATTGAATTTCTCAATTTTTAGTAATTATTCCACCTGCCAGAACAAATCCATTTGAATCGTATATAACTAAAGATTGCCCCGGAGTGATTGCACTTTTAGATTCATGAAATTTTAACTGGATATTATTTTTATTAGCATCAATTATTGTTGCAATATCTGCTTTATCTGAATATCTGATTTTCGCAAAAACTATGTCGTTAGATTGAAGCATTGGAACTGAAACATAATTTATATCTTTAGCAGTTACTAATTGATCTAATAATTCTTCTTTATCGCCAAGTTCAACAATTCCAGTTTCAGCTTCAATATTTTTTACGTATACTGGTTTACCAACAGCAACGCCCAAACCTCTTCTTTGACCTACAGTATAAAAAGGAATACCTTTATGTTTGCCAACTATTTTTCCATGATAAACAAAATCACCTTGTTTAACATTTTCAATTAATTCAGGAACTCTTTCACGTAAAAATCTTTCATAATTATCATCAGCAACAAAACATATTTCTTGGCTATCAGGTTTTTTTGCAGTTTTTAAATTAAACTTAATAGCTAACTCTCTTACTTTACTTTTGGTATAATTTCCTAATGGGAAAATTGTACGGCTTAGACTTTCTTGAGACAATCCCCAAAGTGCATAAGTTTGATCTTTTTTGTTGTCAAACGAAGTCTTTAATTGATATCTTTTTATTTCTTCGTTATAAAATACAGAAGCATAATGACCTGTAGCGACATATTTAGCATCAAGTTGATCAGCTTTTTTAAGTAATTCTTCCCATTTAATTTTACGATTGCAAACCACGCAAGGATTTGGAGTTCTACCATTTAAATATTCATCAACAAAATTATCAATAACCTCCTTTTCAAAAGATTTGGTAAAATCAACCGTATAATGAGGAATACCAAAAGAAGTAGCAACGTTTTTAGCATCGAAAATAGCATCAAGGGAGCAACAACCTGATTCATGTTT
>CAZVBT010000256.1:0-1939 GCA_964625385.1 uncultured Melioribacter sp. | reverse complement strand
ATATTCATCAACAAAATTATCAATAACCTCCTTTTCAAAAGATTTGGTAAAATCAACCGTATAATGAGGAATACCAAAAGAAGTAGCAACGTTTTTAGCATCGAAAATAGCATCAAGGGAGCAACAACCTGATTCATGTTTTGGTGCGCCACCCACTTCCATAAATCCCCAGGTTTTCATAGTTATGCCTATAACTTCAAATCCTTGTTGATGAAGCAAAGCTGCTGCAACAGATGAATCTACTCCACCACTCATTGCAACTATTACTCTATTAGTGTTCAAATTATTCCTTTCATTTTTTATTGACTTAACAAAAATAAAGTAAAAAAAGTTTAGATATTATTTTGAGTATAAATTGTTTGATAAAGAATTGCAACACAGGTTACGTAATTTTCAGAATGGCTTATTGATATTTTGATTTGTTTTTTTTCATTGAGATAATCTTTTAATGCACCATAAAATCTAACTATTGGTAATCCATTTTTATCATTATAGATTTCTACATCTTGCCAACTATAAACTTTGTTGGTATCAGAAGAAAGTGCTTTATAAATGGCTTCTTTTGCGGCAAATCTTGCTGCAAAATGTTGAAATTTATTTGGTTTATTTTGTGAATAATTAATTTCTTCTTTGGTATAAATTTTATTTAAAAAAAGTTCTCCATATTCTTCAATACTTTTTTTTATCCTATCAATTTCAATTATATCTATTCCAAGTCCTAAAATCATAGTATTTTAAAAAATGTGTGTGTTAACTTCAATACCTTTATCTTTTAATTGTTCAATTAAAATTTTGGTAAGTTCTTTTATTTGTGTGATTGAAATTTTTATTTCATCCATTAATTCTTTGTCGTTTAAAATTCTACCTAAATTATTTTCACTTTTGTTTGTCTTGTCTATAAGACCATTTACTTTTGAAATTAAATCTTTTGATTCGTTTAGTACTTGTTTAATAGAAGTTAAAGTTTGAGAGACAGAATCCTTATTGGTTTTTATCAATTCGTTTACTTGAAAAGTAAGTTCATTCCCATTTTTTAATAACTTATTTATTTCACCAGAGTTCTGATCTAATAAAATATCAAGTTTGTTTGAAATATCTACCAAATTTTCGAGAGAAATTTTTAAGTTTTTATTAAACTCTTTATCAGTTAGAGTATTATTAACATTTGATAATGTAATTTTAACATCTTTAATAACATCAACTAAATCATTTTGGACGCTACCAAACATAGCCATTGCTGAAGCAATATCTCCGACGAATTCGCCATACTGAACTTTATTTTTATCAATGAAATCAGAACTTGAGCCTGGAAATATATCAATCTTTTTACCACCCATTAAATCTAACATCATAACAAAAAATTTTGCATCGGTTTTTAATATTACATCTTCATCTAATTGTAAACTAGTAATAACTTTATTTTGTTTTAGGGAAATATCATTTACGTAACCTTTTCTTACACCATTAATTGTAACTGGGTCACCTATTTCTAATCCAGCAACTGAAGAAAATTCAACTTTAATTTCAATTTTTTTTGATGAAAGAGATAAATTTTTAGCCCAACCAAAAACCCATACAAAAATTATAAGAGCCGCAAAAAAAGTAATACCAACTTTTATTTCAGTTTTTCTTTGATCTTTCATGATAAGATACCATTGTTTTAAGTTGTGAAATTTCCGTCGAATCAATAATTCCATCTTTTGATATTTCTTTGATTAAATCAGTTAAAATTCCAATCTTATTCATCGCCGTGTCAAAATCTTGATTCTTTAAATGATTAAATTCTTTTGTTATAATTATTTTCAATGAATCTTTGAATGGATTTGATTTTATTTTTTGTTCTAGACTTTCATTTAATTTATTAAATGCAAAGTCAAGAATCTTTTCTTTACTAAATTTTTTGAATAATTCGCTATCGTTTTTAAATAGATAAATTGAT
>CAZVBT010000255.1:0-12891 GCA_964625385.1 uncultured Melioribacter sp. | reverse complement strand
GTTTCACTTTTTTGATCTTTTCTTACTCCACCGGTTATTACATGTTGATGACCAATAACAAATTTCCAATCGGCTGTAGAATAAGTTAATAAACTATCAAGCCATTTAATTTGTTTTTCAGGATTTTTTCCTTGTAAATCGGGATATGCATCGGGTCTTTTATAATATCCTTTTTCAAATTGATTTGTATCTAAAAAGATGAAAAGAATTTTTACATTTGTCGAAGGAATAGTTCTTTCAAACGAATAATAATAATCTGGCATTTTCCATCTTCTGCTTTTTTTAGAATATTCAATTTGTGCTTTTGTATTGCCTCGATAATCATGATTACCTAAAATAGAATACCATTCGGTTAATAAATGCCCTTGATTATAAACATTCTCGAAAGAATACCACCATTGTGGATCGTCAACACTTGCAACACCAACTTCATAGAAATTATCACCAGTTGAAATAATAAATGAAGGATTAATTTTTGCTGCAACGCTATTCATGGTTACAGCGGTTTCTTTTTGAAGAAAATCGCCAGCTCTTCCCCAATCTCCAATTACAAAAAAGTTAAAAGTATTTTTTGGAGCTGAAATTGGTTCATCCTTTTTAGCTTGTTGAGCTGATAAATTTGATATGAACAAAAAGACAAACAATAACTTTATTAAAGAAAAATATGTTTTCATATTTACCTCATATATTGTTAAATAATTTTATTAGCAAAATTAAATCTAAATTTTAAATTAATGTTTACTTTTTTTTATATTACTTAAAAGACTTCTAAATCATTTGTACAAGGAATCTAAATGGCTGAAAAAAAGAAAGAAAAGTTAATAAATAAAAAATCAGCCGCAACTAAAGCTAAAAAATCAACCAAAGTGAAATTATCCTTATCAAATTTAAAGTCTATTTACTTTGACTCTATATTTAATAATTCTGGCTTGGGGATAGTTATATTTAAACCAGATGGAACAATTTTAAAGGTAAACGATGCAGCATTAAAGATGAGTGGATATACTGAAAATGAATTAAAATCCATCAAAGATTTTTTAATTGTTCATCCTGATGATATTAAAACAACCAAGAACCATATTAAAAAAATATTAGAAGGAAAAATAACAAGTTATAAAACAGAAAAAAGATATATTACAAAAGGCAAAAATGTTTTACACACAGTCATATCCGTTGAGGTAGTAAAAAAATATAGAGGAAAACCAACCGAACTAATTGCAATTATTGAAAATATTAGTGAAGCTAAAGAATCTAAGTCGGAACTTGCATACGAACAAGCTTTATTAAATTCTCTTCTCGAAGGAATTCCAGATGCAATTTATTTTAAAGATTTAAATAGCAGATTTGTAAAAATAAACAAAGCTATGTTGATAAAACATGGTTTTAAAGGTGTTGACGAAGTAATAGGAAAAACAGATTTTGAACTTTTTGGAGAAGAACACGCTAAACAAGCTTTTGAAGATGAACAAAGAATAATTCAAACCGGTATTCCAATAATAAACAAAGAAGAAAAAGAAGATTGGCCCGATGGAAGGAGCACTTGGGTTTCAACAACTAAAATGCCTCTCTTTGATATTGATGGAAAAATTATAGGCACATTTGGATTATCAAGAGATATAACTGAAAAAGTTCAAGCTGAAGAGCAAATTAGAAACAGCGAGAAATTATATCGTTCTCTTTTTGAGAATTCTATTGATGGAATGTTTTTGATGACAGATGTTGTATTGGATTGTAATCAAGCAGTTTGTGATATGTTACAATATGAAAAAAATGAATTGCTTGGTTTAACACCAGCAGATTTTTCACCAGAGTATCAACCAAATGGAAAAAAATCTAAAGATTATGCAATTGAAAAAATAAACGAAGCTTTAAATGGAAATCCACAAAGGTTTATGTGGATCCACAAAAGAAAAGATGGTGCATTAATTGAAACAGATGTTAGCTTAAAAGATGTTTCAATTGGTGGTGATAAATTAGTACAAGCAATTTTACGCGATGTAACAGAAAGAAATAAAAATGAAAAAATAAGAGAGGCTTTGCTCGAAATTTCTCAAGCTGCTTTTACTGCACAAGATATTCATCAACTCTATGAAAAAATACATAAAGTTGTTGGAAAATTAATGTCTTCAAAAAATTTCTACATTGCTATTTATAACGAAGCCGATCAAACAATTTCGTTTCCATATTGGATTGATGAATTTGATCCTCCGGAACCAACAAAAAAACTTGGTAAAGGTTTAACAGAATATGTTTTGCGCACCGGAAAGCCAGCATTAATTGATCCAGAAAAAGATTTAGAATTAAGAAGACTTGGTGAAGTTGAATTAATTGGTTCACCACAAGCAATTTGGCTTGGTGTTCCTTTAAAGGTTGAAAATAAAACTATTGGTGTTATAGTTGTACAAGATTATGAAAACGAAAAAGCTTTCGGTGAAGAAGAGGTTCAAATTCTCACTTTCGTTTCAGAACAAATCGCACAAGCAATTGAAAGAACGCGCCATGCAACCGAAATTCAAAAAATTGCAGATGAATTACAACTGCTGAATAATACTAAAGATAAATTCTTTTCTATAATTGCTCACGATTTAAGAAATCCTTTTATTACAATTTTAGGATTTACAGATTTATTACTTACTGATTATAAAGAGCTTGATGAAAGCGAAATAATGTTTTATTTAGAAGAGATGAAAAAATCTGCTGAAATTTCACATAATTTATTACAAAACTTATTGCAATGGTCTCGTTCTCAAACAGGAAGAATTGAATTTCTTCCCACTAAGTTAAATCTTAAAAACCTTGTAAATGTAAATTTAGAATTACTACAACCGTCTGCCGCTAATAAAGAAATTGTAATTAAATCCGAAGTAGAAGATGTTAATGTAATGGCAGATGAAGATATGTTAAATACTATTATTAGAAATTTAATTACAAATGCAATAAAGTTTACTCCAAAAGGTGGAATGATAACTATAGCTTCAAAAGAAACAGGAAAATATGCTGAAGTTTCGGTTAGTGATACGGGTGTTGGAATGAACGAAGAGACTGTTACAAATCTTTTTAAACTCGATTCTACACATTCAACTTTAGGAACAAATAATGAAGCTGGTACTGGGTTAGGGTTAATTCTTTGTAAAGAATTTGTTGAAAAGCAGGGTGGTAAAATTTGGGTGGAAAGCACTCTTAATATTGGCAGCAAATTTATTTTCTATTTGCCATTGGCAGAGTAAATTTTTAATTACAAATTAATAATCGGCATTTGAGAATTTTATTTTTCTGATTTAATTGGTTATCAAATTATTGCCAATAATTTCACAAAATACATTAATGTAATGTGTATAATTTATAATGTAGAATGTTACAGTATTCTGTAAAAAAAGACCCGCCTTTAAAGAATTAACAAATTTTTTAAAACTTATTTTAGAATAATTATGAAAACAATTAGAATTTTATTCCTCTTTTCGGTTTTGGTTTTTAATGTTTCTTTTGCTCAAATCAAAAAAGAAAATCTTTTAAAAACAGTTGAATATTTAGCAAGTGAAAAACTTCAGGGAAGATTACCCGGTAGCCAAGGTTATAAATTAGCCGCTGATTTTATGGCTAACGAATTTGCAAAATTGAAATTAAAACCAATAGGTGAAAATTATTTTCAAAAGTTAAAAGTTGAATACAATGAAATATTACCGCCTGAACATTTTGCAATAATTAAGAATGGAAAAAAGATTATTTATCAAATTGGAAAAGATTATGTTTATCGTGGTTTCTCCGGCAGTGGAAACATTACAGCTAAAGTTGTTTTTTGCGGTTATGGATTATCACAACCAAATTTAAATTACGATGACTATGCAAACATTGACGTTAAAGATAAAGTTGTTATCGTCTTTAAATATAATCCACACTGGAACATTGATGGAAAAAATTTCAGTGATGGAAATCCAAGAGAAAAAGCTATTGTTGCAGCAAAACATGGTGCAAAAGGAATTTTGTTTGTTTCTTTTCCAAATGATAATGAACCACAAAAACCAATCGGAAGTGTAGTTCACGGTAATGGTGAACAAATGATTAATTTTCCTGAAATTCATATTGATTTACCCTTAGCCGATGAACTGTTTGATGGTTCTGGTTTAACTCTTAAGGATTTACAAACAAAAATTGATTCTACCCATAAACCATATTCAGTTAAATTAAATCATCAAGTTGAAATTGAAGTAAATACACATTATGAAAAAGAAAAAGAAGTAGAAAATGTAGTTGCAATTCTAGAAGGAACAGATGAAAAACTTAAAAACGAATATTTGATTATTGGTGCACATTTAGATCACGTTGGAAGTCAGGCAGGTAAGATATTTTTCCCCGGTGCTAATGATAATGCGTCTGGTTCTGCAGTTTTGCTTGAAGTTGCAAAAGAATTTTCAAAACATAAAAATAAACGTTCGGTTGTTTTTGTTTTCTTTGCAAGCGAAGAACAAGGATTAAACGGTTCAACTTATTTTGCAAATAACTTATCATTCGCAAAAGAAAAAGTTATAGCAATGATTAATATTGACTGTGTTGGATTTGGAGATAGCATTCAGATTGGCGGTGGTAAAAGCTCGCCTCAACTATGGAATATTGCAAAATCAATTGATGAAAAAAATGATAAACTATTAGTTTCAAACACATGGGCAGGCGGCGGTGCAGACGCTGAACCTTTTTTTCAAATCGGAATTCCAACTTTATATTTTGTTTCAACAAATAGTTATAAACATCTTCACATGTTAAGTGATAAACCAGAAACTTTGAATCAAAACCTATTGGAATCAATAGCAAATCTTGTTTACAAAATTGCTTTTAACATTGCTAACAGCGAGTTATGAGAATATTTTAAGAAACAGTTTTAAAAATTTGAGAAATTATTTTGTCATCAGAAATCATGTTTTCGAAAGATGAATAAATAAATTTTACATTCTTTGAAAGTGATTTATAATTTAATTCCATCGTTTCCTTCGGGCGATGATTAATGACCAACAATTCAACATCACTTAAAATTGCTTTTTTCAACAAAGCTTTAATATGAACATCTGCATCAGAAAGTGAATAACCAATAAAAACTATTTTCTTTGTTGATCGAATTTCTCTAGCGGCTTCGCTAAAAAGTTGAATTAAAATTGGATTGTTCAATTGTTTTGAAAATGATGGCGGCATTATTAAGGTTTGAAAATCAGTGCCATCAATCGGGCAGCTGAATTCATATTCTTTGTTATCGGGATAAGTATAACCCAAAAACTTTCCTTTGTTCAAATCAATTTTTCTATCCCATGGTGTTAATAAAATTTGATTACAGCAGTTGCAATATTTCCAATTCAAACTTCCGTGCAATTTCAAAATTTTATAGGAACGAGGATTAGAATTTTCATCTACTAATATTGGTTCGCGGGTGTTAATCCAAAAATTATATTCTTTTAATTGAGGTAATTTTTCATAGTTCATCAAAGGAATGCAGTAATCTATAAAACCATTTTTCTTTTTGAAAATAAAATCAAATGCCTGCTCAAGTAACGTGTCATAATTTAAAGTAATGATAGAAGAATTATTGGTGTGCGCTGTAATTAAATTCCAAAACTTGTGATAATACGGACTCGATTTATCCGTTCTTAAATTAACAACGTAATGAATAAGTTTAATTAAATATTCTTTTATCTCCCGGATTTTTTCAAAAGTATATTTAGCATTCAGGCTTTCATTTTGTTCGATGAAATAATCTATAAAACCAAAAACAGCTTCAAGTTGTGGATATTGATTTAATTCTTTGTTGAATTCAAAATTTTCAACAAGAAATTCAATTACAATTTTCCCGATTTCAGAATTTTTAATTTCATCAAAATCGTCGGTTAAAATCATCGGGAGTAAATCTTTTTGCAAAGGAACACCGTCAGGATTAGAAGCTCCTGCACCTAAAACAAAAACCAAATCACGAGTTTGTAAGTATCTTAAAAATTTTTCTATCATGATAGTTCATATAAAACAATAAATGAAATTATAAATAAATAGCAGTAATAACAAAAAATTAATTAGTATCATTTGTGAAAATTAGTAGCTAGAATTTTTGGTAACGTAAAATGTAAAGTGTATAATGTAGAATTTTGATTGAAGTAGTAATTATTAATAATTAAAATAACCTAAATGAAAAATGATTTAATTTTGACAAACAAAATTTTCTAAAATCTCATTTATTTATTTCAATCAAAACAAGCTTTTTACCCTTTTCATTTCTTGCATTGAAAGGTTTATAAGAAAGTTCAAAAAGAGTTGACTTTTTAATATGTGCTTTGTATTTCAATTCTGCTGTTTTAAGTTCATCAGCTAAATCACCTCCTTTAACTGCAGCTATATAAGCTTTCTCTTTAATTAAAGGTAACGCATATCTAAAAAGAATTATTAAAGGAACAGTTGCACGGCTTACTACTAAATCAAAATTATTGGAATACTTTGAAATGAATTCATCGCTTTCAACGCGTGAATTTTCAACAACGACATTATTTAATTTTAATTTGCTAACAAATTCTTTTACAGCATCAATTTTTTTTGTGGTTGAATCAACCAAAACACCACGTAAAATTGGTCGAGTGATTGCCAAAGGAATACCAGGAAAACCACCACCAGTTCCAATATCTAAAAAGCGGGAAACTTTTGAAGGTAAAAATTCTGAAATGTATGCAGAAATAAAAATATGATTTTCAACAATTTTTTCAACATCTTTACGAGAAATTAAATTCAACTTACCATTTTTTTGAACAACTAAATTTGCAAATAAAGCCAATCTTTCAAGTTGATATTCATCAGGATTTATTCCATTTTCCCAAAAAAGAACTTTAAGCTCACGTAAATATTGTTCTTGTTGATCCAATATTTAAATTCCTAAAATTTAACTTTTCAAATATACTAACAAAATTGAAATATCTGAAGGAGTTACACCAGAAATTCTTGAAGCCTGTCCAATCGTCCTCGGTTTAACTTTTGACAATTTTTCTCTTCCTTCGGTAGAGATTGTCTTTAAATTAGAATAGTTAAAATTCAAAGGAATTTGTATTTTTTCCAATTTCTCCATTTTTTCAACTAATTCATATTGTCTTTGAATATATCCTTCATATTTTAGTTCAATTTCTACTTGTTCTAATGCTTTCGGATTTTGTAATAACTGAAATATTATTTCATCTTCACTTAATCCAGAATTATCTAAAACTTCCTTCAATGAAAGTTCAGGTCTTTTAACAAGTTTACCAATTACTTCTCCATTATCAATTTTATTAAGTCCTTTTGATTCCAGAATTGGATTTATTGCTAAAGGGGAAATTCTTTTTTGATTGAATGCAGTGACAGACTTAGAAATCAAAACTTCTCTCATTTGCAAATCGCGATACATTTCTTCTGGAATTAAACCAAATTCATAACCATATTTTAGCAATCTTCTATCAGCATTATCTTGTCTTAAAAGTAAACGATGTTCTGCGCGAGAAGTAAACATTCTGTAAGGTTCATCGGTAGATTTGCCTACAAGGTCATCAATTAAAACACCGATATAAGATTCGTTTCTACTTAAAACAAATTCTTTTCTTTTTTGTATTTTCAAAGCAGCGTTAATTCCTGCTACAATTCCTTGACCAGCAGCCTCTTCATAGCCAGACGTTCCATTTATTTGTCCTGCAAAATATAGTCCCTCGATTAGCTTTGTTTCTAATGTCAAATCAACTTGATAAGGGGGAAAATAATCATATTCAATTGCGTAAGCCGGACGAACCATTTCAACATTTTCCAATCCTTTAATTTTTCTTAAAGCTTCGTATTGAATTTCGACAGGTAAAGAAGAGGAAAAACCATTTAAATAAATTAAATCACTATCTAATCCTTCTGGTTCTAAAAACAATTGATGTCTTTCTTTATCGGCGAAGCGAACTACTTTATCTTCAATTGATGGACAATAACGTGGACCTACTCCTGAAATCAATCCTGTAAACATTGGTGAACGGTCAAAACCCTTTTCTAATATTTTATGAACTTCGGGACTTGTATAAGTAATGTGACAACTTAGTTGCGGTAAGTAAGGAAAAGCTTCTTTTTGTGTTCTCATTGAAAATGGTTCAGGGTTTTCATCGCCCGGTTGTTCTTCTAATATATCCCAATTAATTGAGCTTTTAAGTAATCTTGGCGGAGTTCCGGTTTTTAATCTACCAGAAACAAAACCCATTTTTACAAGAGACTCGGTTAAACCAACAGCTGGTGGTTCACCATATCTTCCCCCTTTTGTTGCATTAAAACCGGTGTACATCAATCCATTTAAAAAAGTACCAGAACATACAACCAATGCTTTACATTTTATTTCTTCACCCTTGGCAGTTTTAACTCCAACTATTTTTTTATTTTCTTCAAAAGCTTCGATAATAGAATCTTCAACGATTTCTAAATTTTTTGTATTGGAAACGACTCTCTCCGCTTCTTCAGAATATAGTTTTCTATCAGATTGGCATCTACCGGCCCAAACAGCCGGACCTTTAGATTTATTTAATGTTCTAAATTGAATTCCTGTTCTATCAGCAATTAAACCCATCATACCACCAAGAGCATCAATTTCGTGAACCAAATGTCCTTTTGCACTACCACCGATTGCCGGATTGCAAGACATTCTGCCAATTGCATGTTTATCCATAGTAACCATTGCGACGGAACAACCCATTAAAGCAGCGGAAACAGCTGCTTCTATTCCTGCATGTCCGCCACCAACTACAATTACATCAAATTCTCTCATTTATTTCCTTTCGTTTCACGTGAAACCGAAAAATTTAAAATCGTTTTTTTTGATAAATGTTTCATGTGAAACATCATTTTCCAATACAAAATTTCATAAATATATTATTTAAAATATCATCCGAAGTAACCCTACCGATAATTTCACCCAGTGCGCTTTCGGCGTTTCTTAAATCTACTGCTATAAATTCACCCGATAGTTTTTCTTTTATTGATTCTTTAGCGTTTTGTAAAAATTGCTTTGATCTTTTAAGTGCATTTAAATGTCTAAGGTTAGAAACAATAGCAGACTTTTCAGAATATGATTCTGAGCCAATGGCTTTTTCTTTTAGTACCTTGAACAAATTATCAATTCCTTCACCGGTTTTTGCAGATATTTTTACATCGCAATTAATTTTAGTATTTGGGTCTAAATCAATCTTGTTAATTACTTTTATTATTCTTTCTTCGTTGGTGAATGTTTTTAGCTTATCATAAAGTTTTTCTGAAAAACCAGTCTGAAGATCATTTAGAAAAATAACTACATCAGAATTTTTTATAGTTTCAACACTACGATTAACACCTTCCTTTTCGATAATATCTTCTGTTTCTCTAATTCCAGCAGTGTCGTAAAGCGTAAACAGAATTCCATCAATATTAACCTCTTCGCGAATTATATCACGGGTTGTTCCGGGTATTTCACTTACGATAGCTCTTTTTTCTTTTAATAAATAATTTAATAGAGAAGATTTTCCAACATTTGGTTTTCCAACTAAAGCAACATTTATTCCGTCTTTAATTATTCTACCAAAATTATAAGTTGAAATTAATTTATCAATTTCATTTTCAATCTGTTCAATCTGTTCCATTACCTTATTAAGCGAAACAAATTCTAAATCCTCTTCTGCAAAATCCAATTCAAGTTCAATGAGAGATGAAGAATTAATTAAAGAATTTCTTAAAAAGTTCACTTTTTGAGAAAGTAAGCCATCCAATTGATTTCTTGCGCCGCGTAATGAAGCTTCTGTTCTTGAGTTTATAATATCTGCTACGGCTTCAGCTTGTGCTAAATCTATTCTACCATTTAAAAAAGCTCTTTTTGTAAATTCACCCGGCTCAGCTAATCTTGCACCAACTTCAATTAATCTTTCAATTATTTTTTTAACAATTAAAGAACTTCCATGCGAGCTTATTTCAATAGAATTTTCGCCAGTATAAGAATGTGGTGCTTTGAAAACTGAAACCAAAACATCATCAATTAAATCATTTTTTGAGTCAAAAATTTTTCCATAATGAATCGTGTGAGTGTGGGCCTCAACTAATTTAATTTTGCCCGAAAATATTTTATCAACCAATTCAATAGATTTTTCACCACTTAAACGAATAACAGAAATGGCACCAACACCACTTGCAGTAGCTAATGCAACAATTGTGTCTTCATCTTGAGTAAACATACATTTCTCAAATTTGTTTACAAAAATAAACTAAAAATGAAGGATACTCAATTAATCCCCAATTACGAACTACAATATTTCGAGTTAGTAATATTATAACCAGTATTATTTTTTGATTCTTTTGAAACTATAAATTGTGAATTATTGTAAAAGCAAAAATTGAGTATAAATAAACTTATTAGTAAAATAACAATACAAATTTTGAAATGAGGTAACTATGGCTTTTAACTTCAATAAGCTTACGGTAAAAGCACAAGAAACTATACAAAACGCAATTGAGATTGCACAAAATTATAATAATCAAATTATTGAGCCGGAACACATTCTTGCGGCAATGCTTCAGGATTCTTCAAATGTTGCCGTTTCAATTATTCAAAAGACTGGTGCTAATATTAACCAGATGAAAATAAAAATTGTTGAGCTGCTTGAAAAACTTCCAAAAGTTGTCGGCAGTGGAATTGGCAATCAATCTCTATCACAAAATAGCGCAAGAGTTTTAGATGCTTCTGCCGAAGAAGTAAAAGCACTGAAGGATGAATATATTTCAAATGAACATATTCTTATTTCATTGAGTGAAGATAAAACTTCGGTTGGAAAATTTTTAAATGATAATGGAATAACAAAAAATATTATTCTTTCTGCTTTGAAAGATATTCGTGGAAATCAGAGGGTAACATCACAAAATCCAGAAGAAACATATCAAGCATTAAAAAAGTATGGACGCGACTTAAATGAACTTGCAAAATCAAATAAGCTTGATCCTGTAATTGGACGCGATGAAGAAATCAGAAGAGTTCTTCAGGTTTTATCGAGAAGAACTAAAAACAATCCCGTGCTTATTGGTGAACCCGGAGTTGGTAAAACTGCAATTGCCGAGGGCATTGCTCATCGTATTGTAGCAGGCGATGTCCCCGAAACTCTTAAATCTAAAAGAATTGTTGCGCTTGATATGGGTGCTTTAGTTGCTGGAACTCAATATCGAGGACAATTTGAAGAAAGACTTAAAGCTGTTGTAAAAGAAGTTCAAGAATCAGAAGGTGAAATAATTTTATTTATTGATGAGCTTCATTTATTAGTTGGTGCTGGTAAAACTGATGGTGCAATGGATGCAGCAAATATTTTGAAACCTGCATTAGCTCGTGGTGAATTGCACGCTATTGGTGCAACAACTCTTGATGAATACAGAAAATACATTGAAAAAGATGCAGCACTCGAAAGAAGATTTCAACCAGTTTTAGTTTCTGAACCAACAGAAGAAGATTCAATTTCTATTTTACGTGGATTAAAAGAACGATACGAAGTTCATCACGGTGTAAGAATTACAGATGGAGCAATAGTTGCTGCTGTTCAGCTATCGAATAGATACATCACAGATAGATTTTTGCCAGACAAGGCAATTGATTTGATTGATGAATCCGCATCAAAACTAAGAATTGAAATTGATTCAATGCCTGAAGAACTTGATGCAATTGAAAGAAAAGTAAAACAACTTGAAATTGAAAGAGAAGCATTAAAACGAGAAAAAGATTCTGATTCTGCAGTGAGACTTTCTGAACTTCAGGAAGAATTAAATCAATTATTAGATGAAAGAACCCGTTTAAGAAGTCATTGGCAATTAGAGAAAGAAAAAATTCAAAAAATTCGTTCTATGAAAAGTGAAATTGAAAAAGCAAAAGCTGAAGCTGATAGATACGAGCGTGAAGGAGATTTTGGGAAAGTTGCAGAAATAAGGTATGGATTAATTAATGAGCTTGAAAGAAAATTAAAAAATGAAACTGAAGAACTTACAGCAATTCAAAAAGACAATAAAATGTTGAAAGAAGAAGTAGATGCAGAAGATGTTGCTGAAATAGTAGCAAAATGGACTGGTATTCCAGTAAGTAAAATGCTTGAAAGCGAAAGACATAAATTAATTCATCTTGAAGAAGAATTGCATAAAAGAATTGTCGGGCAAAATGATGCTGTTTCTGCAGTTGCAAATGCAATAAGAAGATCTCGTGCTGGCTTACAAGATTCAAATCGTCCTATTGGTTCATTCATTTTTATTGGAACTACTGGTGTTGGTAAAACTGAATTAGCTCGTGCTTTAGCTGATTATCTTTTTAATGATGAGCATGCAATGATTCGCATTGATATGAGTGAATACATGGAAAAATTTTCTGTTTCAAGATTAATTGGTGCGCCTCCAGGATATGTAGGTTATGATGAAGGTGGTCAATTAACTGAAGCTGTAAGAAGAAGACCTTATTCAGTTGTTCTTCTTGATGAAATTGAAAAAGCTCATCCAGATGTTTTTAATATTCTTCTTCAAGTTCTTGATGATGGAAGATTAACTGATAACCAAGGTAGAACAGTTGATTTTAAGAATACAATTATAATTATGACCTCAAATTTGGGTTCTCATTTAATCCAAGATAAACTAAGTGAAATTGATGAAGATAATTTTGAAAACATAATGGGTGAGCTTAGAATTAGTTTAACTGAATTATTGAGAAGAACAATTCGTCCTGAATTTCTAAATCGAATTGATGAAATTATATTATTCAAACCATTGTTGAAAAATGAAATTAAACAAATAATCGATATACAACTGCAAAAAGTTGGAAAACAACTTGCTGAAAAAAATATCACACTTGCAATTGATGAAGAAGCCAAGGAATTTTTATTACGGCATGGATAC
>CAZVBT010000254.1:0-14675 GCA_964625385.1 uncultured Melioribacter sp. | reverse complement strand
TGAGTTAAAATTATTCCTTTAGGATCTGCTGTTGTTCCGCTTGTATAACAAATGTTTGCATAATCATTTTCTTTTACTGATTGCCATCTTTCATAAAACTTTTCTTCATAGTATTGAAGGAATTCTTCACCTTTTTTCAAAAGATCATCAACATAAATTTCATCTTTTTCATAAGAAACAATTTGATCAAGTATTATAGTTTTTTCTAAATCGGGTAAATCATTTTTAATTTTTCTGATTTTATGAACCTGAAATTGTGAAACAATTACAAAACGGCAACCCGAATGAGCAAGTCTAAATTTTAAATCGTTAAGTTCATCTATTTTTGTAGATATTGGAACATTGATTGCACCATTGTAAAGAATAGCTAATTCACTAACAACCCAAAATTTTCTTCCTTCAGATATTAATCCAACTCTTTCACCTTTTTGCAAACCTAACGACATTAATCCTGCAGCAAATTTGTAAACCAATTCTTTGGTTTCTTTATAAGATGTACTTTCATATTTATCTTTTAACTTTTCCCAAATTAAAGGATTGCTTGAAAACTTTTTAACACTCTCTTCAAATAGATTAATTAAAGTGCGTTCCATATTAACTCCAAAAAAATTAAAAGTAAAAACGAAATCCTAAACGTAAGATTATTCCAGTCATCTCTAATTTTCTTTCTAATACTTTTCTTTTTCCAGTTACTGCATCTTTAACTTCGAATTCCCAACTTGGATTTGAATTGTGATAAGTTAATTCTAAAAATGAATCTGAATGTTCACCAATTTCATAAATAATACCTGCTCCAATTCTCCATGCAAAATCTATCGCAGCTTGAAATTCATCATTATCTGGATTTTCATAGTTTCTGTAAAAAATAAAAATTGGATTTAATCCCGCCGCTGCAGTTACAAATGCTTTTGTTTTATAAGAAATATACCAATTACCATTTATCATTGTCATTAATGGAAAGGAATGTAAATTTGTTTTTGCACGTAATTCATTCAAGCTACTATAAATTGTTCCGTAAAAATCATTGTACTCTTTTACTAATTTCGAATCTGTATAATTTTTATGAAACCAATCTACGCTCCAGCCAACCAGAAAATTATTATCAATAAACCAACCACCTTCGTAACCAATTATAAATCCACTTTCAGAAGCAGATGGATAATAAAGACCAAATTTGACAGCGCCAATTTTATTTTGTGAATACAATAATGAGGAAAGAATTAAAAGGAAGGTAGTAATAAGATTCTTCAAATTTTATCCCAGATATTTTTTCAGATACTGCAAAAATATACTTGTAAAAATCAATAATAAAGTTTGATGATATAAATTTTTCACCGTAACAACTAAATCAATTAAATCTTTTTTACTTCAGAAGCAACATTTTCCTTGTTTTAATAAAATCACCAACCTGAAGTTTGTATATATAAACACCGCTCGGTAACTCAGAATTCTGAACTCTGAACTCAGTTGTATATGTTCCTGGTTTTTGAAACTCATTTACTAATGTTGCAACTTCTCTTCCAAGTATATCATAGACTTTGAGAGTTACATTGACCGCGTCGTTGCGAGTCCCATTTTGTTGGGACGAAGCAATCTGTTTAGATTCCTTTGCTGATATCGGAATGACATATCGGATTGTTGTTTCTGGATTCCCGCCAAAGATGGATCCGCCTCTGGCGGAAAACGGATTCGGATAATTCTGCTCAAGAACAAATTCATCAAGCAAGTTATTTTCACTTTGAATATTTACAATTACACTTTTACTACCAAATGCTAATGAATCGTATTGAATTGATTTTAACAACTTAACTTTATTTCTCAATTTAGAAATACTTTCTTTATAATCCTTTCCATTTGCCGGTACTAAAACAAGCATTACCCATTGTGTATCATTTGGAGCTAAATTAAATGGACCAGTAAATAAATTAAAACCGGCTTCACCGCCAGAACTTGAATTATAAATCCAACCATAATTTGTAATTGGATCACCATTAAACATAAATTTTGTTGATTTATTATTTGTCGGGTCAATCATTTTTTTTCCGTCAACATATAAACCTTTTGCAATATTCCATGCTTCATTTCTTGAAGAAGCTGGTTTTCCTGGTTCATTTGTATTACTTGCACTTTCTATTATTCCATGAAAAGATGATAATTTCAAATTGGTTTTATTTGAAATTTCTTTCCCTTTGAATATTGCTTTTGAACCGGTTTTAGAAACTATAGGACCAAACAACAAAGTAAAACCAATTGCAGGTTGTTCAGTAGTTTTGTTTGACCAAATGTATGCTAAGTCCAATGTTGTATCTACAGCTGGAAAATTATTTTGCCCACCAGAAAAATCAAGATCAGCCCAAATTGAAAAATATGTAGAATCAATTGGTTTATTTCCTTTATTTATAATTGAATATTCATAAAAAACTAAATTTGAATAGAGATCATCATCTGAAATATTATCTCCCTTTCTTGAATAGACAAGTTGCTGAATTTCGATTGGCATAACTGGTAATGAGTCTTTCTTTATATTCCATTCGTTGCGATAAGATGTTGAAGGATCAAGCGAATTATAAACACACCATGTTGTTTGATCACCATATAATTTTGGTTTTCCATCACTTTTAGTAGGAGCCCCAAATTCCTTTGGCCATTCTAAATAATCTTTTGATGTGAAATCATTCTTCGAAATTTTATAAATTCTATATTTCAGTGAATCAACAGGTTTTTCTATAATTGCTGGCTTATTATTTATTATTGGTCCTGGTGAGTAAATAGATGATTCATAATTTCTATACCATTGAACCATTGCAAGATAAACTTTATTATCAATTTTGCCAATTATCCATGGACCATGATCATAAACTATTACTTGATCATTAAGTATATTCCAATATCCGCTTCCTGCTCCTGTGTAATTTTTTGTATTTCCAATATTTTGTAGATATAGCTTAATATTATTCGGGTTTAGTTCGACATAATTAAATTTTGATTCTGATGCGTTTTGCTGCTCAGAATAATCATTTTCATTATATATTTTTGTAGGAATAATATTGATTGACGCAACATTTGAAAATGCAGAATATTTTGAATTATTTACTTTCCTAACCTTGTAATAAGCAATTGCGCCTTTACCTGTATAATATTTTGTATCATAATAAGTTGTGGAATTTGAGTTGAGAATAGCAATTAATTGAAAACTCGAAGGAGGTCCTGAGTAAACTTCTGATCTATATACTTCAATATTAGAGTAGTAATCTTCAAGATGATTATTATCCCAATATAAAAAAGGGTGACCCCCAGAAGAAAATACTCCTAAATTTTTGGGTGCTGTCGGTTCAAATTTATCAGTCTCTTGTTCACAACATAACACTTCAACATAATCCCAAGCTGAAATTTTTATATTATTAATTACTTGCGATTTTAATACAAAGTTATTGTTAGCATAATCAAAAATAATCTTTAAGTCAGGACTTCCTGAATATATTTTTGATGTTCTCAAATCATAAAGGAAATAAGAGAGAATATTACCAAACAAATCCTTTGCTTTTATAAAATAAAGACCTTTACTCATGCCATTAATTTCACCATCACGCCAATAAAAATAAATCACATTTGTTGGATTATTCACTATTATGTTTTGAAATGTATAATCATTAGTTAAAACTAAATTATTGTTAAAATCCCAATGCGAAGTGTTAGATACTTTTTCTGCGGTAAATTGAATTGTATAATTTGATGGTAAGTTAATTAATTGAATTCTAAGTTCTCCATTAAAGGTTGGGTATGATACTTGAGCGGTCAAGAGTTGAAAAAAAGAAAATGTAACAAAAAAAAATTTTTTCATGTTTCCCTCTTTTTTTTTATAAAATTTAATTAATTAATCATTATTTAACAATAAAAATATTTGATGATTCAATATTTGGGACGTACATTTTACCTATTTATCGATAATAAGCAGTAACAAAAAAATCCCGACTAAAATTAGCCGGGATTTTTTTAAGGGAGAGGAGATATTTACTATTTCGTAAGTATCATTTTCTTAGTAAGATTTACATTGTTACCAATCAATCTGTAAATATAAATTCCGCTTGATAATTTACTTGCATCAAAGTTTACTTTATATGTACCAGCATTGAAATTATTATTAATTAAAGTAGCAACTTCCTGACCTAACATATCATAAACTTTGAGTGAATAGTTTCCAGCTTCTTTCACAGCAAATTCAATTGTTGTAGATGGATTAAATGGATTTGGATAATTTTGTGATAAACTGAATTCAGTTGGTAAACCATTAATATCATCAACATCAGTTGTATTTTGATTTCCGGAAATTTTATACATAACACCATCTTTTGTACCAGCATAAACATCACCAGAATTTGGAGATACAACTAAGCTGCTAACATTGCTGCCACTTAAACCAACTGCTGTCCAGGTATCACCATTATCACTAGAAACAAATACACCATTTGCAACCGAACTTACATAAACTTTACCAGTACCATCAATTGCAATTGAGTAAACAAAAGCTACAGGAGAAGATGCAAGTTTTGTAAAGTTTAATCCACCATCAGTTGATCTGTAAATACCATCACCATAAGTACCAGCAAATATATAACCACTCTTTGAAGCAAGAGACCAAATTAATTGAGAACCACAAAGAGCTTTTGTCCAATCACTTCCATTAACAGATTTATATAATCCACCACCAATAGTTCCAGCAAAAATTGTGGTATTATAAGATGTCAAAGCTTGAACTGTTAAGAAAGCACTTAATCCATTATTAAATTCATTCCATGTTGCACCGTTATCACTTGATGTGTAAACACCATAACCCCAAGTACCTGCATATAAAATTCCATTTTTAGAATTTAGTGTATGAACATCTTTACCATTCAAGCCAACTGATGTCCAATAAGAACCATTGTACATATAAACACCATTTTCGGTAGCAGCATATATTTTATTATTATGTTGTGTGAAAGCCCAAATTAAGTTTACATTCAAACCATTGCTGATTAACATCCATGTTTGACCAGCATTAGTTGATTTGTAAACCTTTCCACCATAAGTGCCAGCGTATAAAGTAGAACCATCAGCAAAAATTGTATAGATAATTTCACCTTGACCAAATGAACATACATTTGTCCATGAACCAGAACCGCTACCTGAACCATTATTATTTCCACCAGTTGATGTACTTCCAACTGTAATAGTTACACTTGAAGAATTATTGTTTGTATTTGGGTCAGTTGTAGAAGATGTTACTGTTGCAATGTTAGTAGTTTTTTTATCAACAGGAATATTACCCTGGAATGGTGATAAATTGAATTGTCCACTTCCACTCATATTCTTTACTATAACTTGACCAGTAACAACACCAGCAGGGAAATTCAAGTTAGCAAAAGGTGCTAAGATTGAACCACGTACATCAATTCCAGATATTGTTAAACTTGTTGCTTGATAAAAGTTGTAAAGAACATTATTAATTGCCGTGCCATTTACCACTAATCCACCAGTCCAGCTAACATTTGCTCCATTAATATTAACAAGTACAACAGAACCGTTAGGAACATTGATAGTTACACTGTTAGCACTGCTTAAATCTGAACCATTAACTGCAAATACATTTAAGAAAGGATCGTTTCCTGTTAACGTTAAACCACCCCATTGGAAAGTTGTTGTTCCGTTAACTGTATATCCACCTAAAGTAGTTGATAATGTTTGTAAGTAATTTGCAGCTGCAGCAAAATCAATCGGATTATCTTTTCTTAAAGTTCCACCACTAATTGTAACAGCATAGATTGGTAAGTTAGTTGTATTACCATAAACAACATTTCCATTGAAAACTTGACCACTTGTATAAGTTAAATCATTTCCAACAATTAAAACATCGCCACTGTTTGCAGGTAATTTATCACCTATGCTATAAGCACTTAAATTAGCATTATGACCAACTGCAACTTTACCTTCTGTATCAGAAGATGGTTGTGTTAAATCATTGAGAACGAATAAGTTGAAATCTTTTGCCTGACCTAAATCAAATGAAGTACTTGTCATTGAAGCACAATCAACTTTTACTTTTATTGTAATTGTTTCAAAAGTTCCGCTGTTCATATTTCCAACTGTCCATACTCCGGTTACATTATTATATGAACCTTTTGTTGCTGTGTAAGAATCGAATAAAAGTCCAGCTGGTAACAAATCATTTAGTATAACATTAGTAGCTGTATTTGGACCTAAATTAGTAACCTTAACAGTGAAGTTTACAAATTCATTACAATTTGGATTTTGATTATCAACTGTTTTTTCAACCTTTAGATCAGCTTTCTGTTCACAGTTTATTATAACTGTGAAAGAAGCATTATCAACAACATTAGCAGAACCATCAACCGGATGACCTGTTGCAGATGCATTGTTAATTAAATTTCCACAATCTGTATCTTTAACTGTATAAGCTTTATTTATTACGTGTGTTTGACCAGGATTCAAAACAACGTTTACATTAATACCTAACATTGCATCAACTATATCAACACCGCCATGCAATTCAACATCACCGCAGTTTTCTGTTGTTAATGTGTAGTTTATTACATCGCCTGGTTGTGCAGTTTGTTTATCAGCTGTTTTTGTTATCTTAACACAAGTTTTATAGAAACCAAAATCTATAGTAATGTTATCGTTGCAATTCAATGTAACTGTTACTGATTCGTTTTTATTTGCATCGCTATCTTTTGTGTCATCTGTTCCCTGATTTTTCTTTGTTGCATACCATTTTGTTTGTGCAGTGCTGTATAATACTCCTCCACTTGCATAGTTTGATGCTGCAACTCTTACTAAGTAAGTTCCATTTGCTAAATTGTTAAATTCATATTTTCCGATTGCATCAGTTGTTGTTGTTGCAATTATACTTGAACCTTGTAACAATTCAACTTTAACTCCAGCTATTCCCGGTTCACCTGCATCTTGTATTCCATTGACATTTTTATCATGCCATACGTAATCACCAATCTTGTTTTTGCATTCTTTATAAAATCCCGCATCCCACGATAAATCATTTTCACCTGGTAATAAATCTGTACAAACTGTTTTACCTGTTGTTACATCCGCATCGCTATCTTTTTCATCATCACTTCCCTGATCTTTTAGTGTTGCTACCATTCCAGCAGGTGTTACAAACTTCACATAATAACTTCCGGGTGCTAAATTTGAGAAGAAATATTCACCATTTGCGTTTGTAGTTGTTTGTGCAATTTGATTGTTATTACAATCGAATAAAATAACCGTTACACCTTGTATTCCCGGTTCATTATTATCTTGAATTCCATCTTTATCTAAATCTTCCCAAACTTTATTACCAATAGAAGCTGTTGGCGCTTCGCAAATTAAAAATCCTTTATCGATTGTACCATTATCAAAATTTTCATTTATAGCTGTAGCAGCATCATTAAACTGACTGAATGTATAACCATTTAAAGAACCACCACCAATTGCTTGTTCAGCTAATGTTAAAAATTGATTAACAGTTTTGCCAATAAAAGGTCCCGAAGCAATTATTAAATTTCCTAAATCAACAGAGTTGCTTCCTAAATAACCTGCAGCATCATAAGCTACGTTTAATTTTAATGCAACTAATTGGCCAGCAAGTACACCAGCACTTGTCGAAGTAACATTAGTATAATTTTGTGTAAAAGCTGCAGCAGTACCACCTTGAGGTAAGAAATTTTTTACTGCTGTTGAGTTTGTTAATGTTAATTTATATGTCGAGCCAATTACTAAGCCAGATGGAAAAACAGAGTTAAAATATAAATCTCTTGTTTTGCCTGGAACGCTGTTAGAAGGACTTCCCCATCCACCTTGAGTATAAGTTGTATATCCTTTTGTATCGCATTCATTTGATTGAGGTACATACCATGTATATTCAACATCGACCTTTTTAGTATCGGTAACAGGAGTTGCTAAAACTAATTTTTGTTTTCCATTAGGATTTGTTTTATGAACATATCTTGTTCCTTGAGGTATTTCTACTACAGCTTGAGCTGAAACAGTTGCTGTTCCTACACCACTATATGTTAATGAAATAGGACCAAGTTTTCCATTAGCATCTGTTGTACCGCTTGTTAAACTTAATGTACCAAGTGTAGTTGTTAAAGTTACATTTTTGTTTGATAATGGATTACCATTCAAATCTAATGCAAAAACGTTAAATATAATAGTTGAACCTTGAACATAACTTGAAGATGCCGGAAGTATTAAAAGTGATTGCAAAGGATAAATATTATTATGATTAGCATTTGCATCAGCAATGATTTGGATAGCTCTGTTTTTAACTGTTGCATCGGTAATTGTATTAGGATCAACCCCATCACTAAAATGCCAAATAGCAACTTGAACAGACGCAGCTTCTTTATTATTATCACTTAAAGCTCCTGCATAACCTGTTTTATAAGGGTAATAATTATTTAAAATGTAAGTTATTTCAGAGGGTGTAGTTCCTTCATCCCAATAATCTTCATTTAATGCTAAATTATGAGAAAGATCAATGCAAAAGAATTTCTTTGACTGAGAGTTTAATGTCCCATCAAATGCACCAGCAAATGATGTTTGAGATGAATTAGAATATGGATTTGTGTAAGTAATATTCACACCATTTGTATATGAAGTAACTTTTGCAATACTTGTATAATCAGTTACTTTTTTCACACCAGTAGATTTTTGAGAAAAGGTGGTTAAAGAAAAAACTAATAAGAGTGCAATTGTTAATGCTGCACTTAATATTGTAGAACGATTTTTCACGTTTCTCCTCTGTTTTATTAATTAAATTTTTTGCCTTTGGGTTGGTAAGTCAATAGAAATGCCACAAATAATTGTGTTTTTGAGGTTTTTTCGAAGTTTTTTAAGGATGGATTTAGCGCTATATGTTTCAAATTGAAACTTTAGTAAAAAGTGAGGCATTAAGAATTTTAGATTTAAACTAAAAGCAATTTAATTTATAAAGACTAATAGAATTAAAAATTATGATTTTGAAGGTAAAATGAAGATAAAAAAACGGTAAATGAAATATCCACTTACCGCTTTTTATAGATTGGAAAATTATTTTAACTAATTATTTTCTAAGACCTGAGATTCTTTTGAACGTCTATACGCAGATATACTGAATCCAAGAACTAAAATTATAACACCAAGCCATATTAATGAAATAAAAGGTTTAACACTTGCTTCTATACTTAATATTTCTTTTGGTGCAGAGTTAGAAACATTCACTCCAGAAATAGAAGAAAATATCAGTTCAACTTCACCATTTGAGGCATTCATTGAATTAATTGAAACTGCTAAATCTAAATCTTTCACCTCAGCCGAACGATATTCTGGTCCATTTCCAGAATTCTCCATAAATGGTTCAAGTTTATATTCTTTACCATTTACCCTGGCAATTAAATCTACTCCAATTCTAAATTTTCCACCGCTCATCATAGAGCTCATATCTTCAGGTAATTTAAATTGATTAAAAATAATTTCTTTTCCATTAAAATTATAGGAAGAACCTTTTTTCATTGATACCTTAGTTCCATTAGTAGAATTTGAACCATCATCATAACCAAGAGGTTCAATATAGAAATCTTTTGTAAGGCCAACTAAAATATCAGGTTCTCTCATTAAACTGTTATTAAAGTCTGCAATAAACATTACAGGAGAAACAATTTTTTCTGATGAACCTTTATCAATTTTAACATTAAAACGATATTTTTTGTTATTGTCGAAAGGTTCATATCCAATAAAAGTTAAATTGTGTCCAAGAACATTAACTTTTTCACCTTTTACAAGATCAACTTTTTGCATTTTTGAATTTCCAGCGGTAGCAATAACTCCGACTAAAAATAAAGCAATACCAATATGAGCTGTATAAGCACCAAGGAATTGTTTATTTCCTTTGAATATTTTATAAGCAATTTCTGAATTAACAAATAAAGCAAAAGCAGATGAAAAAGTAAGTATAAGTAACATTAAATTTGTTACACCCCCAATTAACCAAACTATTATTGTAAAAATTAAAGCAAGCAAAAGATGAATTCTTGTACTTTTCCACAAATATTCTTTTTCTGTTGATTTCCATTTTAATAAAATACTTAAACCATTTACCAAACCAATTATTACTGCAATGGGTAAATTTAGTTCATTATAAAAACTAGTTTGAACCGTAGTGCCTAAAATTGGTGCAGATGTGCCAGCAATTATTATTATCGAAGATGCAATTAAAACCACTGATCCAGTGAATAATGCTAATTCTTTTGATAAAACATTTTCTTCAAAAGTGAAATTCTTAGTTAAATATTTCCATCTATAAATGATACCACCTATACCCATTAATGCAAAAGTTGCTAAGAATATAACTAAGAATAAATAAACAGTCATACCGGGATCAACGAAAGAATGAACAGAAGCATCACCTAAAATTCCACTTCTTGTTAAAAAAGTGCTGTAAAGAACAAGCACAAAAGTCATTACACTTAGAATTAAATTTGTTTTTACAAACCTACTTGCACCATCTTTATCTTGTGTTCTTTTTTGAATTAACATTGTATGAATAGCGGCAACACCAACAAGCCATGGAACTAAAGAAGAATTTTCGACGGGGTCCCATCCCCAATAACCACCCCAACCTAAAATACTATAAGCCCAATAACCACCAAGCATAATTGCCAAACCTAAAACACACATTGATACCAAAAGCCATGGTAAGGATTGTTTTACCCAATCTTTATATTCATTTTTAATAATTGCTGCCTTTGCAAAAGAAAAGGGAACAGCTGAAAGAGAAAAACCAATGAATAAAATTGGTGGATGAATTTGCATCCAGAAATTTTGTAGCAACGGATTTAATCCTTTTCCTTGAATAATAAAATCATTAACTGAAATATTATTAGCTTGTAAGATTGCGTAAACATCTTTACTCATTTGAACAAAACTTTTATTAGAACCAGGATCACTGAAAAAGAAATTTTGTAAAGCTGGTATTGTTAAAAAAGCTTGATTAATATTTTTTAAATCAATAAAATCTTTTTCAATCCAGATATAGTGAAATGGTGATTTCAACAATGGCGAAACCATAACAAGTAAAAATGATAAAACCAGAGTAAAGATGATCATTACACGATATTCTAAATCACCACGTTTAGAGGTGTAATCTAAAAGAATTAAACCAATAATTGATGTAAATAATGTCCAAAGCATAAAACTTCCCTCTTGCCCTGCATAGAAAGTGGACATTAATAATCCTAATGGTAAATCTGTACCACTATAATCATAGACATATTTATATTGAAACTGATGAGTTAAAATTGCATGAAGTAAAAAAGCTGAAGCCGCCATAACTAAAATTGCTGTTGCATGATAACTTATTCTTGCAAAAGTTAATGTATTTTGATAACCTTTATAAGTTAGAAAATACATAACAACAGAAAACACTCCGGTTAGGAATGCTAATGTTAAAATTATATTTCCAATCATTTGATCTCCGATCTGCTAATTACGAATTAGCTTTTTCGACTTTTTGTTCTTGATATTTTGAAGGGCATTTTGTTAAAATATCGTTTGCAATAAAAATTCCATTTTCATATTTACCTGTTACAACAACACTTGTAGATGATTCAAAATTATTTGGAATTGAGCCATGATATTTTACACACATTTCTTTGCCTTGGGAGTCTTTCATATAAAATGTAAAAAGGTCATTCGATTTATCATATTCATAATTCTTTTCTTTCACCCAAACGCCTGTAGCTTTAACTGTTTTTCCAGATTCAGCTACTTTTTCAAAATTACTTTCGTATTGAATATTGGTTTGAGTAAACAAGTAAATCATAACGCCTAAAAAAACCACAATAATAGCACCGCCAAATAAATATTTATTTTTCATTTAATTCTCCTTTCCTTTTGATGAACCTGATTGAAGTTCTTTTTCAATTTCATTTAAATGTTTTTCTGTTTTATACATAAATAGAAAGATTCCTATCCATACAACTAAAATGATAGTCATAACTATGTAAATTGAATTTTTTTCAAAGAATCCAATTAAACCGTTTTCCAAGTTAACCTCAAATAATTTTTTTCGAAATTTTATCTTTAATAATTAATGTTTTATATCTCAACTGATACATCCAGAAATAAAGTATTGTAAAAGTAAACAATGAAATAAAGAAAACAATTCTCATATTTGCATTCATTTTAAAATCAACTACAGGACTTGTTCCTTGTATGACTTTTCCCGTATTTGGATCAAGCTCTAAAGAACCCGGATGAAGACCTACCATAATTCTTGGCATTATAAAAATAAAAAATGGTACGGTTAAAAAAGCTATTATTGAATAAACTGCAGAAAGACTTGCACGTTTATTTTCGTTATCAATAGCTGAACGAAGAGCAAGTAAAGAACCATAAATTAATAACAAAATAAAAATACTTGTTTCGCGTGGATCCCAATGCCAAAAAGAACCCCACGTAAATTTAGCCCAAATTGAACCTGTAATAGTAGCTAAAATTGTAAACATCATTCCTAATTGTAAAGATGCAAATGATTTAATGTCATCATCTATATTTTTATTTCTTAGATATTTGATTCCATAAAGCATTGCCATTAAAAAGGCAAGAACAGAAAGCCATGCTGTAGGAACATGAAAGAATATTATTTTTGCTTTTTCTTCAAGTCCGGGAATTATTGGGAATTCATACCAAAATTTTGGCTGTGGAACTATTGGAAATGTAATTCCGGCAATTATAGTAAAAGTCATTAAAACGAATAAAATTAGTTTCCAGATCATAATTTTTAATTAGTCTAAAAGACCAAATTTCCTTTTTATTTTGTTCAAAAATAGAAAAGGTTACCCACTTAATCAAAAGAAGTTTTTGGTCAAGAAATATTGTTCGACTATTTTGTCGCTTCAATACGACTTAATAGTAATACAATATTAATATCAAACAATATTTCTTGATTTTTCTATTTAAAAACCCAATAATCTTTTGGCATTATTATTTATACAGATTATATAAACTTACATAAGGAGAAACAAAATGAAAAAGTTATTATTTCTTTTCGCTTTAATTAGCTTTATAGCTTATACAACAAATTATGCTCAAACAACAAAACCAACTCCTCCAACTCAACATGGGAAAAACTTTGTTGATAAAAATGGTGACGGATATAATGACAATGCACCTGATCATGATGGAGATGGAATTCCGAATGGACTTGATCCCGATTATAAAGGTCCCAAATTACAAAGAAACAAATTTGTTGATTTGAATGGAGATGGAATAAACGATAATGCTGGAAAAGGTAAAGCAAAAGGCAATAAAGGTGGTAATGGTATGGGAAATAAAAATATGATGAATAATTCAAAAGGAGATGGAACCCAAAATCAAGCAGGAACACCCGGCACTGGTCGCGGAATGATGTATGGGAAGAAAAAATAATTGTACCTGCAAAAGGGTTTCAAAATTTGAAACCCTTTTTTTTAATTTATTTACGGATAATATTATGAAAAAAATAAAATTTATATGTTTCTTATTACCTTTTATGTTTTCACAAATTAATGCTCAATGGAGCTTTGGAATTGTTACCGACCAACAATACAACAATAATCCTTTTCAGTCACCTAAACCGGTAGAAACACTCGTTTCCTCATATGATTTTACAATTTCTAATGATTTCAATGATTATCAAATAAGTTATTATGGTAGTTATATAAATCTAATTAAAATACCAGAAAGAAATTTTTATTGGCATCAATTAGCTTTTAGTAAAAATGATTCTGTTACTTCATTTGGAATTATTGCTGAACAAAGAATTGGAAAAGACATTTACACCTATTTCGACTTCAAAAATATTTATGCTTATTATAGTTATACTATAGAATCACAATTATTAAATTTTTTCGTAAATCCTGTTTTTAACTATACTGGCTATGATGAAATTAAAATTTTAGATAATATTAAGCTTAGTTTGAATTATAAATTTTCAAAGGCATTTGAAACAAAAACTACTGTTTTTATGGGTGGCTCGATTAATTATAAAAAATATTTAAATCCTATTCAAAGTGGTTATTATACTTATTTAGATTCTAATAATGTTTTTCACAAAGAATTTTATACAGATCAAAATATAAATTCATTATTTAATTTAACTTCTTACATAAGAATTGCTCAATCAATATTTGAGACTACAGGTTTAGCTTTTCAGTATTCAAATAAAACAATTTTTAATAGAATTTCTGATACGAACAAAGAACTAAATATAATTTATGGTGATGAATCAGAAATTTTTGATGACCCAATAAATTTACATGGAAATTTTTATTCAATTGAATTAACTCAAATTTTTATGGATGATATTCAACTAAAATTTGGTTATTATTTAAACAAAAAGTTTTATCCAACTCAAGGAGTTTATGATAGTTCAAGTAACTATTTCGTAAATAAAATGAGAGTAGACGAACAAACAATTTTTGGATTATCACTTTCTAAAACATTTTCATTTGAATTTTTAAATGAAAGTAATCTTAACGTGTCATTAAACTTCCAATCAATTAATAATAACTCAAACAGTTATTGGTTTAATTACAAAAACACAACATTTGGAATAAATTTAGGTTTTCAGTTTTAACTTTTTTATTCTATCTTAT
>CAZVBT010000253.1:0-3212 GCA_964625385.1 uncultured Melioribacter sp. | reverse complement strand
TTTTGGACACCAGATGTTTACGAAGGTGCTCCAATTACAATTACAACTTATCTTTCTGTTGCAAGCAAAGCCACAGGTTTTGCACTTTTAATTAGATTTATTAAAACAACATTTGTTGGCTTTACCGATTCATTTGGAAATTGGCAAGTTATTTCCTCTTTCGATTGGAAAACATTACTTATTACAATTTCAATTTTGACAATGACTTTGGGTAACTTTACTGCTCTTTGGCAAAATAACTTAAAAAGACTACTTGCATTTTCTTCGATTGCACATGCTGGTTATTTACTACTTGGAATAGTAGTTTTTTCTAACGGTGGAATTTTAGCAATCCTAATCTACTTTTTTGTTTATTTACTTATGAATTACGGTGCATTTTTAATTGTTATGTTAATTTCTAATAAATCAGGCTCAGAAAATATTGATGATTATGATGGCTTAGGTTATACTTCTCCTCTTTTAGCTGTTTCATTTGTAATCTTTTTAGTTTCTTTAGCTGGTTTACCACCCACTGCTGGTTTTATTGGTAAACTTTATTTATTCATAGCTTTAGTTGATGCCAAAATGATAACTGTAGCTATTATTGCTTTGTTAAACACGGTTGTCTCACTTTATTATTACATAAGAATAGTTAAACACATGTACTTAAATAAACCTACTGAGAATACTTTGACGGTTAAACCAAATCTTGGTAATACGATTTTAACTTTAGTTCTTGTGATACCTGTTTTAGTTTTTGGTGTTTATTTTCAGCCATTGGTTGATTGGGCAAAAAACAGTTTGAATATTCTTGGATTAATGTAATTAGATTATAAAACTGTCTTATAAGTAAGTTTTCAATTTTTTTAATTCTTATAGGACAGTTTTAATTATTTTTGGCATGTTGATTTTAAGTTTGTTTTTAATTTGAATAAAGAAACTACCACAAGTCAGTTTCAATAACTAATCAATAAATAAATGGAGTAACGTATGATATCAGAATTATTCTGGATCGTTCCTATTTCCTCCCTCATCGCTTTATTATTTGCATATTTTTTCTATTCCCAAATGATGAAAGAAAGTGAAGGAACAGAAAAAATGGCAAGTATTGCTCTTTATGTTCGTAAAGGAGCTATGGCTTATTTAAAACAACAATATAAAGTTGTTGGATTTTTCTTCCTAGGAATTACAATAATTTTTGCAATTCTTGCTTATGGATTTAACTTACAAAATCCATGGGTTCCATTTGCTTTTATTACAGGTGGCTTTTTTAGCGGCTTGGCTGGTTTCTTTGGTATGAAAACAGCTACTTATGCATCGGCACGAACTGCTAATGCAGCAAAAGAATCATTGAATAAAGGTCTTCGTGTTGCATTTCGAAGTGGTGCAGTTATGGGCTTAGTTGTAGTTGGTTTAGGTCTTCTCGATATTTCTCTTTGGTTTATAATTCTTAATCAGTTTTACCCTCACTCATTAACTGATGGACATAATTTAGTAATAATCACTACAACAATGTTAACATTTGGAATGGGTGCTTCAACTCAAGCACTTTTTGCAAGAGTAGGTGGTGGTATATTTACAAAAGCTGCTGATGTTGGTGCAGACTTAGTTGGTAAAGTTGAAGCAGGAATTCCTGAAGACGATCCACGTAATCCAGCTACAATTGCTGATAACGTTGGTGATAATGTTGGTGATGTTGCCGGTATGGGTGCAGATTTATATGAATCATATTGTGGTTCTATTCTTGCAACTTCAGCTTTAGGTGCTGCTGCTTTCCTCGAAACTCCAGAATTACAAATGAAAGCTGTTTTAGCACCAATGTTAATTGCTGCTGTTGGTATTATTCTTTCAATTGTTGGTATTTTCATTGTAAAAACAAAAGAAGGTGCTACTCAAAAAGAATTACTTAATTCTTTGGGTCGTGGAATTAATTTCAGTTCTGTTTTAATTGCGATATTTTCATTAATTATTGTTTATGTTCTTAATATCAATAATTATCTCGGCGTTTGGGGCTCAATTGTTACTGGTCTTGTTGCAGGTATTATTATTGGTAAATCAACTGAGTATTACACTTCTCATTCATATCAACCAACTCAAAGAATTGCAAACAGCGCTTTAACTGGTCCTGCTACTGTTATTATTTCAGGATTAGGAGTTGGTATGCTTTCAACTGCAATTCCTGTTTTAACAATTAGTTTAGGAATTGTTTTTGCATTTTTATTTGCTTCTGGTTTTGATTTCAATAACATAAATATGGGATTGTATGGAATTGGTATTGCAGCTGTTGGTATGCTTTCAACTTTAGGAATTACATTAGCTACTGATGCTTATGGTCCAATTGCAGATAATGCTGGTGGTAATGCAGAAATGAGTGGTCTTGGTGCTGAAGTAAGAAAGAAAACTGATGCACTCGATGCTCTTGGAAATACAACAGCGGCTACTGGAAAAGGTTTTGCTATAGGTTCTGCTGCTTTAACTGCTCTTGCTCTTCTTGCTTCTTATGTTGAAGAAATTAAAATCGGATTAATAAGAATCGGACAAACGACTTTAGATCTTGGTAATAATATTGTTAAAGAAACTTCTAAAGTATCTTTAACAGATATTATGAATTATTACAATGTCTCTTTAATGAATCCAAATGTATTAGTTGGTGTTTTTATTGGTGCAATGATGGCTTTCTTATTCTCTGGTTTAACAATGAATGCCGTTGGTCGTGCTGCTCAAAAAATGGTTGAAGAAGTTCGCCGTCAGTTCAAAGAAATTCCTGGCATTCTTGAAGGTAAAGCAGAACCTGATTATGCTCTTTGTGTTGCTATTTCTACAAAAGGTGCTCAAAAAGAAATGATTCTTCCTTCTCTACTCGCTATTATTGTTCCTATATTAATGGGACTTCTTCTTGGTGTAACTGGTGTTATGGGTTTATTAGTCGGTGGTTTAAGTGGTGGTTTTGTTCTCGCAATTTTCATGGCTAATTCTGGAGGTGCTTGGGATAATGCAAAGAAATTTATTGAAGAAGGTAATCATGGTGGAAAACGCTCCGAGCCTCATAAAGCAACTGTTATTGGTGATACAGTTGGGGATCCTTTCAAAGATACTGCCGGACCAAGCTTAAATATTTTAATTAAATTGATGAGCATGGTATCAATTGTAATGGCTGGATTAACTGTAGCATTTCATTTGATATAATTTATTTATAACTAATTGTCAGGCTGAGCTTTGTCGAAGCCTGACAA
>CAZVBT010000252.1:0-16194 GCA_964625385.1 uncultured Melioribacter sp. | reverse complement strand
CGGTTTTTTGCGGAAGTGGTGAAATTGGCATACACGCTACTTTGAGGGGGTAGTGCCCGTTAGGGCGTGCGGGTTCAAGTCCCGCCTTCCGCACCAATTCTTTTTCTACTTCTTTCACATTTGTTTATATTCGTTCTTAATTTTAAAAATCTAAATGATACTATTACATATTTTTAACTTTTCATTATTTAACCAGTCAATAAGTTTTTTAATAGCATTTTTAATTGTATTTATTTCATTCAGACTTAAATTCTTAACTTTTAGTGGTAGTGTTGCAACTTTCTTTTTAGCAAGCATTATTTTTAGTCTTGGTGGTATTCAGTGGAGTGTTCCAATTTTAACTTTTTTTATCCTTTCTAGTTTACTTTCAAAAGAAAGGAAGAAAAAAAATGAAAGCGTTGAATTGTATTTTGAAAAAAGTGGAACACGTGATTATATGCAAGTTTTAGCTAATGGTGGTATCGGTGGTGTTTTAGTTATAATTAATTTTTTAACTCAAAATGATTTTTATTATTTGCTTTATTTAAGTTCACTTTCAGCAGTTTGTGCTGATACTTGGTCAACTGAATTTGGAACATGGAAAAAAACAGAAACGTATAACATCCTAACGTTTAGGAAAGTTAAACAAGGTGTTTCTGGTGGTATTTCTTTAATTGGTTCCTTTGGTGCTTTACTCGGGACAATTGTTATTTCTATGTCAGGTTTATTTTGGATTAATATGAATTATATTCATTACTTTTTCTTAATTATTATTTCTGGTTTTTTAGGAAGTATCATTGATAGTATCTTAGGTGCTACTTTTCAACTTCAACATGAATGTAACGTTTGCAAAAAAATTACTGAACGGAATATTCATTGCGGTACTGAAACAAATTACTACAAAGGAGTTAAATGGATTAATAATGATGCTGTAAATTTTATCGTAAGTCTTACCGCACCACTTGTAATTATAATTTTTCAAAACATTCGATAAAGACAATGAAAAAATTCTTAATCTTACTTTTATTTACAAATTTAATTTTCTCACAAAATGATAATAAAATTTTTGATGAAGCTTTCAAAGCTTATTATGATTTTAATTATGGTGTAGCTTTAAAGTATTTTGAGCAAATAAAAAATTCAGATAAAATTGATCAAAAAACAAAATCTATTTCGAAATTTTACGTGGCAGATTGCTTATTAAATTTAGATCAACTTGATGGTTCAGCAATTGAGTTTGAAGAATTTATTAAAGAAAATTTTGCAAGTAATTTAAAGTCTATTGCTTATTACAAACTTGGAGTTATTTATAATAAAAAAAATGAATTTAGAAAAGCACGCGATAGATTTTTTACACTGATAAATACTTATCCCTACACTGAATTTTATGGTTCGGCACTTTATTGGGTTGCTGAATCTTATAGTTCTGAAAATAAATTTGTTGACTCGGAAGATTATTTCAAAGATGCAATTGCAAATAAAAGAACAAACCAATTTTATGTCAATTCAATTTACTCTTTAGCTCAAGTTTATGAGAAGACCAGTGAGTATAAAAAAGCCATTGAACTTTATGACGAAATTTTAACCTATTACAAGCAAAATGAGCTTGCTCCTTTATCTCAGTTTAGAATTGGAATTTGCTATTTTAACTTGAATGATTACGATAATGCAATATTAGAATTAAGTGATAATAAGATAAATCTTCTCGATATTGATAAACAAAATGAAGCTAAATATTTTTTAGCTGTTTCTCATGCTCGATTAAATGAATTTTTTGATGCAAACGAAATTTTATCCCAGTTAATTAACAATTCGTCAAAATATAATTTTGCTCATCGTGTATTATTTAGTAAAGCATGGATTGATTTTCAGCAAAGCAAGTATCAAGATGCGTTTGTTGTTTTTGATAGTTTGTACAAAAGTTCAACGGATAGTATAAAAATTTTATCTCTTTATTGGGCGGGTGAATGTCAAAGATATTTAGGTAATTCTAAAAAAGCTGATGAGTTATTTAAAGAATTCTTAACCAATTATCCTGAACATAAATTAGCTTCAAAAGCTCAGCTAAACAGAGGAGTTGTTTTTGTAAACGAAAGCAATACCAAGATTGCTGAAGAATCTCTCCAAAATGCAGTCTTGTCAAATGATATTCAAACTAAATTAAAAGCATTAATTCTTCTTGGAGAATTAAGATTGAATAATAAATTATATTCAGAAGCTAAAAAATATTTCTCAGATGCAAAGAATATTAATGTAATTAATCAAGATTTAGTTAATCGGATATATCTAGGGTTAGGTGTTTCAAATTATTTTTTGAAGAATTATTCAGAAGCTGAAAAAAATCTTGAATATATAATTAAGAATAATAAATCATTTGAAAGTGATAAAGTTAATTTCTATTTAGCTGAAGTTTATTTTTATCAGAGTAAATATGTTGCTGCACTTAAACACTATAATTTAGTGAAGTCAAACGATAAATTAATTAACAGACAAACATTACTCGGTAAAGCATATTCATATTTCAATTCAAAAGATTTTAGAAATGCAATAGAGATTTTCAGCGATTATGTAAATCGTTTCCCGAATGACAAAAATATTAATGAAATAAAATTAAGATTAGCCGATAGTTTTTACGGAGCAAAAAATTTTGAAAAAGCTGCATCTATTTATCAACAGTTATTTTCAAATGATGAATACTTAGATAATGACGTAGCTTATTATCAGTTTGCACAAGCTTTATATAAATCGGGTAAAACTGAAAATGCAATAAATACTTTTGAAGGATTACAAATTAAATTTCCCAAATCAAAATATGTTGATGAAGCTCAATATGTAATAGGTTGGATTAATTTTCAGCAAAATAAATTTGACGATGCTATTTCATCATACAAAAAATTACTTATCAAATTTCCTGATACAGATTTAAAGCCTATTGTCGAATATTCCATTGGAGATTCATATTTTAATAAAGGAAGTTATGATTCTTCAATTGTTTATTATTCAAGAGTGATTGAGAATTATCCTAATTCACAATATATATTTGATGCTGTGAATGGAATTCAATATTCTTATGTTGCACTTGATCAACCCGATAAAGCAATTTCATTTATTGATGAATTCATCAATAAAAATCCTAATTCAAAATTCAGTGATCAAATTTATTTCAAGAAAGGTGATTTATATTATAGTTTAGAAAACTATAATCAGGCAATTAAAGCTTACAAAGATTTTATAAATCTTTATCCTAAAAGTAATTTAGTTGCTTCAGCATACTATTGGATTGGTAAATCAGCGGCTAATATGAAAATTTATGATGAAGCTATTTCAAATTTTTCTTCTTCAAGAAGTTTAACACTTAAAAGTGATATTGGTATATCTTCGACTGTTGAATTAGTTCAAATTTATTTTGAGAAAAATCAATTTAATGATGCATATAATATTTTAGAAGAATCTATTGCAGCTAATACATCTTCAAATAGAATTCCTGAATTATTATTCATGCGTGGTAAAACTGAAATTAAATTAGGAAACATTAATGATGCTGTTTCAACTTTTGAGCAAGTTGCCAATTTTTATATTACTTCAATTTATTCTGCGAAATCAAAAGTTGAAATTGGTAAAATTGAGCTATCAAGAAACAATTATGATAAAGCTCAGTTTTATTTAAGAGAAATTGCTGAAAATAGTTTAGATGATTTAGGAGCTGAAGCTCAATATAATCTTGGTTTGGTATTTTTTAATCAAAATAAAATTGAAGAAGCCATTACTCATTTTGTTAGAACAAGAAGTGTTTTTGCTGCTTATGATGAGTGGTACACAAAATCCCTTTTACGTTTAGGTGATTGTTTTATAAAACTAAATGATAAAAAACAAGCAAGAGAAATGTTCAGAGCTGTATTAATTAGACATTCAAATGATGCTTTTGCTGATGAAGCTAAAAAGAAAATGAAAGGTTTGTAATGAAAAAAAATTTAATCTTTATACTAATATTTACAATAAACCTTTATTCTCAAACTGACCAACAAAGTATTGAACTGCCAGATTTTGTAATTACTGGAAAACAAAACATTGATGTTCAGATTGCTCAAAAACCAAAAGCTGAATTAATTTCAATTACATCAAAAGAATTTTTTACTCCACAATATTCAACAGAAGAGCTGCCAATTTTTTTTCAATCATTGCCAATACAAAATTTACCAAACATAAAATTGTCTCAGGATTACTTTACTGGTAAATTAAATATTATGCTTGGTAAATATTCAATACCATTAGGTGAGTTATTTTTAACAAAAAGTTTTGAAAACTATCTCCTTAATGTAAAAGTTTGGGGAAGTAACATAAAAGAATATGTTCCATTTGCTGGTTATAATAATTCAGGTGTTAATGTTAATAATGATTTTTTTGTAAGCACAAAATCAGATTTTTTACCAGGTAGTAAAATTAAAATAGATGGTACTTTCCAAAGAGATTCGTACAATTTTTTTGGGGCATTGAATCCTAATGAAAAAAGAGATACTAAAAATTTTATAGCAAACTTTTCTTTCATCAATAATTATATTAATTATTTCCATTTTGGATTCGATATAGCTGGTGATGTTTTGAATATAAGTTCAAATGAGTTAAAAGAAATAAAAATAAATACAAATGTTTTTTCAGAGTTAAGCATTTCTAAGTTTATCATTGGCGGTAAATTAAATTTCATAAAACAAAATTTGAATGATAATATTTTGAAAGAAAGAACATATAATTATTTTGATAGCAAAGTTTTCTTTAAAACAAATCCATTTGATTTTATAAATATTGAAGCCGGGCTAAATTATAATTCTAATTCAAAAAGTAACTTCTTTGCGCCATATGCTTTCGGCGAACTAAAAGTTAATAATAATTTGAGTGTTTCTGCTTTATTTAATCCTCATATTGAAATGATGTTGATGAAAGATTTTCAAAAAATAAATTTGTATTCTAACTTGAATATTGATAATGCTTTTGTTAAACACATAAATGATTTAACGCTTGCAATTAATTATGAAGTTAAAAAAATATTTTCAGCTTCCGTGGAAACAAATATAGCTTTGTATGATAATTATATTTTTTATTTAGAAAATTCTACTAATAAAAAATATGACATCTTTTCAAAAAATGACGTATCAAAAATTTCAGTAACTTCTAATTTTTATTTATACGATAATCATTATGGAAATTTATTTGGCGAATTTTCATTTCGAAAAATTCAGGATCAAAATAACAAACAAATTCCATTTGAACCAACATGGAATCTTAATCTAAATTATAGTTATAATTTCGATTTTGATTTTAGTATTAATCTTGGATATACTTTACTTGCCAACTATTATTCTGATTTACTCAATAATCAGAGAATAAATGATTATTCGAATTTTAGTCTCGGATTTTCTTATGAGATAATGAACGGGTTAAAAATGAAATTAGACTTTCAAAATATCTTAAATAAAAGTAACTTTGTTTGGCAGTATTATAAAGAAAAAAACTTTGATTACTTAGCCGGTATAGAATATCGGTGGTAAATAAATGAATAAAGCCGAATTAAAAAAAAGAATATCAGAAGTACTTGGAGTATCGTCAACGCAAAGTGAAACTGCGTATGAAATATTTTTAGAAAAACTTTCAAAGTTTCTAAATTTTGGAATCACATTGAAAGTTCCACGTATAGGTTTCTTTCAGTTAAAAGATAATTTTGAAGATAACCCGCAAAAAATTCTTTTTGCAAGTTTACCAGAAGATTACACAACATCATCAAAAAATTTTTATCTAACATTAGAACTACATAATAAATCGAAAAATAATATTGAAATAGACTCTCAAATTTTTAGCATTGGAGTTGGCAAACCATTATTGCCGCTTGTAAATGAAGATTCTGAGCGTCAATCAGAAATCTCTTTTGAAATTCTAAAAAAATCAATTGAAGAAAGAGCTAAAGAATTATTATCAGAATCAGATCAAATTCCTAATTTCAATATATGGGATGAATTTATTTATGAAGATAATGATGAAAATTTATTTGATAATGATTCTGATGCAAATCAAATGGTCATTGAAAATGAAATTGATACCAATGAAAATTTAATTGATAAATTACTTTCTCAAACTGATTTTACTATTGAAAATGATTTTAACGAAGTTGAAAAGCAAAATGAAATTATAGATCAGGTATTTAACGAAGAAATTAGCAATATAAATCTTACAATCCCAGATAGCATTTCTGTAGATTCATTACTTGAAGATGAAATAGAAATTCAAGACAAAAATGAAATAGAAAAAATAAATGTTGAAACTACTGATAATGATATAAATGCTATTGATACGAAAGACACAAATGAAAAGATAAAACATATTTCAACTTTTGCAGATGAGTTAAAAAATCAAATTGATGAACTTGAAAAAATCAGCAATGAAATTATTGGTGATAAAAATTATATTGAAGATAAAGAAGAAAACAAAGATGAATTAAAATCAAAAACAGAAAATGAAGATATAGTTTCACTACAAATTGGTGAAGATTATTCTCAAGATATAAAATCAACTGTATTTGAAAATGATATAAACACAAAATCAGAAAATGATGAAATAAATCTTTCAACATTACTTGATGATGAACAAAAAAACATCATTGAAAACCAAATAAATATTAAACCACCGGCTGCTTCCAAAGAATTTATAATTGATGAATTTATCTTGCCGAATAACGACATAATCAACATTGAAGAAAATGAATTAAAACAAATTGTCCAAAATGAAATTGATAATCTTAATAAAAACTATAATGAAGAAAATAATTCAGATGTTTTAAATAAATTACTTACAGAAGAGCAACTAAAAAAAATTGATGTAGATGAAAATGATAATGACAACGAACAAAACCAGCCCGAAGAAAAAATAGCCAACAAAATTGAATGGAATTGGGGTGATGAATTAAGAGAAGAATTCGGTTTAGGTAATCTTGAAAATATCGAAGTTGTGGAAGCTAATAAATCAGATGAAGTAATTGAAAATAAATTTGAGTTTATAGATGAAGATATTCCTGAAAATTATGAAGATTCACCAACAATAGAATTAAGAAAAACAAGAGTTGATCTTTTTACAAAGTTAGAAGAAACACTCGAAAGAGAAATTAATTTTCTTAAACAAGATGTTGTCGAAAAAGAAGAAGAAATTATATTTGAGAAACCTGAAGTAAATGATAATTATGACAAAGACATAATTCACTCAGAAAATCAAAATGATAACTCATCAAACGAAATTGAATTAAAAGATGAAAAAGTTATTTTAGATTTTAAAACTCCTCCACCGCAATATGAATTCATAAAAGAAAATCCTGTTGAAAACAAAACATCAAAAGAAATTGAAGTTGAACCATTACTAAAACCTCCAAAAAAAATTACAATAATCCTTTCACCAGAAGAACAAGAAAACTTAATTGAAAAGAAAACAATTACAAAAACTCTTGATAATTCTCAGACCGAAATTGAAATTATTCAGCAACCAAAAGAAAAAAAAAATTATTGGAAGTTGATATCAATTATACTTGGAAGTTTATTGATTTTGAGTGTTACTTCGTTCTTTGTTTTCAAATTCTTTAACACAAATAATCAAATATCAAAATCAAATAATAATCAAACATTAAATACTGATAAACCTCAGGATGAATTAAACAAAAATCAGAATTTATCTTTTACAGAAAACCAAACTCAAAACACAACGGATGCTCTTGCTGTTGAAGAGTACAGCGATTTTCCAATTACCGCAACTCCACCTAAACCAATAAAAAGTGGAAATGAATTAAATGTACAACAACTTATACCTAAAACAGAAAAAGTTGAAACAAAAACTATAACACCGGTTGAAAAGAGAAATGAAACATCAAATATTGCTTTAAATAAAAATCAAGCTAAAGAAACAAAAGTTGAAAAAGGGAATAAAACAGTTGAAAAATTAAAAACACAAAATGAAGTTCGTTTGAGCAGTATGATTTTCTTCGATGGTAAAAATTATAGTTTCCAAACATCATCATGGAAAAATAAATCATTAGCTGAAATTGAAATGAGCAGGTTACGTTCTCTTGGGTTTAATGCATTTTTAAGTGAAGCATATCTACCTCAAAAAGGTGGAACATGGTATCGTGTAAGAATTGGTTATTTCAATTCTGAGCAAGAAGCACTTGAGTTTAAGAAAAAGAATAATTTCTAATCTTATAAGGAAAAACTATGAATATAATTGAAATGTTTTTCAAAGGCGGAATAATGATGTGGCCAATTTTGGCAGGATCAATATTGGCTGTGGCAATTACAATTGAAAAATTTTTAACAATAAAAAAATCAAAAATAAATGTTACTGCATTCACGATTAAAATCAGGACTATATTAAAAAAGAAAGATATATCAGGTGCAATTAGTTTTTGCATGGAAGAAAAAACCCCTATAGCAAATATTATTCGTCGTGGATTAAAAAAATATAAATTCGGTAGAAAAAGAGTGATTGAAGCAATTGAAGCCGCTGGAAAAATTGAAATTGGCAAAATGGAAAAAGGTTTATCAACTTTAGCCACTATTGCTGGAGCCGCACCAATGCTTGGTTTTCTTGGTACAGTTACAGGAATGATTTCTGCTTTCATGCGTATTCAGGAATTGCAAGGAAGTGCAAGTCCGGCTGATCTCGCCGGTGGAATTTGGGAAGCATTAATTACCACAGCATTTGGATTAATCGTTGGTATTCCTGCACTTGCTCTTTACAATTATTTCTTATCTCTCGTTAATAAAAATGTTTTGGAAATGGAAAGAATTGCAACTGAAATTTTAGACGTTCTTGACGAAACTGAAAAAGATTTTTCTGATGATGAAGAAACAGAAGAGTAGGTTAATATGAAATTTGAAACCGGACATAAACCAATAAGCGCATTTAATTTTTCTTCCCTAACTGATATTGTTATGCTGCTTTTAATTTTTTTCTTGTTGACTTCTCAGTTTGTTCTACAAACAGGAGTAAAAGTAAAATTACCTGGCGCAAAAAATAATGAACCAACTCAACTTGTTAATAATGCAATTACAATTACAGACCAAAGCAGAATTTATTTGGGCAATGTAGAAGTTAATTTGATGACTCTTGCGGGTAAATTATCGCAACTTAAATTAAATGGTCAGCTTGATAATTTAACTATCCGTGCTGATCAGTCAGTAAAAATTGATTTAGTAATAAAAGTTATTGATGAAGCAAAAGGTGTTGGTATAGATAAATTTACAATACAGACAGAAAAAGTTTCATTCTAATGTTGAAAGAATCAAGAAATATTTCCTTCATAGCATCAGTTATTTTACATCTATTATTGGCAATTCTATTTTATTTTATAAAAATTAATGGAGATGAAATTAAAGAACAATATGTTTTAATTGGCTTTGGAACAGGAACTGGTTTTGGAAGTCCTTCTTCATTTTCTAAAAATGAAACTGAAGAATTAAATAAACCTGTACTAAAAAAAAATGAAGAAGAAAAAAAAGTTGATTTACCCAAAGCTAAAAATGAAGATGAAAATAACATATTAGAAAAAACAAATAAAAAGCAGAAGGAAGAAACTCCACCAAATAAAGTAAAACCAATTGTAAAAGGTGAAACAAAAGGAAAGGAAACAGAGCAACCCGGAACAGGTTCAAGTGGTTTTGGATTTGAATTAGATTTTGGTGGAAAGGGGATAAGAAGAATTTCAAGTTATACTTTGCCTGAATATCCTGAAGGTGTTTCTAAAGAGATTGATTTAAAATTGAGATTTACTATTCGTCCCGATGGAACAGTTGGGAAAATTTTTCCTCTAATTAAAGCTGATGCAAGATTAGAAAATGCTGCAATTAATTCATTACGCCAATGGAGATTTGAACCATTACCTTCCACAGCACAACAAATTGAACAAACAGTTGTTATTACTTTTCCTTTTCGCCTTCAGTAGGTTCTTCTTTGTAATAAAATTTATAGAAGAAATATTCAATAATTGTTAAAAATGTTAAAGAAATTGTTGCAGCATCAAACTGAATACCTAAACCTTTTTCATCAAAAAATATTTTTGTAACCGAAGAAGTAATTGACCAACCGACTGCAAACATAATTACTATCAGTGCTAAATTAGTGAACGCACTTGATAGTGATTCACCCTGCCATTTTTTAGTAAAAATATAAGTTACAAAGTATAAATGACCTGCAAATATTGCTGCTGATATCATTGATAATCCAAATTTTTATTTCTGTTATTTAATATTGTTGCACTTATTAAACTACCAACTATTCCGAAAATTGTATTTACAAGAATATTATTCAAAAAAATTGTTATCGTATAAAACCATGAAAAACCATAATTAATTAAATCATTTTTTACACTTTCAAATAAAGTTACAACTTCTTTTTTAATTGATTGTTCTAAAGGGAAGTTCTCAATCATTTTATATAATTCTGGAAGAGTTGTTATTAAATCATTGGTTTTTGTAATTGCTGTTATTGATATATCAAAAAAAGTACTAAACAAAGCTGAAGTTAAGCCAATAACAATTCCAAAAGTAAATGCTTTACTCATTAAAATTTTTGAATAATCTTTGTTAGCTTTTTGATCTAATGACAATGAAATAAAAGCTGCAAAGGGAATTATCAAACAGCATGAAAAACTTTTAATTAATGGAACAACCTGTAAAACTGCTGCACCAAATCCACAAATAAAAGGTGAAATATATTTTTTCAAAATTTTTCCTTATTTAATTCGTCTATTAATTGTTTCAATCCAAAGTAAAAATATAAAAATCCAGTTGAACCTAAAAGTAAACCAGTTACAAATGCAATGTTTTTGTAGTAATGATATAATCCAAAGGTTGTTGCTAAAACATCGAATAATGTTATAAGAATAATTGTAATGAAAAATTTTAGATTTGGTAAAATAACACGAACATTAAAGAGCAAAATAAATGATATTAAAAATGCACCCACATAAATTCCTGTGCATCTTGAACATACTAATGTTTTATGATTATGAAACTCTATTAATTTATTCGAATCCTGATGACAAACTAAAGAATATGTTCTTTTTACAATTGGATAAGCAATGCCTGGAAAATTATTTTTTGTTAAAGCCCATTCATAAAAAACACCCAATAACCATAATGTCAATAACAAAAAAAGCAATATTCTAAATTTCAAACTCATTTATTTAATTAAATCGAAAACTTGAATATTATTTTTAGTAAGAACATAAAGCTTATTATTGTAAACTAAACCATCTTGAATATCATCCAAGCCATTGAATGATAATAAATTATCAAAAAAACTTATTTCGTTCTTATCATCAATTTTTGCTAATAGAATTTTATCGTTATTAATAATAGTAATCAAATTAAAAAGTGAATTTATATTTCGTGGTGTAAAATTCAGATCAATTTTTTTCAACCCATTACCAAACTGGTCAAACAAAAATAATTTATCATTATTTAGAACTATCAAATTAAAGTTTGTATCAATACAAAATTTTATTGGTGATGAAAGTTGAAACTTACCGGCGTCTATATCTCCAATAGTCAAAAGTAAATTACCATTTCTGTCTAATTTTAATATTCTTTTATTGTCTGAATCGAGTATAAAAATAACATTTTGATTCGATGAAGCTGCGCACGTTGGAAACCGAAATTCAATTTTATCGGAATTTTTAATTTCAGAAATGAAATTCAAATCTTTATCAAAAATTTGTACTCTGTTGTTATTATAATCTGTCACATAAACATTTAAAACGTTCGTAAAAACATCAAATGGCTTATCAAATTGAGATTCACTCCAGCCATAACCACCGACTACTTTTAATACATTTCCCAATGTATCAATTTTTATAATTTCATTACTCCCGCTGTCTGAAACATAAAAAAATCCAGCAGCACTGAAAGAAAAACTATTAGCATCATTAAAATTTCCAAGCTCAAATTTATAGACTAAACTTTGAGCTGTAATTTTCGATACTAATAAAAGTAAAATTAACATGTAAAATTTTTTAACTATCATACTTAATTAGCTTAATTATTGATTTTAAGAAAAAACCTCAGGCATAATTTCTGAATTTAATCTACTAATTAAAATATAGAATTTTTATTAAATTTGTTTTGGGTATTCCCATTTAATTTAAAAAGAGAAAAAATATGAAAAAGACAATTCTCTCAGTTCTAGTTGGATTAGTAATTCTTTACTCTTGTAAACTAAAGGAAGATTCTTCAATCGTTAACCCAATTGACTCTTTAAAAGTTACATCAATAAAAGTTATTTCCCCAAATGGAGGAGAATCAATTTCTGAAGGATCATCATATCAAATTAAATGGAGTGGAACTGGTACATCTAAAGTAAAAATTCAATTTAGTTCTGATAATGGAACTTCCTGGAGCTTGATTGTAGATAGTCTTAGTAATTCAGGGATGTATAATTGGTTCCCAGTTCCAAATGTAATTTCAAACCAATGTAGAATTTTAATTGCCACTTTAGATAATAAATATTCTGATATAAGTGATAATGTTTTTGCAATTGTTCGGAACTCAAATAAAAGTTTAAAAATTACTTCACCTAAAGAGAAAGATGAATGGGAAGCTGGAAGTGCAAAAGAAATTAAATGGTTTAGTTCCGGTATTGATTCAGTTAAACTTGAATACACAACTAACAACGGCAATAAATGGAATTTAATAGCTGTAGATAAAAAGAACACAGGAATTTATTATTGGGAACCAGTACCAAATACACCTTCAACATTAGCAAAAGTTAGAATATTAGATGCCAAAGATGGTGTTACATCAACTGAAAGCTCGATATTTACAATCCTACCTGAACCTAAAATAAAAGTATTATCTCCAAATGGAGGAGAGAAAATTTTATCAGGAACAAGCAGAAAAATTGAATGGATATCTGAAAACATTGAAAATGTTAAATTAGCTTATACAACTAATAATGGATTTTCATGGAATACAATAAAAGAATCAACACCATCAACTGGTTTTTATATTTGGGAAAATGTACCAAATGTAAATTCACAACTGTGTAAAGTGCGAGTTTATGATGCTAAAGATGGAGAACCAAATGATGTTTCTGATAGCACATTTACTATCACAAATCAAATTACTCAAACACTTGAAATTACTTCTCCAAATGGTGGTGAAAAATGGCAAGCCGGGACTAATCAACAAATAACATGGACTTCATCAGGTGTTGCAAAAGTTAAATTAGAGTACACAACAAACAATGGTTTAACCTGGAATACTATTATTGATCAACTTCAAAACACCGGCGCATATGAATGGAATGTTCCAAATACTTTTTCAACTCAATGTTTAATTAAAATAAGTGATGCCGCTGATGGTGATCCGGTTGACCAAAGTAATGGTAACTTTAAAATTGCACCAAAAGCAGAATTAAAAATACTTAAACCTAATGGTGGTGAAACATGGGTTGCTGGTGTTATTGATACAATTAAATGGTCATCTGTAGGTGTTGAAAATGTTATGCTTGAATACTCACCTAATAATGGAACGAACTGGTTTACAATTGTTGAAAAAACTCCTTCAAGTGGAAAATATTTAACAAGCTTTACAGCTCCTTCAAATCAATATAAAATTAGAATTACTGATAAAGAAAATGGCTCACCTCAAGATGAAAGTGATGGAACATTTTCAGTAACAGAAGAACCTAAAATTACTGTAATTGCACCTAACGGAAATGAAGAATGGTATGCTGGTTCTTCAAATACAATTAAATGGAAATCATCAAATATTGAAAATGTAAAAATTGAATATACAACTAATAACGGTGCAACTTGGAATTTAATAGTTGCGAGTACACCAAGCACTGGTGCATATAGCTGGAATCCAATTCCAAATGTTAGTTCATTACAATGCAGAGTAAGAATAAGTGATGCTAAAGATGGAATTCCTTCTGACATCAGCGATGATAATTTTACAATTGTAAATCCAGGGACACAATTAATACGTGTTACAAAACCTAATGGTGGAGAAGAATGGATAGCCGGATCTACTCAAGTGATAACATGGGATGCTGCCGGAATTTCTGATGTAAAAATTGAATACACTTTAAACAATGGAATAAGTTGGAACATAATTACGAATTCAACTCCAAGCACTGGATTCTTTACATGGTCGCAATTACCAGCTGTTTCATCAACAAATTGTAAAATTAGAATAAGTGACGCAAAAGATAATTCTCCTTCTGATGAAAGTGATGCTTTCTTTAGTATTCAACCTGAACCTTCAATTAAAATTGTTACACCTAATGGTGGAGAAGTTTGGTCTTCAGGTACAAGTAAAGAAATTCGATGGACAAGTGAAAATGTTTCAAATGTTAAAATTGAATATACAACTGATGGTGGGGCAAAATGGGAAATGATTGTCCAATCAACACCAAGCATTGGTTATTATACATGGACAAATATTCCAAGTATAAACTCATTGCAATGCAAAATAAAAATAAGCGATGCAAGTGATGGAAACCCATTTGCTATATCTGCCACTAATTTTACTATTACTAATCAAATTGTAAAAACATTAAGAATCATTTCTCCAAATGGCGGAGAAGTATGGAGAGAAAAACAAACAAAAACAATTACATGGGATTCAAAAGGTATTAATAAAGTTAATATTGATTTTACAATAAACAATGGAATTAATTGGATTTCAATTGTAAAAGATTTACAAAGCACTGGATCTTATGATTGGCAAATTCCTGCTAATATAAATTCTTCTCAATGCAAAGTAAGAATTAGTGATGCAGAAAATGGTGAACCTAATGATGAAAGCAATTCTCCATTTTCAATCCTTGTAACGCCGGAAATATCAAGAATAATTTATCCATATTCAGGGGCTTCAATTATTGCTGGTGAATCTGTTGTAATTCGTTGGGAATCAAAAGGAATTAAAAAAGTTAAAATAGAATACAACAGAAATAATATTAATGTGCCATCAGATTGGTTTACACTTGTTGATAGTGTTGATAACACTGGTTCATACACAACAAGTTTTAAATATGATCCAAATGCAACAACATACGTCATAAAAATCAGCTCAACTGATGGAAGTGCTTCTTTAATGAGTGGTAGTTTTTATGTAACACCACCACCAACAATAACAATACTTTATCCAAATGGAAATGAGCAATGGCTTGCTTCAAAACCAAATGCATCTTCAAGTGATTTAAATAATTATCATCCTTATGAAATAAAATGGACTTCAACCCACGTATCTAAAGTAAAAATTGAATGGTCAACAAATGGTGGTGGAAAATGGTATACAGTTCCCGGTGCCGATTCTACTGAAAGTGATGGTTTATTTGTTTGGGCTCCTGGTAGATCTGAATCGGTTCGTCCTGATAGTTCTGATAATTGCTTAATTAAAATCTCAAGTTTAAGTGGTCCATCAGATGTTAGCGATAATCCATTTTCAATTCATGAAAGCAAAAAAATTAGAGTAATAAGACCAAACAATGGTGAAGATTTTTATCCACCGGACGATTTAACTAATCCTAAACCATCTGATAAATGGCCAATGCTAATTGAGTGGAAAAGCTATGCTGTTAGTTCAGTAAATATTTATTACAGTCTGGATAATGGAATTACTTGGAGTACATTAGCAACAAACTATCAATCAACTGGTGCATTTGCATGGGATTTTGTTTTTGGTGCTTTAGCTGATACAAGAATTTCTTCTCAAGGGTTAATAAAAATTGTTGATGCATCAGATAATAAAATTTGGGATACTAATGATATTCCTTTTTATCTTAACATTAAAAAAGTTGGTGGAAAAATTTTAGAAAACCAAGAAGAAAAGTTAAATTTGAAAAAGTAAAAAAACTGCCCCATGGTGTAATTGGCAACACGTCTGACTCTGGATCAGAAATGTCCAGGTTCGAACCCTGGCAGTGCAGCTAAAGCGAGTTCTAATGCTCGCTTTTAATTTTTTAAAGCAATTATGCTTTTTTAATTTTCATTACACAATTTTCACAGTCAAATTCTAACTTAAACTTATTGCCATTACTTATCAAAAATAACTCGTCTCTATAAGTTGTTTTGGGGTTAAGAAAACATTGATTAATTTCATATCTAAGGCAATATTTGGTAGTCATTAAATCAACATTTTTTATATTTGTATTTGAATCAAAGCCAAGTTCAATGTTCTTAAC
>CAZVBT010000251.1:0-7884 GCA_964625385.1 uncultured Melioribacter sp. | reverse complement strand
CGAGAGGAAAGAAAACCAAGTTTACTTCCATCTGCACTCCAAAATGGATTTGAATCACCACGTGGATGCATTGAAACATTTACTGCTTTCTGAGAATTATCTGCTGAATGAATGTAAACTTCTTCATTGAAATATAAATCTTCCATTGAATATGCAAGCCATTTGTCGTCAGGACTCCATTTTATTCCTGATGGTGTTGCCCAGAAATCAGTTAATATTTTTTCGTTAGATAATTTTCCTTCTGAAGAAATTTCTGAAACAACTAATTGTTTTGTGTCTTTGCCACGAATGTATGCAATTTTTTTACCATCATTTGAAATTACCGGATCGCTTTCATCTTCATCGGATTTTGTTATTCTAATTATTTCATGCTTTAGTGATTTGAAAAGATTAGGCTGTTGCTTATCTGCAGATTTAACTAAATACAAATCATAATTGTTATCATTTCTATCTGAAGTAAAAACTAAAATAGTATCATTTAACCATGTAACATTGTTATCTCGATAAGGTGAGTTTGAAAGATTTACACTTCTGCTTTTTTCTTTATCTGCTTCTTTAACAAAAATTTCACCACGAACAGAAAAAGCGATATATTTTCCATTTGGTGAAATTGCATATTCATTCAAGTTATTTGAAAACGTTTTAAATTCAACTGGATCAAATCTATCATCAGCAGAAATATTAATATTAATTTCTTTAGGTTTTATCTCAGTAGTTTTAGAGATGTAAATATTTTTTTCTCTTTCAAATACTAAAGTTGAACCATCATAAGATAAACTTAAATATCTTATTGAGTGATTTTTGTAGTTTGTTAATTGCTCTGGTTTACCAATGCTTTTTCCATTATCATCAATTTTAATTTTGTAAAGATTATATTTACCAGTATTTGAACTTAAAAAGAATAATGTTCTTGAATCGCTCCATTGTGGATTAATATCATTTGTTTCGAAGCCAGCAAGTTTAGAGTAATTTTTTGTTTTTGTATCATAAATCCAAATATCTCTGTTAGATGAGCCGCGATATTCTTCACGAAAAACCGGATTAATATCACCACGAACAAATGCAATAAATCTGCCATCCGGAGAAGTAACTGGTTCAAAACCCATTGCATCTAATATTCTAAATTCTGTTCCCCCATTTGAAGATATTGCATAAACTTCGAATGGTCTTTCAATTTGATTAAACTCACGATTAGTTGAAAACAAAATGTTGCCGTCAGGTGACCAACTTGAAATATTATCTTGAGCGGAATGATAAGTTAATCTTTTAGGCGTTCCACCATCAGTTGGAATAACAAAAATGTCATTGTTACCATAACGATTACCACTGAAAGCAATTTGTTTTCCATCAGGTGAAAATTTTGGATAAGCTTCATATGCTTCATGAATAGTCAAACGGGTGGCTTTACCACCTGCAGATGGAACAGTCCAAATATCACCTTGATAAGAAAATGCAATTAAGCTCCCATCATTATTTAAGGATGGAAATCTTAATAGTAAATCATTTTGAGCAAAAAGATTTGATACTGAAATTATAAAAACAATTAAGTAAGAAATTGACTTCTTCATTTTTATCCCTTTGTTTTTTTGAAAATTTATAATTAATAGTTACAATAAATTACTTGCTAATTCAGCAAGTACTGATCTTTCACCTTTTTCTAAATTTATATGTGAATATAATTTTTGTCCTTTGAAGTGATCTATTAGATAAGATAGACCATTTGATTGAGCATCAAGATATGGATGATCGATTTGATAAATATCTCCGGTCAGTACAACTTTTGCTCCTTCGCCGGCGCGGGTTATAATTGTTTTAATTTCATGTGGTGTTAAGTTTTGTGCTTCATCAACAATAAAATATATTCTTTGTAAACTTCTACCGCGAATATAACTTAAAGGTTCAATCACAAGTTTTTGCTCTTTTACCATGTTATTAATGATTTGATAGTTTTTATCCGTTTCAGCAAATTGGTCTTGAATAACTTTTAAATTATCCCAAAGAGGTTGCATATATGGTGCAAGTTTACTTTCTACATCACCTGGTAAAAAACCAATATCTTTATTGCTGAGAGGTACAACAGGTCGTGCAATATAAATTTGGCGATATAGCTTTCTTATTTGTAATGAAGCGGCTAATGCTAATAAAGTTTTTCCTGTTCCAGCTTTTCCAGTAATTGTAACTAATGGAATATCAGGATTTAAAAGTGCATCAACTGCAAAAGTTTGTTCTGCATTTCGTGGTTTAATTCCATAAACAAGTTGTTTGTCAATTTTTCTAAGAGTAGTTAAATCATTTGTTAGATATGCTAAAGCACTTCTGTTTGGGTTTCTTAATATGAAATATTTATTTGGCACAAGTTCAATTTTTAATTTCTTGTTTAATTTAGAGGAAGGTATTTCAAAAGGAGACTGATATAATTTTTGCAAAAGTTCATCATCAAAATTTTCGACTATATCTTTCCCGGAATAAAGTTCTTCAACATTAACAACATGATCTGTAGTGTAATCTTCTGCTGGAATGCCCAATGCTTTTGCTTTCATTCTTAAGTTTACATCTTTACTTACAAGAATAATTTTATCTTTTCCTTTACTAATTTTATGTGCTTCAAATGCACCACTCAAAACTCTATGATCTACATTATCTTCACGAAAGACATCATGTATTTCTTTTGATAATCCTTTAGTAATTAAAATTCTTACTTTCCCTTTTCCACGACCAAGTGAAACTCCACCATTAAAAATTTCATTACCAGTGATTGAATCTAGAGTTCGCGCAAATTCACGTGCATTTAGATTTATAACTTGATTGCCTCTTTTGAAGTGATCAAGTTCTTCAATTACTGAAAGTGGAATAATGATATTGTTTTCTTGAAAGTGATGAATACAAGTTGGATCGTGCAAAATTACATTTGTATCAAGAACAAACGTTTTTGGATTTTTTTTCATATTGTATATTGTTTTTTGTTTGCAATATTCTGTTTAATTTCCATTAGAACTTAATAAAAATTTTTATTGAATTCCTTACTTAATAAACAATTAATGGTTAATTAAAATGGCAATTCAAAGTATTAATCCTTCGACTGGTAAATTGCTTAAAAAGTTTGAATCTTTTAACAATGAAAAAATTGTTGAACTAATTCAAAAATCAAATTCTGCTTTTGAAAAATGGAAAACTATTTCTTTTGCTGAGAAGAAAATTTTGATGAACAATGCCGCAGAATACTTGCGAGATAATAAGATTAAACTTGGTGAAACTATTACTATTGAAATGGGAAAACCAATTAAACAATCAATTGCAGAAGTTGAAAAATGTGCATGGGTTTGTGAATATTATGCTGAAAATGCGGAATCAATTTTAAAAAATGAAATTATAAAAACAGATGCAAGTGAAAGCTATGTTCAATTTGATCCATTAGGAATTGTTCTGGCTGTTATGCCATGGAATTTTCCTTTCTGGCAAGTATTCCGATTTGCCGCACCAGCTTTAATGGCAGGAAATGTTGGGTTACTAAAACATGCTTCAAATGTTCCTCAATGTTCAATTGATATTGAGAAAGTTTTTCGTGAATCAGGGTTTCCTAAAAATGTTTTTATCAATTTGTTGATTGAATCATCACAAGTAAAATATGTTTTAGAAAATGAAAAAGTTAGAGCAGCAACTTTAACTGGTAGTGAATATGCTGGAAGTATTGTTGCTCAAACTTGTGGTAAGTTGTTGAAAAAAACAGTACTCGAACTCGGTGGAAGCGACCCTTTTATTGTTCTTGATGATGCTAATTTGATTGATGCAGTAAAAACGGCTGTAACTGCAAGATTAATTAACAATGGTCAAAGTTGTATTGCGGCAAAAAGATTTATTGTTACCCAAAAAATTTATAATGAATTTTCAAAATTATTTGTTGATGAAATGAAGAAAATTAAAGTTGGTGATCCATTAAATGAAGAAAATGATTTAGGACCAATTGCTCGTGAAGACTTACTTTATGAATTAGAAATTCAAGTTAGAAAATCTGTTGAATTAGGAGCTGAAATTTTAATTGGTGGAAACAGAATTAATAAAGAAGGTTTTTATTTTGAACCAACTATTATCACTAATGTTGATAAATCAATGCCAGCATACAAAGAAGAAATGTTTGGACCAGTTGCAACTTTGATAAAAGCTAAAGATGAAAATGAAGCAATTCAAATAGCAAATGATTCTGATTTTGGTTTAGGTGCTTCTTTATGGACTAGTAATTTAAATAAAGCTAAAACTCTTGCAACAAAAATTGAAAGTGGTTCTGTATTCATAAATGGAATGGTGAAATCTGATCCACGTTTACCTTTTGGAGGAATGAAAAAATCTGGCTACGGAAGGGAATTATCTCATTACGGAATAAAAGAATTTGTTAACATTAAAACAGTTTGGATTAAATAAATAATTAATGGTTAGTTGTTTTATGAAATTAAAAATTATTTCAATGATGTTTCTTTATGTAATAACTTTTTATTCTCAGAATAAAAATCAAAAAACATATTGCAATCCAATTGATATAAATTATAGATACAATTGGGAACAAATAAATGACAATATATCATATCGAAGTGGTGCTGATCCAGTTATCATCAATCACAAAGGTGAATATTTTTTATTTGTAACAATTTCAGGTGGCTATTGGCACTCAAAAGATTTATTGAATTGGAAATATATTGAACCAAATAAATGGCCATTTGAAGATATGTGTGCCCCTGCAGCTTTATCTGTTCACGATACGTTATATTTGTTTCAATCAACTTTTCAACAGCGACCAATTTTATATTCAACTGAACCCGAAAAGGGGATACTAAATTTTTATAATCGTTGGTTACCTCAATTACCAAAAGAAGTTGGGCCATGGGACCCAGCAATATTTTATGATGAAGATACAAATAGATGGTTTATGTATTGGGGCTCTTCTAATGTTTATCCAATTTACGGTTGTGAGCTTGATCATTCTAAAAAATTAACTTACAAAGGAAAATACAAAGGATTAATAAAACTTCACCCTGAAAAAAATGGTTGGGAAAGATTTGGTCCAAATCATACTTCAAATATAAAACCTTTTATCGAAGGTGCATGGATGACAAAATATAATGGTAAATATTTTTTGCAATATGCTGCACCTGGAACAGAATATAATGTTTATGCAAATGGAACTTACATAGGCAAAGATCCACTTGGACCATTTGAGTATGCACCGAATAATCCAATCTCTTATAAACCAGGTGGATTTTTAACTGGTGCTGGACATGGGAATACTTTTCAGGATAAATTTGGAAATTATTGGAACACTGGAACACCATGGATTGCAATAAATTGGAATTTTGAAAGACGCATTGCAATGTTTCCAGCTTTTTTTGATAAAGATGATTTGCTTTTTGCAAATACTCGCTTCGGAGATTTTCCTCATTACCTACCTACAAGAAAAGTTCAAAATAAAGATGAACTTTTTACAGGTTGGATGTTGCTTTCATACAAAAAACCAGTTGATGCATCTTCTGTTTTTGATACTTTCAAAACATCTAACTTAACTGATGAAAATCCAAGATCATTTTGGGTTGCAAAAGAAAATAAAAATGGTGAATGGATAAAAATTGATTTACAAAATCAATATGAAATTAGAGCAATTCAAATTCATTTTGTCGATTATAAATCAAATTTATTTGATAACGATACATCAAAAGTTTTTACACAATATAAATTTTTTGTCTCAAAAAATGGATTTGATTGGATAAATGTTGTTGATTTATCAAATCTAAAACAAGATAGACCAAATGGATATTTCGAATTAACAAAACCAATTATTGCTCGTTATATTAAATATGAAAATATTTACATGCCTACTCCTAATCTTGCAATTAGTGATATTCGTGTTTTTGGGAAGGGATTCGGAGAAATTCCAAATACACCTAAAAATTTAAAAGTAATTCGTCATAAAGATAAAAGAAATTCAACTATTACTTGGGCAAAAGAAAATAACGTAGTTGGTTATAATTTACTTTGGGGAATAGCAAAAGATAAACTTTATCAAACATTTCAATGGTTTAATGACAAGGAACCAAAAATAGAATTAAGAGCTTTAACAATTGGTCAAGATTATTATTTTGCCATAGAATCTTTTAATGAAAATGGTGTGTCAAAATTAAGTAAAGTTATTCATATTAAATAACTAATTAAAAAATAAATATGAAAAAATTTATTTTAATACTTTTATTAGCAGTCACAACTTTTGCACAGGATGTAATTATAAAAGGAGATAAATATTACTTATCTAATACATTAATAATAAAATTTAAAGATGAAAAAATGGTTGAACAGTTCAAGTCATCTTTATCTAAAAAAATTTTTGGAACTTTTTACTTTTCAGAACTTAAGCAAATATTTTCTTCAACTCAACTCCAAAAAAATTCTTTAGAAAAAAACATTGAAAAAATATTTTTAGCAACATATAATACAAATGAAGATCCAATTGAACTTTCAAAAAAAATCTCTAAATCAAAATTTGTTGAATATGCAGAACCAAAATATGTTCATCGTGTAGTAGCATTTGTACCAAATGATTCTCTAATAAATTTTCAAGGGAATCTATTTAAAATAAATGCATCTCAAGCTTGGGATTACACTAAAGGTGATTCATCAGTCATTATTGCAATTGTGGATACCGGCGTTGATTGGGATCATCCAGATTTGTATGGAAACATTTACAAAAAAAGAGACGGTAAAATTCTAGGAATTGATTTAGGTGGCTCAAACGGAATTCCAGATGATGACCCACGTGAAGATATAGCTCCAAATAATGTTAATGCTTATCACGGAACACACGTTGCTGGAATTGCAAGTGCTGTTACCAATAATAAAATTGGTATTTCATCGATTGGTTATAACTGTTCATTAATGCCAGTAAAAGTGTCAAGGAACGATAAACGTGATGCGAACGGCTATCCTTATGTTTATTATGGAGCTGAAGGAATTAAATGGGCGGTTGATAATGGCGCTAAAATTATTAATTGCAGTTGGGGTAGTTCAAGCAAATCACAATATGAACAAGAAATAATTAACTATGCAACTTCAAAAGGTTGTTTGATTGTTGCTGCTGCTGGTAATGATGGACTGTTAACAGATTTTTATCCAGCGAGCTATCAAAATGTGATTTCAGTTGTTTGGAATGATATTAATGATGTAAAAAATTCAAAAGGTAATTATGGTTATAATACTGATGTTTCAGCTCCTGGGACATTTATTCTTTCAACATGGCCTCAAAAAGCAGCAATAAATAATTTGTATTATTCGATTAGTGGTTCATCGATGGCTTCTCCTTTAGTTGCGGGATTAGCTGGTCTTGTTGCATCAAAATTCAAAAATTATTCTGCTTTACAAATTGGTGAGCAAATTCGTGCTACTTGCGATGATGTTTCATCCTTAAATGATCCTGCAAACAAATATCTAATTGGAAAAGGAAGAATTAATGCATTGAATGCAGTAAGTAACTTGAATGCAACTTCTGTAAGAGCAACTGATATTTCTTTTGGGGAAAGGGGAAATGGAAATGGTTTATTTGAAAAAAATGAAACTGTTGATATAAAAATTAAATTGACAAATTATTTATCACCAATTAATAATCTTTTAATTAGTTTACAAACGGATGATAGTTCTGTCACAGTAATCAATTCCTCATCAAATGTTATAATACCTTCAATGCAATCAATGCAAGTTGATTCGTCAAACGTAAAATTTTCATTTACAGTATTACCAAATTCAGAATATAATCACACTGTAAATTTTCTACTAAAATTTATTGCAAACAATTATGAAGATTATCAATGGTTTAGCGTTCGTATAAATCCTACTTATGAAACAATGAATGCA
>CAZVBT010000250.1:0-19564 GCA_964625385.1 uncultured Melioribacter sp. | reverse complement strand
TACACCATTCCAACATTTTTCTACTTTCCTTGCAATTTTAATTTTCTCTGGTTTATTCTATTTCGTTTTTTCTTATTTCAGAGAACAAGCTTGCACTCTGGTGTGTCCTTATGGAAGACTGCAAGGTGTTATGCTTGATCAAAATTCTGTTGTTATTCATTATGATTACAAACGAGGTGAACCAAGGGGTAAACTAAAAAAAGGTGAAACACGTATCAATGGCGATTGTATTGATTGTCATTTGTGTGTTGATGTTTGTCCCACTGGAATTGATATCAGAAACGGAACTCAGCTTGAATGCGTTAATTGCACAGCTTGTATTGATGTTTGTGATATGGTTATGGAAAAGATTAACAAACCTAAAAGGCTAATTCGTTATGCTTCTAAAACACAAATTGAAACTGGTAAACAAACTTTATTTACACCAAGAGCGATTGGTTATACTATAGTTCTAATATTTCTGACTTTCTTAATTCTTTTTATGTTAGTTAACAGAACTGAAGTTGAATTAAGCATTTTACGCACACCCGGAACACTTTTTCAAGAACAACCAGGAAATAAACTTAGCAATATTTATGACTTAAAGATTATAAATAAAACTTTTAATAACATAAATGCAGAACTTGAGTTAGAAAATTTAAAAGGTGAAATACAAGTTATTGGTAATAAACTTTCTGTTTCTCCTCAGGAAGTTACTGAAGCAAAATTTTTGGTTATTCTGCCAAAAGATGAAATTAAAACTATTAAAACACCAATTAAAATTGCTGTAAAATCAAATGGTAAAATTTTAGACATAATTGATACTGCATTTCTTGGAAAGGTAAAAAAATGAAATTGAAATTTAACTGGGGCACAGGTATAGCTTTAACTTATATTTTATTTCTGATTGCTACATTAACCATGGTTTTTATTTTTATGAATCAGGATGTCGTATTAGAAACTAATGACTACTACGCAAAAGGTTTAGAATATCAAAATCAAATTGATAAAATCAATAGAACAAAAAAATTACCAGAACAACTTGAAATTTTAAATAAAAGCAATATGATAATTTTTAACTTTCCTAAAATGTTTAAGAACAAAGTTATTTCAGGTGAGATTTATTTTTATAGACCTTCTGATATTAAAAATGACTTTAAATCAAAAATTAATTTATCAGATTCTCTTCAACAAATTATTTACACACAAAATCTTGAAAAAGGATTGTGGAAAGTTAAAGTTGATTGGAGTGTTGATAACCAAAATTTTTATAACGAAAAAATTTTAATGATAAATTAATGGAAGTTTGGACAGGATTTTTAGTTGGATTACTTGGAAGTTTTCATTGCGTTGGTATGTGCGGTCCTATAGCATTAGCACTTCCTGTTTTTGGTGAATCAAAATTAAATTTAATAATTGGAAGATTATTTTATAATTTCGGTAGAATTATAACTTATTCTGTAATGGGGTTTTTATTCGGGTTGCTTGGAAATAGAGTAATACTTTTTGGGTTGCAGCAAGATCTTTCAATAACACTTGGACTTATAATTTTAATCTATGTTTTAACACCCAAAAAGATAAAAGCAAAAATATCAGAATTTACTCTTTATAAAAGTGTAACAAACTTTATAAAAATAAATTTTGCAAAATTAATATATAAAAAATCACACAAATCACTTTTCACTATTGGATTATTAAATGGATTGCTTCCATGTGGATTTGTGTATGTTGGAATTGCTGGAGCAATTTCAACTGCTGATGCAATTAATGGTGCAATCTATATGGCTATGTTTGGATTAGGTACAACTCCTATAATGTTTTTAACTTCGACGATAGGTAAAGTTTTGACAATTAATTTAAGAAGTCGGATAAATAAGCTAATACCAGCTTTTACATTTTTGCTTGCAATTTTATTTATTCTTCGAGGTTTAAATCTTGGCATTCCTTACATTAGTCCAAAATTTGAATATCCAACTGCAAATACAATTAATCAGAAGGTTGACTCATGTCACTAAAAAGTATTGCTTTACTAATTTTTATTTCTTTAATTGCGATTGAAAAGAGTAATTGTCAAATGAATTCAAATATTTTATCTGAAGTAAAAGAGTATGTTTCGAAGTTATTGATAGAAAAAACTTCGAACAAATTTTATTACCATACGATAAAGCATACAGAAGAAGTTGTTTCTGCAGCTCAAGAAATATCTAAAGGAGAGAATTTATCAAACGAAGATTTAGAAATTGTATTAATTGCCGCTTGGTTCCATGATGTTGGTTATACAGAAAAAATTAAAGGACATGAAGAAATTAGTGCAATGTATGCAAGTAATTTCCTTATTCAGAAAAATTATCCAAAAGAAAAAATTGATTCTGTAGTAGCTTGTATTTTAGCTACAAAAGTTCCTCAAAAACCAATTTCAATTTTACAAAAAATAGTTTGTGATGCCGATTTACATCATTTTGGTAAAGTATCATTTTTTGAAAGGAACCAACTTTATAAAAAAGAATTAGAATCCATCCAAAATCGGGATATAGATGATACTGAATTTATAACCAACACTATTGTTTTTATGAATGAACATCGCTTCTTCACAACTTATGCTAAATATAATTTTCAACCAATTAAAGAAAAAAATCTTTCGAAACTTAAAGAGCAATTAAATTCTCATCTAAAATGAAAAAACTTTTTTTAATCCGACATGCAAAATCAAGCTGGGATGACCCAACTCTTTCTGATCAGGAAAGACCTTTGAACGAACGAGGAATTCGCAATGCAAATTTTATGGCCAATTTATTAAAAGAAAAAAATATTCTTCCTGATTTAATTATTTCAAGCATAGCTGAAAGAGCAAGCCACACAGCTAATATCTTTTCTGATATTTTATCATATACAAAAAAAATAAAATATGACTCAAGAATTTATGAAGCAACAACTCAAGATTTAATTGAAGTTGTTAGCCAGAATGAAGATATTTATAACACAGTGTTTTTATTTGGTCATAATCCTGGACTATTGAACTTTGCAAATTTTATTTCCACCCAACCAATTTACAATTTGCCAACTTGTGCTATTATAGGTTTTGAAATTCAAATTGATAGATGGGAAAAAATCTCAAGAAATTCTAGTAAATTAATCTTAAACGAATACCCTTAAAAATTCTCGTAACTCTTAAAAAATAATTAAATAAAACCTTTTTGTTTGATTTTACCTATTCTTGTATTTTTCATACAAAGAATTATAAATTATTCATAATTTGGAGTTCATTATGAACACTACAACAATAGAAACTGGAAAGATCTTTAAAGAATTTACCTATCCAATATCAGCACTCGATAAAGGTTATACTGACAAATCCCTCTACATTAATGTTAGTTCTAAAGATATTGTCATTAAAGATATTCCTAATTGGATAAAAGAAAAATTTATTGGTGGTAAAGGATATGGACTAAAATTTTTATGGGATGCAACAAAACCTGATACAAAATGGAATGATCCTGAAAATGAAATTGTAATTTCAGGAGGTCCTATTTGTGGAATTACACAATATTCTGGAACCGGTAAATCATTAGTAGTATCAATCTCTCCACAAACAGATTCTGTTATGGATAGCAATGTTGGTGGATGGTTTGGACCATTCTTAAAAATTTGCGGTTTTGATGCATTAGAATTACAGGGTAAATCTGAAGAAGAAATTGTCATCATTCTTGATGGTAGAAATGGTGGAAAAATTATTATTGAGGATGGATCAAATTATCCAAAAGATAGTCATGAACTAGCGGAATATTTTTATGATAGATATGGTAGTAACGATTCAGAAAAAATGAAAATTGCTGTCGTATCAAGTGGAAGTGCCGCTGAACATTCATTAATTGGAATGCTCAATTTTAGTTTTTACGATAAAAAGAAAAAACGTGTTCGTTTGAAACAAGCTGGACGAGGAGGAATTGGTACGGTGTTTCGCAATAAAAAAATTAAAGCTCTCGTTGCTCTTGTTCCTAAAATTGATCCAGACATGAACCACGTTGTTGATATGAAAGCAATTATTGAAAGAGGTCAAAGATTCAATAAAGAAATGAGAGAACTTGATGATCAACAAAGTGAAATGAGAACTAAAGGAACAGCTCATCTTGTTGAAATTATGAATGATTACGATTTACTCCCCGTTCACAACTTTAAATTCGGAAGTAATCCTGAAGTGCCTGGTACAATAGACAGCGAAACATGGAAAGCTCGTTTTGAACAAGGATCTTTTGATGGTTGTTGGTTTGGATGTAATATGAGTTGTTCTAAAGGTGTAAATAACTATATTTTAAGAACTGGACCTTATAAAGGACAATCTGTAATTGTTGATGGTCCAGAATATGAAACTGCTGGTGGTATTGCTTCTAATTCTGGAATTTTTAATCCTGATTATACAATTGAAGTTAATTTCTATTGCGATACTTATGGAATTTGCACAATTACTTGGGGAACAACAGTAGCTTTCTTAATGGATTGTTATGAAAATGGAATTTTAAATGAAGAAAGAACTGGTGGATTAAAATTAAATTTTGGGAATGCTGATAATGCAATGGAATTGCTACATATGGTTGCACGTGGCGAAGGCTTTGGTAAACTTGCAGGCAAAGGTGTTCGCTGGTTAAAAAATTATTTCATCGAGCAAGGATGGGGCGATCCTCAGTTTTTACAAGATATTGCAATGGAAAACAAAGGTCTGGAATATTCTCAATATATGTCAAAAGAATCTTTGGCTCAACAAGGTGGATATGCTATGACTAATAAAGGACCACAACACGATGAGGCATGGTTAATTTTTATGGACATGGTAAATAATCAGATTCCAACTTTTGAAGATAAAGCTGAAGCTTTACATTACTTCCCTCTATTCAGAACTTGGTTTGGTTTAGTTGGATTGTGCAAACTACCTTGGAATGATGTTGAACCGGCAAATAATGCAGAAACAGATGAACCAGCCAAAGTGCCAGAACATGTTGATAATTATGTTACTATTTACAAAGCTGTAACAGGAAGAGAATTTGATAAACATCGTTTGATACGCGATTCGGAGAGAGTTTATAACTACCAAAGAATGTTTAACTTAAGAAGAGGTTTTGGAACTCGAAAATGGGATGATCAGCCTTATCGTGCTGCAGGTCCTGTAACAGTAGAAGAGTATGAATCTCGGGCTGAAAGATATGATAAACAATTAAAAGAAATACTTGGCATTGATCCCGAAGGAAAATCAACAGAAGAAAAAATTAAAATACTTCGTAAACATCGCGAAGCAGAGTATGACAAACTTAGAGATGCAGTTTATTTAAGAAGAGGTTGGGATAATAATGGAGTCCCGAAATTAGAATTCCTAAAAGAAATTGGAATGGATTTACCAGAATTAGTTGAATTAAGAGAAAAATATGATAAAGGTCAATGGCCTTTAAAATAATTTTTTATAGAACACTGGTTTTTATAAAGATCATTTATTGAAACCAGTGTTCTAATTTCTTTCTCGTGGTTTTAATTGACACGCACATGAACCAGATAATCTTTCTTTCTTATTAATCAAAATTGGCAAACCATCTCTTTCCCATTCAACAAAGCCACCTGCCAAAACACAAACATTAAAACCTTGGTCAAAAAGCTTATTGTAAACTTCTTTACTATTTATTCCACTTGAATCTGCAATGATAATTAATTGCCCTTTTGGTAAGTTATTAATTAAATCATTTAATTTTTTAAGTGGAATATTAATTACTAATTCAACATCGAACTGCTTGAATGCATTAATAAATTCATCTCTAATATCTAATAACAAAGCCCCTTCTTTGCACAGTTCGAATGCTTCTTTTGGTGTTACTGCTTTCATTTTAACCGCCACTTATCATGTGAATAATATCTACTTTATCGCCTTCTTTAATAAAGGTAGTGCTGTAATTTTCTTTCTTAACTAAATTTTCGTTAATTCTTACTACTAATCTTGGGAAAGAATATTTTTTTAACTCGAGCAATTTTTGCACTGTAACTATAGCTTCATCAAGTTGAATTAATTCTTCTTTATTATTTAGAGTTATCTTCATTTTCATTTCCTAATAAAATTTCTAAAACTTCATTTGCCATCAAATTTGAAACTGCACAAACTCTTGGTGCAAGTGGTGGATTGTTTTCATTTGTTTCGTTTTGTCTATCGCCAACGATAATTAATTTTCCAAATCTTTCTGTTTTTATTAAATCGCTTTTTCCATATCCAGCAAGCCCAACACCACATATTAAATATTTTTCGGGGAAATATTGTAAAACTGTTTCAGCAATAATCTCTTTCATTTCTGCTTTGTCAAATGCTTCAACAATTACATCACAATTTTTATAAATTTTAACGATATCCTTAGAAGTTAATTTTACAAGATGAGTTTCAACATCAACTTTGGGATTAATTCTTAAAATATTTTCTTTTAGTGCTACAACTTTTTCTTTACCTATTTGATCATAAAAAAAATATTGTCTGTTTAAATTGCTTTCTTCAATTATATCATAGTCTGCTATGACTAATTTACCAATTCCAACTCTGGCAAGAGAAACAGCACAGTTTGATCCTAATCCTCCGCAACCAGCAATACCAACAATTTTTTTTGAAAGATGATATTTAATCTCTTCAAAGTTCATTTAACAATTAAAAATATTTTTTAAAGTAATAATTTTTTTCTTGCAATAATTCAAACAAAAAGTTATTCTTATGTCAAAATTTAACGAATATTTAATAGGAGTAAAAATGGGAACCATAAAACAAATTATAGATTCAAAATCTTTGTACACAATCAAAAGTGGTACAACTATTAAAGATACTGTTAATTTTTTAGCCGAGAAGAATATTGGACTTGTTCCAGTAATTGATGATTCGGGAAAATTGCTCGGTGTTTTTTCTGAAAGAGATTTAGTGAATAGAGTTATTTCCAAAGGACTTGATATTTATTTAACAAAAGTTGATGAGGTAATGTCAAAAGATTTAGTTCTCGCTAAACTTGATGAATCTCCACAGGAATGTTTAACAAAAATGAAGAATAATAAAATACGGCATATTCTTGTAATTGATAATGAAAAGTTAGTTGGAATAATTTCTATAAAAGATTTACTTGAATTAAATATTCAAGATATGAAAGAAACAATTGAAGTTTTGCACAATTATATTTATGCGAGATAATGTAAAATGTACAATGGATAATTTATAATTGCAAATTGGTAATTCTAATTCATTTAATGAATCCTAAAAAAATTGAATAAATTAATAATAAAAAAGCTGCCCAAAGTGAGCAGCTTAATAATTCATACTTTTTTAATATTTTATTTTTTTCCACGTCTCATCATGCTACCTGTACCAGCTTGTGTTCCATCTGAAGCACCTGAATTAGCTGCATGATTTTTTGCACCATAACCGGTACCATCTTTTGGTTGTAAAGGTGTGCCGCTTCCATCTTTTTTACCATAACCTTTTCCAACACCTGCACCTTGAGCTGTTGTGCCAACGTTATCGCAAATGCCGTCTCCATTTGCATCAACCCAATTTGTTTTTGCACCTTTGTTTGGATTACCAACTGTTTGTGCATTTGCTGATTCTGTTACAAAAAATAATCCTAATAGGATTGCGAAGAATAAAATTGAACGTTTCATTTTGTTACTCCTTTTTTTTGTTTATGTTTTAGTGTGTTACGTCTTTTAATTTATAACTATCGTGCCAAAGGAATAAAATTGAAATAAAATTGATTTTCAAATATTAATTTGATGCTTTAAATAAAATATCTTATTAATTAGGTCGAAGTGAACGACTACAAAGTCGAAGTGTTATATTTTTATAAATATTTTCTTTTTATAGAATATCCACATTATGCCAAGCCAGAACAAAACATATACTATTGCCCAAGCAAGTGATGCGTTTATAGGTGAAAAGATTGGAGAGAATAAATTATTGTATAAAATATTTCTTAATGATATATCAGTGCCGTTAACATCAAATTTAATTCTTCTTAAAATTGTTCCACCAATCCATGAAAGAGTATAAACTGTAATTGCATTTGTTCCATAAACTATAAATGGTTTAGTCCACCATTCATATTTTTTTATATCAATTAAAAAATAACATATTGCAAAAAAATGAAGTGCTAATCCACCAGTGTACAAAACATAAGAACTTGTCCAAAGAGATTTATTCATTGAAAAAGATAAATCCCAGAATATGCCTGCAAATGTTAGAAAGTTAGCTGCTACAAAAATCCAGATAACTTTATTAAGTTCATCAAGTTTTGACTTAAGAAATTTACCAAGTAAAACTCCAAATAAACCTGTAACTATGGCTGGAAGTGTACTTATTAAACCTTCAGGATCCCAAATTTTTGTTGCTTTCCATAAATGACCGGAAAATAATTTATTATCTAGCCAGGCAACTATATTCGGTGCAATTTCTTTTTGTGAAATTTGATCAATAAATGTTGGTTGAGAAATATTTGGAGTACCAATACCAGGTATAGGAATTAACGTTAATAATGCCCAATAACCCAAAAGCAAAATTGTGGAAATGAAAATTTGTGTTTTCCATTCAGTAAATAAAAATATCAGCGATATAAAAAAGTAAACTATAGCAATTCGCTGAAGCACACCAAAAATTCTAACTTCTGATAAATTAAAATCAGGAAATGCATTTAGAAAAAGACCAATAAAAAAAATTAAAAAACTTCTTCTAAATATCTGCAGTAATAATTTATAGCGATTGTCTCCTCTTTCTTTTCTTTTTGTTAATGACAAAGTAACAGAAACACCAACAATGAAAAGGAAAAAAGGAAATACTAAATCAGTAAAGGTGCAACCATTCCATTTTGCATGAAGTAATGGAGAGTAAACATTTCCCCAATCACCCGGATTATTAACTAATATCATTGAAGCAATTGTAATTCCCCGAAAGACATCTAATGACACTAATCGATTGGATAAACTACTTTGTTTCATTTAGGATATTTGTTCGAAACCATTTTCTAATGAAAGAGATAAATTTTCATCATCAACTTTTCCAAAAGGTATTTCTTCTTCAAAACTTAAAATCATTTCTGATGTGTTAGTGTTTTTTACTACTTTAATTTTTAAACTCCAGTTTTTGTTTTTTTTATCTTTTTGTGTTTTGTTACTTTCTTTAGTATCAAGTGTAATTTGCAACATGCTCCAACTTCGATTTATAGTTAAAGAAATTATTTGGTTGTGTGGTGCAACTTATTAAAATCGAAAAAACAATCCAAAAAATTTTTTAAATAAATTTTTTTCATTTAAAATTTTATTCTTGTTCAATTAAAAATTTTTTTTATAAGTATTTAAATCATCCTATTACATTTTTAATAACATTAATCTGAAATTCTTAACATTTTAATTTGAATACAAATATTTACTCTTCTAAATATTTTTTTAATTCAGTTCCACTTATAAAATATTTTTGCCCGATTTTTTTTGCTTTTATTTTTTTTAACTCAATTAATTTTATTACTTCCTTTTCATCAACTTTCAGCTTTTTTGATATTTCAAAAGTTGTATAAATATCTAATTCATTTTTTTCTTCACCTTGCATATTTACAATTTTCATTTCTTCTTTTTTGTTTACTAAATAAATAGTGTAATTAAATTTTGGATCAGGTGAATAATCAAGTGTAGTTATTTTTTTTTGAAGATAATTTTCATGCTGAATTGAAATTGAAACAGAATCTACTTTAAAGGTTTCTTTCTGAAATTCACCTAAAATTGAAATTAAACCTGAAGTATCAGTAACAAACGAAAAAAAAATTTCTTTGGTTTCACGTATTAAATAATCTACTGCCTTGTAATAAACCTGAACATTGACAGATGCATTTGCAACTGGATTTTTATTGATATCTTTTATAAAAATTTTTTGAGCAACTAATTGGTTAAATGTTAGAACAGCAAGAATTATTTCAAGAATAAACATTTTATTAAAATTAATTTTACTCATCTCTATTTTAATTTTACTTATCTATAATATTGCACCCCCGACAGGACTCGAACCTGTGCACATGGCTCCGGAGGCCATTGCTCTTTTCCACTGAGCTACGGGGGCATAAAATTTTCTATCAAAAATTAAAATATTATTAAAGAAGGAACAAAATATTTTATTTATAAAAATCCGATCTCACTTTTCAATCATTTAATTTATTTGCTAATTTTGTCATGCAATATTTAAAGGTTTCGTCATGGCAAACATAACTAATAAAATTGTTGATAATGTTATAAGTAAATTAGAAAAAATGAAATCTCCAGATAAAAGCTTCAGTTCATTTTGGAGTTATTTAAAAGATCAGTTATACTCTGAAAGCACTTGGGATGAAAATGATTTAGCCATTATTGAAAAAGAAATATTGACAGAATTGAATAAATTAAATCAAAATGATTTGATAAAAATCTGGAATTTAAGCGAAGCCGCGGAATCAAAATCTGAAGATACTTCTAATATTAAACCCGAAGAAATTAAATCTGATCTTGTAAGTGAATTTCTTAGTAAAGTTATGGATAGAATGGATGATAGCTACACCAGAGGAAGTAGTTATACACCTTCGTTTGTATCAAATGCTTCAACTAAAAAAGGAGAGGATGATTCCGAAGATGAAATTTTAGATGAAGAACATTTTGAAGGAAATGATATGGATGAAGATTTTGAAGATGATGAATTTCTCGATGATGATTCTTTTGATGAGGATGAGAATTTATAAAATATAAGACGATTCCCCACGTTATTTTTTATGTAGTTTGTGTCTTCTATTTGTCCGTTAAAACACATTTTTTTAATCAAATCAAATAAATAATGAAAATCTTAAACATTTTCACTATGTTTAATAAGTTAAAATTTGAAGCGAGGATGTTTATGAAACAAGTTGTAATTATAATAATAGCATCAATATTTATATATGCTTGTTCAACTTTGACTCTTAAACCTGCTGATTATGCCTGGCCAATTGAAAATGTTTTAAAAGTTGACAGCAAAGGATTTGTAACAGAACAAAGGTATTCATTTTCTGTAAATGTAAAACCAATTTTCTTTGAAGAGTTTGAGGACTCAACTAATTACATTGGTAAAGAATTAAGAATTATTAGAGATAAAGCTGGGTTTTATTTTGTAACCAGTAAAAACTTTAAAAATGTTTATATATTAAAATCTATTGAAAGCGGAATGGAATTAGTGAATAAAATTGTAATTTCTGAAACACAGGCTTTAACTTCACCAATTTTTAATCAAAGGAATCAGTTTATTGAATTAATTGATAATCAAAAAAAATTCCAATTAACAAGTAAAGGCTTAATGAGGTAATTTATGTTTAAGAATTTTTTACTTTCTATTATGATTTTATTTTTTGTTAGTAAAGTTTCCTTTTCACAATCTGATTATGAAAAAGTAGAAAAATTTAAATCAAGAATTCAGCAAATTGAAAATTCTATTAAAAATGCAACTTCATTAGACCAGCTTGCTATAATTTCTGAAAATATTGAAAAAGCAAAAAGTGATTTTGCCAGCGATAAAGAGTTAATTGATAAAGCAATATATCCCGAAAGTTATAACTCAAGTTTTGAAAAACTTGCACGCGCTCTAGAATTAAGAAAAGGGGATTTCACTCAAATAACAGAATTAAAAACTGAAGTGGTTACTTTAAAAGATAAAATTTCTGATTTAAGCCAGGAAAATCAAGGATTGCTTTCACAAATAAGATTATTGAACATAAAATCAAAAAAAGATGCAGAAACAATTTCATCACTTCAAAAACTTGTTGCCCAATTAAAAGCTAATATTCAACAAAGAGATTTACTTGTTCGCGGCATTGTTGATAGTTTACTTGCGGAGTTTATTAAATATCCAACTACAAATGACGTTGAAAAACAAAATATATTTAGTAAAGTTGAATCATCAAATCTTTTTTACAATATCGAAAGAACAATTGAAGACAATATTCAGTTTATGAAAGCTACTAAACTTACTCCAGAAGATTTAGGCGAACTAAAAAAACAATATCATGATTTTAACAAAGTTTGGAGACAAATAGGACCAAAGCTTGCTGAAGTTTATTTAAGTCGCAAGGATAAGACAATGCAAATTTCAAACATTGATGCAAAATTTACCGATTGGAATTTAGCATTAAACGATGAAATGTGGAGTCAAGTAAATAAATTATTCCGCGAAAAGAAAATTGCATTATTGCCATTTTCAAGTGGCGAACAATTTGTTAAATCGGTTCAATCATTTGTCGAAGATGAGTTAAAAAATTCAGATGTTAAAAGTAAAGAAGAAATAGAAAATACATTTTATGCTTTTACAGATAGTGTTTACTTTAAAACAGTTGAACCAGTTTGGATTCCAGTATTAGTTGAAAATAATATGATGACCGAAGCAAATAAAGATTCAATTGATGCACAAATTTCAAAATGGAAAAAGAAAGTAGCACCAGCTTATGAAATTAATTGGGTTTATGTTGGTTTTGGTGTGGTAATAATCTTACTCTTAATTGCACTTTTTCTTAAAGGTAGAAATAAAAAAACACCAGGTTCTTTTACAACAATTAAAGATGAAGATAATTTGGTTTAATAATGAATATTAATTTCCAATATTTAATTGACTTAATAAAATATAAACCTAATGATCCATTAGTCTTCAGTACAAGTTTATTTCTTTTTTTGTTTCTCTTTTTTCTTCTCATATATAATCTTTTTGGCAAAAATAAATCTCTTAGGTTAGGATTCTTAATTCTCTTTTCACTTTATTTTTATTACAAATCAACTAGTTATTATGCAGGCATAATTATAATTTCAGCCGCAGTTAATTTCCTTTTTGCAAAAGGTATTTCTTCAACAGAGAGAATGCTAATTAAAAGAATTTATCTTTTAATTGCAGTTATAATAAACATTGGAATTCTTGGCTACTTTAAATACACAAATTTCATTTTACAAATTTTCTCTGAAATAAATAAAACAAACTTTGAACCTTTATCTATCTTTTTACCAATTGGCATTTCATTTTACACTTTCAAATCACTTAGCTATGTATTTGATGTTTACCTTGAAACTTTAGAACCTACAAAAAGTTTTCGTGATTTTTGTGTGTATGTTTTTTTCTTCCCTAATATTTTGATGGGACCAATTGATCGAGCGTCAAAATTTTTACCACAAATAGAAAACGAACCATTTTTATCAAAAGAAGATTTAGGTAAAGCTTCTTTATTAATAATGGCCGGATTATTTAAGAAAGTAGTTATTGCTGATTACATTAGTCTAAATTTTGTAGATCGAATTTTTGATTTTCCACTTCGTTATACTGGTGTGGAAAATTTATTAGCAATTTATGGATATACACTTCAAGTTTATTGTGATTTTTCCGGATATACTGATATGGCAATAGGTGTTGCTTTATTTTTTGGTTTCAAATTAATGGATAATTTTAATTCGCCATTCAAAGCTACAAGCATAGCTGATTTTTGGAGAAGATGGCATATTTCACTTTCTACCTGGTTACTCGATTATATCTTCAAACCACTCCAGTTTTCAATGCGTTCATTAAAAATTTGGGCTAATATATTAGCTATATTTATAACATTCGTAATTTGTGGTATATGGCATGGTGCCGGCTGGAATTTTATAATCTGGGGTGCTTTTCATGGTTTTATGATGTCGTTTGCTTTATTAATTCAAAAACCAAAACAAAAATTTTATTCACTACTCAAAATAAACAACACAAAATTCTTAAAATTCTTTCAAACAATTATAACATTTCATTTAATTGCTTTTTCATTTCTAATTTTTAGAACTCCTGATTTTCAAATAATAAAAGATATGCTTTCACAAATTTTTTATTTTTTTCACGCAGAAGTTTTTATTCAGTTTGCAGAAAAATTGCCAGTTATACTTGGACTGATAATTCTTGGATATGTTTTACACTTTATGCCATCTAAAATTGAGAATGCTTTTAAGAAATTAGTTATTACTTTTCCATGGTATTTACAAGCAATACTAATTGTTGTAGTGATTTGGATTGTAGCACAGTTCAAATCAGCAGACATTGCTCCGTTTATTTATTTTCAGTTTTGAAATTTATTTCTCAAAATAAATCATGTTCTTATTTTAATTCATTATAAAACAGAATAAATTGATATTTCATCAATAAATCAAGGCTTGTATTTTGAAAGACTTAATTAAAAATTTTTAAATGAACAAATACAAAAACATATTACTTATTACATTCATATTTTGCATTGCAAATTACGCACAAGTAAAAGTTAACATTGCAGATGCATTCAAGAAAACAGCACTTTCACATATGCAAGCTGGAAGATATGGCGAAGCTATTGATCAATTGAACAAATATATTACAGCTTTACCACAAGATCCTGAAGGTTATTATTTACGTGGTCAATGTTTTGAGAAAAGATCTCAGTATGAAGCCGCAAGATTAGATTATAGAAGAGCAATTGCATTACAAAATTTTGATCAATCAAAAAAATCTAAATATGAGCGTGACCTTCAGAATATGCTTAACATTTGGTATGCAATTCTTAATAAAAAAATTGAAGGACACTTACGCGAAATTGCTATAAACCCAAATACACCTTTTAATTATCTTGAAATTGGAAAATCATACAAGTTAATGGAAGAATGGGCAAAGGCAGAAGAATGGTATGATAAATATTTAGAGCGAGATGATAATGCTTCTCCAGATGAAATAATCAGATACACTGAAGTTTTAGCCAAAACCGGAAGTATTACTAAAGGAGAAAAAGTTCTAAAAAAATATACTGATAGATATCCACAAGATTGGAGACTATGGAGCCGCTATGGTTATTTCACTCTTTGGCTTAGTAAATATCAAATTGCTAAAAAAGCTTTTGAAACAGCTTTAAGCTTCAAGCCTTTTTTCAAAGAAGCACAGGATGGATTAGACTTGGTAAACAAACAAGGTTATTTAAATGTGAACATAGGTCGTGATTACGAAAAAGAATATCCAATAGATCGTTATTATAGAATAATAAGACGAAATCCAAATGATCTCGAAACACGAATTAAACTTGTAGATGAATTAATTAAAGCTAAAAGAATTGAAGAAGCTTATGATCAGTTAAAAATTTTAAATGTATCTAAAAGTGAAGACGAGCGTATTAAAAATAAATGGAATTATGTTATTGCTTACCGCGATAGTGTTTATAGATCTAAAATTGATGAAGCAAAAGCTATTTTACAAAAAAATGAATTCGATAAAGAAGCTTTAAAAACAGTTTCAAATTATTACGAGTATTTACAAAATTATGACAGTGCTATGGTAATGCTCGATAAATATTTTGAAAAATACCCTGATGAAAAGGATAAAGAATTAAGATTTCGTTATGCAAAAATTTCTGCTTGGAGCCGTGAGTTTGATAAAGCAATTGATATTTTAGACAAACTTTTAATTGATGATCCCAATAATTTAGAATACCAACTTTTCAAAGCACAAGTTTCTGTTTGGATTAATAGAGATTTAGATATTGCTGAAAAATTTTTGGATAATGTTTTAAAAAAACAACCCAATAATCTTCAAGCAATAATTTCTAAAGCATCTTTAATTTTAATAAAACAAGATTTTGAAGGTGCACAGGAATTAGCCAACAAAGCAAAAGATATTGACCCGAATAATGATGATGTAATTAAACTTCAATCAAATATTGATTGGCAAAAAATTCGTGCAGAAGAAGAAAAACTTTATGCAATTTTGGAATTAGGAAGACAAAGAGTTATTGATGGCGATTGCGCTGGTGCAATTCAATATTACGAAGAATATCAAAGTAAAGCCGAACCAAATTTATTAATTCTAAAAGAATTTGGAGATGTTCTTTTTTGCGCCAAACAATATCAAAGGGCTTTAGATACTTATAATCAAGTATTAAATGCTGGAACAAATTATCAAGCTCAGATGCAAAGAGCAAAATTGTATTATGCCATGGGTGATTCTCTTTCTGCTATAAATGAGTTTAAAGATTTAATTCGTCAAGATTCTACTGATTTTGAAGCAAGATTATATTTAGCAGATTCATACGCAAAAGCTGCTGAAAATGATTCTGCAAGAGCAATTTATAATGACTTGCTTGAAAATTGGCAATTAGATTCAACACAAATTAAAATGGTTGAAATGCGTAAAGGCTGGCTTCCAGTTTCTGGCATCGCAGCTATTATCGAAACATTTCCTAACTATCTTGGATTTTCACCGTCTTTATCTTACTACGCAGATAATTTGAGTTTCAGATTACTCACTGGCGGCGGAAGATTAGATTTAGGAGTTAATAATTATTTATCTGCAGGTGTTTCTTTCTACAGAAGTTTACTTAAAGCTAATGCAGCAAGTTTAGATCAGAATATTATTGACACTATACCTAATTTTAGAACCGATCAAAGATTTACTACCTTCAAAGTGCATTTATTTTTAAGACTTTCTCGAATAATAAATATCGGACTTGGAATTGGTAAAAGTAATTCAATAACAATGTTGAACAGAGATGAACAAGATGCTTTTTTCAAAATTGAAAAAAGAGATACTTTTGCTGTTACTTTGCAGTATCAAAATTCTGACGCCGCTTTAATTTTATATTCACCTTATCTTTTAAGTATAAGAAACATGGCACGTCTTTATAAAATTGAAGGATATTACAGAAACACATTCGGATTAAAAATTGCAGGCATGTTTCAATACCTTGGTGTTGATGATAGCAACGAAGGAAATAATTTTTATTTCAGAATCGGAAGATATTTTTACAAAGATTTGGTTATTGGATATGAATACGCATACGATAACTTTAAATGGAAATCACCTTATTATTATTCACCAAGAAATTTCGAATCTCATAGTATTTGGTTGGATAATGAAATTGACAGAAAAGATAATTTAAGAATTACACTTAGTGGTAAACTTGGAATAATTCCTCAAAGCAGTTTAATAATTTTAGCTGGTTATTTTGAAGGTGAATATACACCTTATAAAAATTTACTTATCACCGGTAGGATCGGTATTGGCAGCACTTCACGTGATAATTCAAGCTATAGATATTTTTCAGGCCAACTATCTGCATATTGGACAATCTTTTGATTCTGTTATGAAAAAATTCATTCTGATTTTTCTTTTTTCAATATCAATAATCGCTCAACAAATAAAGTTTTATGGAGAAGCTAAACCAGCTTCGTTAGTTATTGGTAATACTGATAGCATTAAAAGTATCTTTCTCAACAATCAAAAAATAAAATTTAATGATGATGGATATTTTGTTTTTGCATTTGACAAAGAGGATGATGGTGATTTTGAATTAACAATCCAACATCGCAATAATAAAACAGATAGATTTAATTATTCGTTTATGAAACAAGAATATGAGAACCAGGAATTAACTCTTTCAAAGAAAATGGTGAATCCACCCACAAAATATTTAAATCGAATTAAAAATGAATCACATCAAATTAAAGAAGCAAGGAAAAAACTTTTACAAAATAATCATACATATTATTTAAGTGGTTTTACTTTACCAGTTAAGAATGTGAGAATAACTTCACAATTTGGTTTAAATAGAATTTTAAATGGTAAGCCGAAAAATTTTCATAATGGGATTGATTTTGGAGGTTCAACAGGTGATTCTGTTTTTGCAATTGCTGATTCTAAAGTTTTATTTGTTGGCAATAATTTTTATTACAACGGTAATTTCATTTTGCTCGATCATGGCCAAGGTTTAAACAGTATTTATCTACATCTAAGTAAAATTTTGGTAAAGAAAAATCAAATTGTGAAAAAAGGAGATTTAATTGGTTTAATTGGTGCTACAGGAAGATCAACCGGACCACATTTACATCTTGGAATTCAATGGTTTAATAAAAGAATTGATCCAATGAATTTATTTAATTTAAAATTCGAGTAACTCTTTTATATCGTCAATTACTTTGCATTCCGTTTTTAATAATCTTTCTTTATCTTGATGACCACATGAAAGTAAAATACAATCAGCACCAATTTCTTGAGCAACTTCAAAATCATGTAAAGTATCTCCAATCATTAATGTTTCACCTTTTTCATTGCCTAATTTTTTAATCAATAATTGTCCTAAATGTAACTTGCCAGCTGCATAAATATTGTCAAGACCAACTATGTGCTCAAAATATTTTGTTAAACCAAAATGATTTGCCATTTCTTCTAAAGTGTGTTGGCTATAAGCTGAAAGAATAGATTGACCAATTTTCAATTGATTTATTTTTTCTAAAACATCAATTACACCATTGTAAATATTACTTCCAAATTTTCTTCTTTCATATTCATCCATCCATTTTTTACCAACTATTTCAAAAGATTCTTTTTCAAAATCAAAACCAAGAGCTGCATAATAATTTTTAACTGGTATTGTAAATACTTTTCTATATTGATCAATAGTCAATATTTTTTTGTTTCTTTCTTTTAACAATTCATTGATTATTTCAAGAGATAGTTCTACATCATTAAGAATTGTTCCATTCCAATCCCAAATAATATGTTTATAACTGTATAGTTTCATTCTAAAATCTTTTTTGCTGGCAAAAATAAGATTTTTCTTTTGAATTCTGTTTATTAATTTTAATTATCAAATGAAGGAGATAAAATGAATCGTTCTAAAATTTTATTAATTGTATTATCAATTTCCTTTTTTGCATTTATTATATTTTCAGATAAAATAAATAAAGATGATATAAATAGTGCAGAAAAAATAATCGGGTTAAATTTCACTGATGCAGAAAAAGACTCTATGCTTGACAATTTAAACAAGCAATTATCAAGCTATGAAAGCATAAGAAAAGTTGAATTGAAAAATAGTGTACCACCTGCAATTATGTTTAATCCTTTACCGCTTGGTTTTAAATTAAATCAAAATCAAAAAAATATTAAGTATAGCGATTATACTCATACAAAACTTCCAAAAGATAAAAATGAACTTGCATTTTATTCAATTGGCGAGTTAGCATATTTAATAAAGACAAAAAAAATTACGTCAACGGAGTTGACAAAATATTTTATTGAACGATTAAAAAAATATGGACCTAAATTACATTCAGTAATTACAATTACTGAAGAACGTGCAATGGAAGAAGCCAAAAAAGCTGATGAAGATATTTCAAAAGGTATTTACAAAGGAATGCTTCATGGAATTCCTTATGGTGTTAAAGATTTACTATCGACAAAAAAATACAAAACAACATGGGGTTCAGTTCCTTTCAAAGAACAAATAATTGATGAAGATGCGACAGTTGTAAAGAAACTTCACGATGCTGGTGCTGTTCTTTGTGCAAAACTTTCTATGGGTGAATTAGCCTGGGGCGATGTTTGGTTTGGTGGAATGACAAGAAATCCTTGGGATACAACAAAAGGTTCAAGTGGTTCTTCAGCTGGTTCTGCTTCTTCAGTTTCTGCCGGATTATTGCCATTTGCAATTGGTACAGAAACCTGGGGTTCAATTGTTTCACCATCAACGGTTTGTGGCGTATCTGGATTGCGCCCTACTTTTGGCAGAGTTAGTCGTTATGGTGCAATGGC
>CAZVBT010000249.1:0-4136 GCA_964625385.1 uncultured Melioribacter sp. | reverse complement strand
CGTGTAAAACTGCAAGCAACTTTTAATTTAACAAACAACTTTGTTTTTCCTTTTACATTACTTGCTGCAATCTTAAATGTTCCATTAATCTTTATTAAAAACGCCGGACCTTATTGGAACTTCTTTAATTTCATGGCAATATTTGTAATTGCATTCATTTCAACTTTTTTGTTTTACCTTTTTGCTCAAAAAGATGTTCATGAAGATTGGAGAAAAAGAATTGCACTGTTTCCTTTATTTATGGCTGGAAGCATGGGTTTTACATTGAACAACACTCGTGCAGTTATTGAAGGATTAATGAGCAGAAAAAGTGAATTTGTTCGAACTCCAAAATATAAAGTTGAAAAAAAATCTGACACAGTTGAGAAAAATAAATACTTAGCAAAAACAAAAGTTCAACCATCAACTTACATTGAATTACTTTTAGCAGCTTATTGTTTTATTGGTGTTTCCGCTGCAATTTATTTTATGGAAATAGCTGCAATTCCATTTCAGTTTATGTTTTTCTTTGGTTTTGCTACTGTATCTTTTATGTCCTTGCGACAAACTTATTTAAAACGACAACAAACAACTTAAAATTAATACAGTGGATAATTTAAAAACTGAAAGAGTAAAATTAATATACGAGTTCAACAAAAATTCACCTTTGTTTACAAGAGTTGCCGCAGTTGAAATTGATAAAGGAAATTTTGTAGAGGCAACAAGAATTTTAGAAGAAGGAATTAAAATACATTCATTCTACCCATCAGCTTTTTTGTTATTATCGCTTTGTAAAGCTTATGAAGGAAAAGAAACTGAAGCAAAAATTCTTGCTAAAATCGGGGCCGATTTAATTAACTCGAAAGAAACACTTGAATTCTATTGTAAAAAAATTGATGAAATACTAGTTGAAAGAAAATCTGTTTCAGAAACATCAAGACCAAGTTTTGTTGATGAAAAAATTGTTGAACAGGATTCCATCGAAAATAAATTAGACCAACTTGCCGAGCAACTTTTAAAGGCGAAAATAATTCCCAAACAAGTCGATGAAAATATTGAACCTGAAATTCCTGAATTCAAGGGGAAAAAAATTGTCTCAGAAACCTTAGCAGAAATTTATTACTCTCAAAAAAACTATGAAGAAGCTATTTCTGCTTACGAAGAGTTGATTAATCAAAAACCAGAGAAGGCAGATTTTTACTTAAATAGAATAGAAGAAATTAAATTGAAGTTAAATTCGTAATTCATTCATGCAAAAACTTTCCGATTTATTTTATAAAAGAGATGTTCACTCAGTAGCAAAAGAATTACTTGGTAAAATTTTTGTCAGAAAAATTTCAGATAAAATTCTTTCCGGAAAAATTGTTGAAGTTGAAGCTTATGATGGCTTTATAGATGAATCTGCTCATTCATTTATCGGAAAAACGAAACGCAATGAAGTAATGTTTAAAGGTGGCGGATTTCTTTACGTTTATTTTACTTATGGTATGCACTATTGTGCTAATATTGTTACCGGAGATGAAAATGATGGATGCGCAGTTTTAATTCGTTCTATTGAACCTATCGAAGGAATTGATTTGATGGCAATTAATCGTTTTAATAAAAAAAATTTATCACCCCAAGAAAAAATTAATTTAACTAATGGTCCGGCTAAAATTTGTAAGGCATTTAATATTACAAAAAAAGAAAATGGAAAATCTCTTCTTGATGATGAGATTTTTATACTTAACTCACCCGTCATTGAAGACAAGGATATTTCTGTTGCTAAAAGAATTGGAATTAAAAAAAGTGTAGATTTGCTTTGGAGATATTATATCAAGGATAATCCTTACGTTTCAAAAAAATGAACGATAAAAAAAAAATATTAATTGTCAGAACAGATAGAATTGGTGATGTGGTATTAACTTTGCCTTTAGCTTCAATTTTAAAGAAACATTTTCCAGATTCAGAAATAACTTTTCTTGTTCGTGAATACACTAAGTTTTTAACAGAAAATAATTTATTTATTTATAAGACAATTACGTTAATAGAAAAAAAAAATAGACCAAAGTTTTTCGAAAATGTAATGCAACTAAAAAACAAATTTGATGTTTGCATTGTAGCTTACCCAACATTTTGGATTTCATTAATTCTATTTTTCTCATCAATTAAAATTAGAATTGGCAGCGGTTACCGATGGTATTCATTTTTATTTAACAAAAGAATTTATGAGCACCGTAAGTATGGTGAACATCACGAACTTGAATATAATGTCCATCTATTAAAGCCGCTTGCTATTTTTGAATCCCCTCAAAAAGATAAAATTGATTTTGGTATTCAAATAGATAATAAATCTCTTATAAAAACAGAAAATTTTTTAACTATTAATAATATTACAAAAGATAAGAAAATAATAATAGTTCATCCGGGAAGTGGCGGCAGTGCAATTGATTTACCAAAAGAAAAAATGAAACTTATAGTTAATGAGTTATCAAAAGATAAAAATTTTGTGTTAATTATAACCGGCAGCAAAAATGAAATGGAACTTTGCAAGTCAATGATTGTAAATGAAAATGTAATTAACACTGCAGGAGAATTTAATTTGAACGAACTAATTGCATTGATTTCAAAAGCTGAACTTGTGATTGCAAATTCAACAGGACCAATTCATATTGCTGCAGCATTAGGGAAAAAAATAATTGGGTTCTATCCAAATTTTGCAGCTGTTTCTTCAAAGCGATGGGGACCTTATACTTCTGAAGCAATTTTATTTCAACCAAAAGTTTGCGATGGAAATTGCAACAGAAAAAAATGTAAACAAATTAATTGCATGAACAGTATAGAAATCAATGAAGTTGTTGCAGCTGTTTATAACTTATTATCAAAGGTGAATAATTGAAAAGTTATTATTTAAAATATTTTTTCTTTGTTTCACTAATAAGCCTGAATTATCAGTTAAACTTATTTTCACAAACACAACTTGATAAAACTGAATTTCGTAAAATCGAAAACAAAGCATTCAAAGAAGGTGAAAAATTAACCTTTGATGTTAACTATGGTTTTATAACTGCAGGAATCGCTGAATACAATATTCCAAAAATTATAAAACTCAATGGAAGAGATGTTTATAAAATTACATTTGGAGTAAATACTGTTTCTGCTTTTGATGTTCTATACAAAGTTCGGGATAGATATGAAACTTACCTTGATAAGGAAGGAATATTTCCATGGCGATTTGAGCAGCACATTCGTGAAGGAAGTTATTCAAGAGATTTTTCTGCATATTTCGATCAAAAAAATAAAAGAGCAAAAACTTCCGGCGGCTCTTATGATATTCCTCAATATGTGAATGATATTGTATCTGCTTTTTATTTGGTTCGTACTTTTGATTTTTCGAATATGAAAATTGGTGATAAAATTCATCTGGAAAATTTTTATAAAGATAAAACTTATCCTCTTGATGTTTTTTACAGAGGCAAAGAAACAGTTTCCGTTAAAGCCGGAACTTTTGATTGTATTATTCTTGAACCAGAAATTAAAGAAGGTGGTTTATTTAAAAGTGAAGGTAATGTTGTTATTTGGTTAACAAATGATGAATTAAAAATTCCAGTTAAAGTAAAAACAAAAATTATTATTGGTTCAATTGATGCAGAATTAACAAGCTACAAAGGTTTAGCTGGCGAATTAAAATCTAAAAAGAAATAAATTATGGAAGAAAATAACAATTTTAATTTTTTAAATAAGTTTGATAAAAGTTACAAACCATTTCCCACAATGAATCCAATTACTGCAGCATTTACTGCTCTAATTGGAATTTTCATACTCTATCAAGTTGGTGGTGCTCTTTTAACTATTTTAATTTTTGGCTTCAACTTTGAAAATGCTGATATAAATGCAATGCGGCTTTTAACAATGGGTGGTCAAATTTTACTTCTTCTTTTACCAACTCTAATTTTTGCGAGAGCAGTTTATCCAAATGATATAACACCAGTTTTAAGAGTTAAACTTCCAAAGATTAAAGAAATTGTTTTTTTTGTTATTGGTTTAGTTTTACTTCTACCGCTGCTTCAATCTTATTTATTAATCCAAAATATGCTTCTTGACCAATTAGCTAATGTTTTTCCATTGCTAAAAAAAATTATGCAACTATTAGATCAAATGGATAAGCTTGTTGAAAG
>CAZVBT010000248.1:0-3049 GCA_964625385.1 uncultured Melioribacter sp. | reverse complement strand
ATCTCTAACTCGAACAGGCGGAATTAAAACTCCATATTCTAATGCAATCAATTTTCTTGTTGAGGCAATTTTCTGAAATAAATTTCCACCTTGTTTTTCATCAACTAAACTTATTAATCCATATCCGATTTCAACTTCAATTGGATCAACCTGTAAATATTGTTCAACTTTTTCTTCTGGTTGTTCAGGTGTTTCAGATTCTTCAGCAACAGTTGTTTCTGTTGGAGGTAATATTTGTTTATTCTTTTTAACAAAATAAGAAACAGCACCAAGAGCTAAACTTAAAAAGATAAATGGAAATGTTGGCATTCCTGGTATAAAGGCAAACATAAATGAAGCGCCAGATACTGTTCCTAAAACTCTTGGGTTTGAAAACAACTGGGTTCTCATTTGCATATCTAATGCAGTTCCAGAAGCACTTCTCGTAACAACTAATCCAGCAGCTGTTGAAATTAATAAAGCAGGAATTTGAGATACAAGTCCATCACCAATAGTTAAAATAGTATAATTTTGGAGAGCATCACTAAAGGTCATTCCTTTTTGTGCAACACCAATTATAAATCCACCTAAAATATTTATACCATTTATAATTAAACCAGCAATAGCATCACCTTTTACAAATTTACTTGCACCATCCATTGCACCGTAAAATTCTGCTTCACGCGAAATTAGTTCTCTTCTTTTTCTTGCTTCTGATTCGGTTATTAATCCAGTGTTTAGATCTGCATCAATCGCCATTTGTTTACCGGGCATTGCATCAAGTGTAAAACGTGCTGCAACTTCTGATATTCTTCCTGAACCTTTTACTATTACTATAAATTGAATAACAACAAGAATAATAAATACAATAAACCCAACTACATAATTTCCACCAACGACGAATGTTCCAAAAGCTTCAATTACATGACCAGCATAGCCTTCGATTAATATTAACCTTGTTGAACTAATATTTAACCCAAGACGGAATAATGTTGTTACAAGCAGCAATCCAGGAAAAACAGAAATGTCTAATGGTGAATTAATGTAAAGCGAAACAATTAAAACAAGAACTGAAAGTGTAATATTCAATGCTAATAGAAAATCTAATATTGTTGCTGGAAGTGGAATTAACAACAATCCTAACATTAATATTAACCCAATAGCTAAAATTACGTCACTATTTCTTCCAAATGTTTTCATTTTTTATACAATACTTTTTCTTTTTTTAATTCTTTTCATTTGATAAATGTAAGCTAAAATTTGTGCAACAGCTTTAAATAATTTTGCAGGAATTTCATCGCCAACATCACATGATTTATACAAAGCACGTGCAAGTTGTACATCTTCATGTAATGGGACATTATTTTCATTAGCAATTTTTTTAATTCTTTGAGCTAATTCATCCATTCCTTTAGCTACAACTTTCGGTGCAGCATCTTTATTTATTTCATACTTCAAAGCAACAGCAAAGTGAGTTGGGTTTGTAACAACAACATCAGCAGTTGGAACATCTTTCATCATTCTCTTACTCGAAATTTTAAACATTTCTTTTCTTATTCTTTGCTTAACAATTGGGTCACCTTCTGTTTGCTTTAATTCTTCCTTGACTTCTTCTTTTGTCATCATCATATCTTGTTTGAATTTGAAACGTTGAAAAATCATATCAGCTGCAGCAATTACAACAAATAGAAGAACAATTTTCCAAATTAACGAAATAGCAGCATCAAGCATAAATGAAACTGTATCTTCAATTGTTAGTTGAACAAGTTCCATTGATTTTTCAACTAAATCATTAAGGATGAAATAAGTAAAAAGTGAAACGATAAAAAGTTTTGCTAAGGATTTTAATGTTTCAACTAAAGAGCGAGTTGAGAATAAAATTTCCTTTGCATTTTTAATAAAATTAAATTTAGATAATTTTAGTTGAAATACTTCTGGTGAAAATTTAAATCCAACTTGTGCAACATTGCTTATAAACGAGAAGACAAAAACAGCTAATAATACTGGTGCAGTAATAGAAAAAAAGAATAATGCCCATTTAATAAAATACTCCTGGACCATATCTTGATTGATTTTCAAAGTATTTAGTCTTGTGAATGTATCATTTGCTAGTTCAAAAAATTTATTACCAAAATAGCTTCGTGTTATATAAATCATAATTAAGCCGCTACCGAAAACAGCAAGGGAATTAATTTCCATACTTTTTGCAACCTGCCCTTTTTTTCTGGCGTCAGATAATTTTTTCGACGTTGGTTGCTCGGTTTTTTCTTGTCCATCTACTTCTGCCATATTACACACTCATCGTCTTTATTATTTCAGTTAATTGCGTTTCGTAATTATTCAATAAATATTTAATAGTCATTACATATAATGGAACCAGAGCAGCTAAAAGAGCAAATCCTAATCCAAGTTTTAACGGTTGGGATATAAAGAATATTTGTACTTGAGGTAAAACTCTGGCAATAATTCCTTCTGCAATGTGAATTAAAAAGTATGATACTAAAATTGGTGCTGCAATTTTTAATGCAATTGTAAATACAGAAGCTGACATAAAAATTATTAAATCGAGTAAAGGTTTATTGATTACATACTTCCCAATCGGTATCACACTGAATGATGAAACTACTGCTGTAATTAAATGATGATGTCCATTTATAAGAATAAAAATTATTGTGCTTGCATAAAACAAAACCTCACCTACAACGTTATTGCTTAATTCTTGCATCGGATTTAGAACTTCAGCAAACATCAATCCCATGTCATAACCGATAATATGACTTGCATAAGAAATTCCATAAAAAATAAAATTCAATGAATAACCCATAATTAACCCAGTTAATATTTCTTTTATCCCAAATACAAAAATTGAAATTAAATTTACTTCAACAGTAATTTTACCTTTATCAATTGTTAGGAAAACAATATATGCCAACACAAAAGACAAAAATATTTTTGCCATTGTTGGCACTGATTGATTCCCAAGAACTGGAGCTGTAAAAATCATAGCTACAATTCTTAAAAAAACAAATATTAGAACTAAAAAATCACAAATTAAAATTTATGTAATTTT
>CAZVBT010000247.1:0-5851 GCA_964625385.1 uncultured Melioribacter sp. | reverse complement strand
AGTGGATTAATTTCAAGTCTGCAATATAAAGTTGATGATTTCTTTTTTACTGCAGGTATTGACTTCAAAAATTATTCTGCAGAAAATTACAGAAAAATTGGAAATTTGCTTGGTGGTGATTACACAATCGGAAGCAGCAATATTAACAGAAATCCAAATGACTTGCTTTTTATCGGTGATAAAGTTGATTACAACGCAGATAGTTTTACACGTCAGTATGGTTTGTTTTTTAATTCAGAATATACATTTGGACTGCTTACCAACTATCTTAATTTCAGTTTTTCAAATACTGAATATAAACGAATTGATTATTTCAATTACAAAAATGATGACCCAAACAGAGAAACAGAATGGGAAAATATTTTCAGTTATACAATTAAGTCTGGTTTTAATTTAGATTTTGGGAACAGCAATATTTATTTCAACATTGGTTATTTTACAAAGCCGCCTCTTTCACAAAATGTTTTTGATTACAATAATCATCTATATAAAAACATTATCAATGAAAAAATTTTTGATACCGAATTAGGTTATAATGTTGTTTCTTCTTCAACGATTATAAAGATCAATCTTTTCAGAACAAGCTGGAAAGACAAAGCATTCAGTAAAACCATACAAGATCAAAATACCGGACAATTTTTCTTCACAAATATTTCAGGCGGTGAAGCTTTACATCAGGGAATTGAATTTGAAGCAAGACAAAATTTTTCTGATAATCTTTTCATCAATTCATCTGTTGGAATAAGTGTGAATAAATGGACAGACAATATTAACAGCATAATTTCGCCTGAATCAGATCCAACTCAGCAAGTTCATGTTCAATCATTCATCAAAGATACTTTCGTAGGCGGTTTTCCTATGATGAATGCTATGGTTGAAGCAAATTATAAATTTTACCCAAGCACAAATTCTCAATTTTTTATAAATCCAGTTTTCAGTTTTTACGGAAATCACTACTCACAGTTTAATCCTAATTTCAGAACTCCAATAAATAATAAAGCCGTGAACTCATGGAAACTGCCTGATTATTTTTTAGTTAATATGCACACAGGTTTCAAAATATTTTTCAGCAGTAGTTTAATTAAAGAACTTGAAATTAATTTTAGCGTTTTCAATTTGCTCAACAGAAAAGACTATATCATAGATGCATTTGATGGGCAAACACATGATTCAAAATCTGCAATTGTCTGGATGGGAAGAGAGAGATGGTGGCATTTAATTTCGAGCATTAATTTTTAAGTATTATTTCAGCAGATTGCATTTAAATTTTTTGTAGAGACAAACCTGCCTGATTGGCAGGCAGGCTTGCCCGACCCGAAATATGACTTATTTCATCAAAATTAATTTCTTTGTTTGAACAAAAGCTTGTCCCGGCTTGTCGGGATTGCTGATTTGTAATTTGTAGAAATACACTCCGCTCGAAAATTTAGAACCATCAAACTTCACCTCATAATTTCCTGCTAGCTGTCTTTCATTCACAAGCGTTGCAACTTCACATCCAAGAATATCATACACTTTTAGTGTTACTAAATTGTCACTCTGAGCCTGTCGAAGAGTGACGTCATGGTTCGACGAGCTCTCCATAACATTAGGTATTGAATATTTTATCGTCGTAATTGGGTTAAACGGATTTGGATAATTCTGTTCAAGGACTAATACTTTTTGGTAAATCAATTTCATCAGTCTGTTGCTAACAGAACTATGAATAAGAAAAACATCACACTTAATAAAAATTAAATGTGATGTTTCATAAAGAAATACTTTAAAGAATCAAAAGAAATGGATTTTCTAAAGCATTAATAATCCAACGTAAAAATCTTATTGCTTCAGCACCATCAATTATTCTATGGTCGTAAGAAAGTGAAAGTGGCATGATTAATCTTGGTTTGAATTCTCCATTTATATAAACAGGTTCTATTTTCGATTTTGAAACACCAAGAATTGCAACTTCAGGTGAATTAACTATCGGAGTAAAATAAGTACCGCCAATTCCACCTAAATTTGAAATTGTAAAACAACCTCCCTGCATATCATCCGGAGATATTTTTTTATCTCTAGCTTTTTTAGATATTTCAGCTAAATCTATACTTAGTTGAGTTACATTTTTTTTATCAACGTCACGGATAACTGGAACAAGCAACCCTTTTTCAGTATCAACGGCAACACCAATGTTAAAGTATTTTTTGTAAATAATTTCATTTTTTCCCATATCAACACTGCTGTTGAATTGTGGAAATACGTTCATTGCAGAAGCAACAACTTTTAATAAAATTGCAGTGATAGTAAGCTTTCCGCCTGCGGTTTCGACTTGCTTATAATATTTTTTTCTCAACTCTTCAAGTTCAGTTATGTCTGCTTTGTCAAATTGTGTTACATGTGGAATTGTTGCCCAGGCGAATGATAAATGTTCAGCAGTTTTACGACGAACATTACTCATTGGTTGAATTTCAATTTCTCCCCATTTTGAAAAATCTGGAAGAGTTTCTTTTGCAATTGTTACACCGGGGCCAACAATGTTACCACTTTCTAATTTTTGGTTTAAATTTTTTGCATATGTTTTAACATCATCAATTGTAATTCTGCCATGGTTACCAGAACCCCGGACATTATTAATATCAATACCAATTTCACGTGCGAATCTTCTTACAGAAGGAGCAGCTGGCGCAACGGTTTTGGAAATATCTCTTGGTATGCTAACCAACTGAGGCATGTGAGTGTGTTCTTTTTCTTTTTTTACTTCAACATGTTGAATTGGTTTTAATTCTTCTGCTTTCTCTTCTGTTTTAGAATCTTCTATAATTATTTGCTTTTCTTCAACTTTAATTTCTGTCTGAGTTTCAGTTTCGATTGAAACAATTGGTTCACCAACTTTTGCTTTTGTTCCTTCTTTTACAAAAACTTTTTTAACAATTCCATTTATTTCAGATGGTACTTCAACTGTTGCTTTATCTGTTTCAATTTCTATAATAACATCATTAACTTTTATGGAGTCCCCTTCTTTTACATTAACTTTAACAACATCAGCAGAGGGAATATTATCTCCAATTACAGGTAAATTAATATCAACTATCATTTTCATCCTATTAAATATTATTATGATTTAGCCGGATTAGCTTTTTCCGGATTTATTCCTAATTCTTTTTGTGCTTTTTTAAGAACATCAATTTTGATTTTATCATCTTTAAATAAAGAGTAAAGAGTAGCATAAGCGATATGTTTAGCATCAACTTCAAAGAAATCCCGTAAAGATGACCTTCCTTCACTTCTGCCAAATCCAAATGTACCAAGTGAATGAAGTTTTGAAGGCAAACATTTTGCAATTGAATCACTTAAAAATTGAACATAATCCGAAGCAGCTACAAAAATTCCTTTTTCATCTTTTGTTATTTCTGCAACGTAAGGAATTTTTTGTTCTTTATCGGGATTAAACATATTCCATCTTTCAGTTTCTTGTGCATCGAGATGAAGATTTTTATAACTTGTAACACTCCAAACATTAGTTGATATTTTATATTTCTCTTCAAGAATTTCAGCGGCTTTAATTGCTTCATTAAGAATTGTTCCGCTTCCTAAAAGATTAGCATATGCTTTGGGATTTTTTAGTTCGCTTGATTTGAACTTATACATTCCTTTCAAAATACCTTCTTTAATATTTGGAATATCAGGCATATTTGGTTGAGCATAATTTTCATTCATAATTGTGATGTAATAAAAAATATTTTCACGTTTTTCATACATGCGATAAATACCATCACGAATAATTACAGCAAGTTCGTATGCAAATGCAGGATCATATGCAATCAAGTTTGGAATTGGATAAGCAAGAACATGTGAATTTCCATCTTGATGTTGAAGACCTTCGCCTGCAAGAGTTGTTCTACCAGCAGTTGCACCAATTAAAAATCCTTTGCAACTCATATCTGCAGCAGCCCAAACTAAATCTCCAACACGTTGCAAACCAAACATTGAATAGTAAGTAAAGAATGGAATAGTATTAATTCCATGAGTTGCGTAAGCAGTTCCAGCAGCTATGAATGAAGACATTGAACCGGCTTCTGTAATTCCTTCTTCCAATATTTGACCATTTTTTGCTTCTTTGTAATAAAGGAAAATATCTTTATCAACTGGTTCATAAAGCTGACCAACGTGAGAATAAATTCCTACTTGTCTAAATAAAGCTTCCATTCCAAAAGTACGTGCTTCATCAGGAACAATTGGAACAATTAAATGACCAATTTCTTTATCTTTCAAAAGTTTAGCAAGAATTTTTACATAAACCATTGTAGTTGAAACTTCACGTCCTTCAGTTCCAGCATAAAATTCCTTAAAGATATCTTCATCAGGAGTTTTAAGAGGCGCAGATTTTATTATTCGTTTTGGAATGTAACCACCAAGAGTTTTTCTTCTTTCTTTTAGATAACGAATTTCAGCTGAATCTTCATCGGGTCTGTAAAAAGGCATTTTGGAAATATCTTCATCACTAATTGGAATAGCAAAACGAGTTCTGAATTCTTTTAATTCATCTTCATTTAATTTTTTTTGAGAGTGAGTAATATTTTTACCTTCACCAGCTTCACCAAGTCCGTAGCCTTTAACTGTTTTTGCTAAAATAACTGTTGGTGCATCTTTGTGTTCAACAGCAGCTTTATAAGCGGCATAAACTTTCTCGGGATCGTGGCCACCACGTTTCATTTTTTCAAGTTGTTCATCAGTGTATTTTTCAACTAATTTTAGAAGCTCCGGATATTTTCCGAAGAAATGTTCACGAACATATTTTCCGCCGCGTGTAATATAATTTTGAGATTCACCATCAATAGTTTCATTCATTCTTTTTATAAGCAAACCAGTTTTATCTGCTTCGAGTAATGGATCCCAATCGCTTCCCCAAATAACTTTAATAACATTCCAGCCTGCACCACGGAAAATAGCCTCAAGTTCCTGAACAATATTTCCATTTCCGCGAACTGGTCCGTCGAGTCTTTGTAAATTACAATTGATAACAAAAATTAAATTTTCGAGCTTTTCACGAGCGGCAAGAGTAATAGCGCCTAAAGTTTCAGGTTCATCAGTTTCACCATCACCAAGGAAAGCCCAAACTTTTTGATCACTTGGTTTTTTCAATCCACGATCTTCAAGATAGCGATTAAACCTTGCTTGATAAATTGCTTGAATAGGTCCTAAGCCCATTGAAACTGTAGGGAATTCCCAAAAATCGGGCATAAGCCAAGGGTGAGGATAAGATGAAAGTCCGCCACCCGGTTTTAATTCACGGCGAAAATTTTCAAGTTGTTCTTTTGTTATTCTGCCTTCAAGAAAAGCGCGTGCATAAATGCCGGGAGCTGCATGCCCTTGGAAATAAATTATATCACCTTCATGGTTTCCATCTTTTCCACGAAAGAAATGATTGAAACCAACTTCGTATAATGTTGCTGCAGAAGCAAAAGTTGATATGTGACCACCAATTCCACTTTCTTCTTTGTTGGCACGAACAACCATTGCCATTGCATTCCAGCGAATTAAACTTTTTATTCTTCTTTCAATTTCTCTTCCACCCGGATATGGTGGCTGCATTGATTTAGGAATTGTATTAATGTGAGGTGTGTTTGCTGTAAATGGTAGTTCAACACCATTTTCCTGTGCATAAGCATCAAGGTTATGTAATAGTTCTTTTACTTTTTCTGGTCCACCTGTTTGAAGAACATATTCGAGAGATTCAAGCCATTCTCGTAATTCAATTTCATCTAATTCATTGTAATTATTATTGCTCATATTTTACCTTTTTAGCTTAAAATTGGAGTTAATATATTTTTTATATGCAAAATTAATAAAAGTTTTTATTAAAACTTTATTC
>CAZVBT010000246.1:0-5271 GCA_964625385.1 uncultured Melioribacter sp. | reverse complement strand
TGATAAAATTCGTGAAGCAATGCATTCAGCATTTTTGTATCATGCAATAGAAGCTGGAATGGATATGGGAATTGTGAACGCAGGTCAACTCGAAGTTTATGAAAACATTCCAAAAGATTTATTAGAAAAAGTTGAAGATGTAATTTTTAATAGAAAACCTGATGCAACTGAAAAATTAATTGAATACGCAAATTCAATAATTAATAATGATGACTCAAAAATTAGTGTTGTTGAAGAATGGAGAAATACAAACGTTGAAGAAAGATTAAAATTTTCTTTGATTAAAGGAATAACAGATTACATAGAAAACGACCTTAATGAAGCGCTAAAAAAATACTCAAATCCACTTGATATAATTGAAGGTCCGTTAATGAATGGAATGAATGTAGTAGGTGATTTATTCGGATCAGGTAAAATGTTTTTACCTCAAGTTGTTAAAAGTGCAAGAGTAATGAAAAAAGCTGTTGCTTTTCTTATTCCATTTATTGAAGAGCAAAACAGAATTTCAGGAAATACAAAAAAGAATGGTTTAGTTTTACTTGCGACAGTAAAAGGGGATGTTCACGACATTGGCAAAAATATAGTTGGGGTTGTTTTAGGCTGCAATAATTATGATATAATAGATTTAGGCGTAATGGTTCCAAGCGATAAAATTCTTTCAACAGCTGTTGAAAAACATGTTGATGTAATTGGATTAAGTGGTTTAATAACTCCATCACTTGATGAAATGGTTCACGTTGCAAAAGAAATGGAAAGAATGAAATTAAAAATCCCACTTTTGATTGGTGGCGCAACAACTTCAAGAATTCATACTGCTGTTAAAATTGCACCCGAATATTCAAATGTAACTATTCATGTTCTTGATGCTTCTAAAAGTGTAGGTGTTGTAAGTAATTTATTAAGTGATGATCAAAAAGATAACTTTGTTAAAAAAATCAAAGATGAGTATCATAATCTTAAAACTGAACATGAAAAAAAACATAAGCAAAAAGAATTTGTTACAATTGAATTTGCACGTAAAAATAAATTTTCAATTGACTGGAATAATTATAACCCACCAAAACCAAATTTCATCGGCGTAAAAGTTTTTAATGATTATTCATTAAATGAAATTAAAAACTATATTGATTGGACACCTTTCTTTTTAACATGGGAACTCAAAGGTAAATATCCTTCAATTTTTGAAAACAAAGAATTCGGAAACGAAGCAAAAAAATTATTCGATGATGCAAGTATTTTATTAGATAAAGTTGTTAATGAAAAATTATTAACAGCAAATGGTGTAGTTGGAATTTTTCCGGCGAACTCATTTGACGATGATATTGAAGTTTACAATGAAAATATAAAAGGAATAATTGCAACTTTACATACACTCCGTCAGCAATCACAAAAAGCAAAAAATTTACCATACTTAGCGCTTTCCGATTTTATTGCACCTAAAGAAACAAAAATAATTGACTACATCGGAATGTTTGCCGTTACATCTGGATTTGGCATTGAAAAATTAGTTAATGAATTTGAAAAAAATCATGATGATTATAATTCAATAATGATAAAAGCTATTGCAGATAGATTGGCTGAAGCATTTGCAGAATTATTACATCAAAAAGTTAGAAAAGAAATTTGGGGTTATTCTAAAAATGAAAATTTATCTAATGAAGAATTAATCTCTGAAAAATATCAGGGAATTCGTCCGGCACCGGGTTATCCTTCTCAACCTGACCACACAGAAAAAATAACAATCTGGAAAATTCTTGATGTAGAAAAAAATACTTCAATTAAATTAACCGAGAGTTTAGCAATGTATCCTGCGGCTTCAGTTTGTGGAATTTATTTCTCTCATCCCGAGGCAAAATATTTTAACGTTGGAAAGATTCAAAAAGATCAAGTTGAAGATTATAAACAAAGAAAAGGATTATCTTTAAAGGAAGTTGAAAAATGGCTGCGCCCAATTTTAGGCTATGCTGAAATAGAATAGATAAACCCATATCTCTTGTTCATACTCATAATCTTACTCATGATCTTAATCTTTCTCGTGATCTTAATCTTTCTCATGATCTTAATCTTGAATTTAATCATAATCTTTCCCTTAATTTAATAATTTTATATTGAGCAAGATCAAGAGCTGTTTAGGTGTAAGATTAAGAGTAAGATCAAGATTAAGTTTGAGGTTTAGAGAAAAATAAGATTAAAACATTTAAATAATTCTCAGTAAGACAATAATCATACTTTACCAATAATTTTTTCAGTCACTTCAAATTATTATCCTTCTGTTTCATTTTATCAACAAAGTTATTAAGTTGAACTGAAACTTTTAAACAACAAATCAAAGGTTTACTATGAAACTCAAACAAGTATTTTTTTGGTTAATAATAATATCATTTCAAGTTATAGCACAGGAAAAAATAGATTATCAAATGATGCAAAGAATTCGTCAGGAGGGTTTGCAAAATTCAAAGATACCTGAGTTAATGAGTTCCCTTTGCGATGTTTATGCACCTCGTTTAGCAGGCTCACCTCAATATCGAGAAGCCGGAAAATGGGTTGTAGAAAAATTAAAAGAGTTTGGCTTAACTAATTCACAAATGGAATCTTACGGAACTCTTGGCCGTGGTTGGGAATTAAAAAAGTTTTATGCTGCTATGACATCACCTCAATACATGCCATTAATTGCTTACCCAAAAGCTTGGACAGCCGGTCTTGAAAATTCAATTTCTGGAAATGCAATTTTAATTGATATAAAAAAGGAAGAAGATTTAAATCAGTTCAAAGGTAAATTGAAAGATGCAATAGTTTTAATTAGAGGTGAACAGGAAGTTCCACTTTCTTTTGAAGCAGAAGCAACAAGGTATTCTGATGATGACTTAAAAAAATTACAAATGACTCCAGATGCTTCAGGCAGAAGAAATTTTACTCCCGAGCAAATTGAACAAATGCGTACTCAAAGAGAATTACAAAACAAAATTTTAAACTTTGTAAAACAAGAAGGTGGAAAAGTAATTCTTGAACCATCACGTGGAAAACATGGAACTATATTTGTTCAAAGTGGTGGCTCGTATCGTAAAAGTTCTGATATTCCTTTAACTCAAATTGTAGTTGCTGTTGAACAATATAATAGAATAGTTCGCATTCTTCAAAAGAAAATTCCTGTTACTTTAGAATTAGATGTTCAGGCAAATTTTGTTGATACTGATTCTTTAGGTTATAACATAATTGCAGAAATTTCAGGAACAGATAAAAAATTAAAAGATGAAATTGTTATGCTCGGTGGACATTTTGACACCTGGCATGCCGGAACAGGCGCAACTGATAATTCTTCAGGTACAGCTGTAGCAATGGAAGCTGTGAGAATTTTGAAGGCATTGGGCGTTCAACCTAAGAGAACTATCAGAATTGCTCTTTGGGATGCTGAGGAAGAAGGTTTAATTGGTTCACGTGAATATGTAAAAAATCATTTTTTTGATCGTGATAAAAAAGAAAAGAAAGCAGAGTATGATAAATTAGCAGCATATTTTAACTATGATAATGGTTCCGGAAAAATTCGTGGAATTTATGCTCAAGGTAATTTTGAAGTAATACCAATTTTTGAACAATGGTTAAAACCCTTTAACGATTTAGGTGCTTCAACTGTTACTTTGAGAAATACAAGTGGAACTGATCATCTTTCTTTTGATGCTGTTGGTCTTCCTGGTTTTCAATTTATTCAAGATGAACTTGAATATGATACAAGAACACATCATTCTAATATGGATGTTTACGACCACACTGTTAAAAATGATTTAATACAATCAGCAACCATTATGGCTGCTTTTGTTTACAATGCTGCTATGCGTGATGAAAAATTGCCAAGAAAATTCTTCGACCCAAATTCAATTCCACAAAGAAGACCAATGTTTTAAGAAAGGAATTTAACATGAAAAAATTATTCATATTACTTTTAGTTACTAATTTTGTTTTTTCTCAAGGTGTTGATTGGATAAAATCAAATTACAATAAAAAAGAATATCGTATTCCAATGAGAGATGGTGTAACACTATTTACTTCAGTTTATTCACCAAAAGATACAACAAAAAATTATCCGATAATTTTAATGAGAACACCTTACACCATTTCACCTTATGGTGAAGATAAATTTCCAAATAATTTAGGACCAAATGAAGAACTTGCAAAATCGGGTTACATTTTTGTAATGCAAGATGTTCGAGGAAAATTTATGAGTGAAGGTGAATTTGTTGATATGCGTCCTTACATTCCAAATAAAAAAAGTAACAAAGATGTTGATGAATCATCTGATACTTATGACACAATAGATTGGTTAGTTAAAAATCTTAAACACAACAATGGTAAAGTTGGCATTTGGGGAATTTCATATCCCGGATTTTATGCTGCAATGAGTTTAATGGATTCTCATCCAGCATTAAAAGCTGTTTCACCACAAGCACCAATTTCTGATTGGTTTATTGGAGATGATATGCATCATGGTGGAGCTTTAACTCTTTCGATGTCATTTAATTTTTTTAAAGGTTTTGGCCAAAAAAGAGATTCACTAACAACACGTTGGAAAACTATTCCACCTTATCCTTCACCTGATATGTATAATTTTTTCTTAAAAGTTGGTGCAATTCCAAACTTCAATGAAAAATTTTTGAAGCATCAAATAAAATTCTGGGATGAAATGCTTCAACATGGAAATTATGATGTATTCTGGCAAGCAAGAAATAATTTACCACATTTCAAAAATGTAAAACCAGCAGTTTTAATAGTTGGCGGCTGGTATGATTCAGAAGATTTATATGGTCCACTTAATATTTACAAATCAATAGAAGAGAAGAATAAAGAAAATAATACTCATTTGATTATGGGACCTTGGTCTCATGGCGGTTGGGCAAGAAGTGATGGAAGTTTTTTTGGTGATTTCAAATTTCCTGAAAACACTAGTGAAACTTATAATAAAAATTTTATAACACCATTTTTCAATTATTACCTAAAAGGTGAAGGTGAAATTAATATTCCTGAAGTTACAACTTACAGAACAGGAATTAATGAATGGATCAGTAATGAAAAATGGCCACCTGAAAATTTAGTTCAACAAAATTTATTTATTAATGTAAAAAATAAACTTACATGGACAGAGCCGATTAATCAAAAAAATGACTTTTATGAATATCTCAGTGATCCATATAAACCTGTTCCTTACACTTCAAAATTTCATGATTCACAACAAATGTATTTCAGAACATATATGAGCGAAGATCAACGTTTTGCTTCTTC
>CAZVBT010000245.1:0-21100 GCA_964625385.1 uncultured Melioribacter sp. | reverse complement strand
AATCCTTATGGATTAGTTGCTTTAATAGCTCTTGGATTTTACTTTGGTTATGCAGTTTATAAAAGTAATTCCATAGTTGTTTCGATGGTTCTGCATTTTTTAAATAATTTTTTTACAGTAATTGCATTTTTAATTTTTGGTTCAGAAGAATTAATATCAAGCAATGTAAAACAACAGGGTTCTTTTTTGTCTAATTTAGGATTGTTCATTTTATTTTTAATTGTTTTTTCTTCATTTATTTTTTACTTAAATAAGAATTACGATTTACTTTTTATTAGAAAGGAAAACGAAGAATGATTTGCCCAAAATGCAAAGCTGAATATGTTGATGGAATTAAAATCTGTACTGATTGTAATATTGAGTTAATTTCTGCCAATGAATTTACTGATTATGATGATTTAAATGTTTCACTTTCAGATTGGAAGGAAGTATTTAAAACTTCCGATTTTATTGAAGCTGAAATGGTTAAATCAAATCTAACAAGTGCAGGTATTGATGCAGTGATATTTTCAAAAGAAGATCGTATGCGATTAAATCTTTCTTATGTTGGTTCTGCTCCAATTAAAATTTTTGTTAAAGAAAATGATGTTGAAACTGCTTTGGATATTTTAAATGATATAAATAATTCGAATTTAGAGGATAACAACGAATGAGTAAAAAATTAAACAATTTAACATCAAGAATACTTGTGGCATTAATTGGTATTCCATTCATTGTTGCTTTGTGTTTAATTGGTAAAATTCCTTTTTTAATTTTTGTTTTATTTATCGGTCTAGTTTCTTTTAATGAGTATTCTTCAATGCTTAGAAGTAAAAATTCTTTCCCGAATAAACTGGTAGGTTTTTTTGCAGTTGCTGTTTTAATTATAAATGAATACAAATTAATAATTGACTATCATTTGCTTTTTATTTTAATAATAATTCTGTTGTTATTATTAGAATTGTTTAGAAATAAATCTTCAGCTATTAATAATATTGGGTCAGCTTTACTTGGAATATTTTACATAGGAATTTTTTCAGCATCAATAATTAACTTAAGACAATTTTATGCTGATTCATCTTTTACTTATACACAAGGCGGCTATTTAATTTTATCTATTCTTATTTCAATTTGGTTGTGCGATTCAGCTGCATATTTCATCGGAAGTGCTTATGGTTTGCATAAATTAATGCCAAGGGTTAGTCCCAAAAAAAGTTGGGAAGGTGCAATAGCTGGTTTTATCTTTTCAGTAATTGGAATGGTTGTTTCCAAATCATTCATGCTTGAATTTCTAACAATGACAGATGCAATAATAATCGGAATTATTGTTGGTGTGTTTGGTCAAATAGGGGACTTGATAGAAAGTTTAATTAAACGTGATGCAAATGTGAAAGATTCTTCATCTATTATTCCCGGACATGGTGGAATATTGGACCGTTTCGATTCATTAATTTTTTCTTCGCCAATAGTTTATCTTTATTTGCTTTTGATAAAATGATTTGAAAGTAATCAATGAAAGAAAAAAATAAAATTTCTGTTATAACCTTAGGTTGTTCTAAAAACACTGTTGATTCTGAAAGATTAATGAATCAGCTTAAGTTAAATAAATTTGATGTAGTTCATGATTCTGACAATGCTGATTCAATCGTTATTAATACCTGTGGATTTATTGAGGCTGCAAAAGAGGAATCAATAAATACTATTCTTTCGGCTATCGAATTAAAAAAGCAAGGCAAAGTTAAGAAAGTTGTTGTTGCTGGCTGTTTATCTGAAAGATATATGAATGATTTAAGAAAAGAAATTCCTGAAGTTGATGCATATTTTGGCACAGAAGCTTATGATGGAATTGTTAAAGAATTTGGCGGCAACTTAAAATATGAACTATTGGGTGAAAGATTTTTAACTACACCAAAACATTTTGCATACTTAAAAATTTCAGAAGGCTGCGATAACCCTTGTTCATTCTGTGCAATACCTTTAATGCGTGGCAAACATAAATCCAAACCAATGGATGAGTTAATCAATGAAGCAAAATCTTTAGCTAAACAAGGTGTAAAAGAATTAATTATTATTGGTCAGGATACTACTGATTACGGAATAGATTTATATGGTGAAAGAAATCTTGCTGCGCTTTTACATAATTTATCTTTAGTGGATGGAATTGAATGGATAAGATTACTTTATGTTTATCCTTCACACTTCCCTGAAAATTTAATTGATGAATTTATTAACAATCCAAAAATTTGTAAGTACATTGATATTCCTCTTCAACATATTACAGATAATGTTCTTAAAAGCATGCGAAGAGGAATTACAAAAAGAAGAACGATTGAATTACTAAATACTTTGAAAGAAAAAATTCCAAACTTAACCCTAAGAACAACATTTATTGTTGGATATCCTGCTGAAACCGAAAAAGATTTTGAAGAGCTTTGCGATTTTATTAAAGATGTAAAATTTGATCGGGTTGGTGTATTTAATTACTCAGTTGAAGAAAATACCGTTAGCTTTATTTTAGGTGATCCAATTCCCGAAGAAGTAAAAGAAGAGAGAAAATCAACATTAATGGAAATTCAAAAAGAAATAAGCGAGGGAAAAAACAATAAATTAATTGGGGAAAAATTAAAAGTTATAATTGATGAATTTGATGGAAATAATTTTATTGGAAGAACTGAGAAAGATGCACCTGAAGTTGATGGCGAAGTAATTATTAAAGCAGGCAAAGAAACTTTAACTGTTGGTCAATTTTACAATGTAGAAATTATTGATTGTAATGAATATGATTTATTTGGAAAGATAATTCATTAAAAGGAAATTAAATGAAAAAGCTAATTATAATTGTATTATCAATATATTCTCTCACCTTTTCTCAAGTAGAATATTTGAATAACAAAAATCAGTCATTGTTTACAACTCCATTTTATTTTGATATAGCTCAATACAAAAGTAATTTACCATCTAAAACCAAAATTGATATTTATGTTCAAGTACCATATTCAAGTTTATCATTCGTAAAAAGAGAAGATTTTTTCGATGCAAATTATATCATAACTCTAAGCTTGATGAATGAAAACAAAAACAACATCATTTCAGAAAAATCCTGGAAAGAAAAAATTACAACGGATAGTTATGATAAAACCATTTCAAGAAATAACTACAGCATAAGTTTAAAAAATTGGGAACTAACACCAGGGAAATATTTTCTTAAAACAATATTCGAAGATGGCAACTCACGCAGAACTGCCTCAAAAGAAATTCCATTAAATGTAAGAAGCATAAATGATTCTTTGGATATCAGTGATTTAATGTTTATTTCAGAAGTTATTAAAGATTCAACCGGTGACAAAATTGTTCCTAATGTTTCTTGTGTATTCACAAACAAAGATTCTTCAATTTCATTTTTCTTTACAGCATACAGCAATAAACAACAGGATGTTTTTTTAGAGTATCAGTTAAATGATTTCAAAATGAATACCTCTACTAAACAAATGCAACCACGAACTCTAAATCCTGGTGCTAATTTTATTTCATTTACAATCAATAAACTCAGCTTTACCTTAGGCGCTTATAATTTTAAAATAATACTTAAAAATTCTGATTGGAAAGAAGTTACTTCAACAGATAAAAATTTTGTTTCGAAGATATTCGGAATACCAAATTCAATTAATGATTTAGATAAAGCTATTGAACAAATGATTTACATTGCTTCCCCTAAAGAAATTGATTTCATAAAAAATGCAACTGACTATGAAACTAAAATGAATCACTTCCTTGCATTCTGGGAAACAAAAAAACCAAATAAACAAAGTGAAGATAATCCTGTGCTTTATGAATATTATAGAAGAATTGAATATGCAAACAAAAACTTCAAAGGCTTTGGTGAAGGTTGGAGAAGCGATATGGGAATGATTTATGTTACTTTCGGTCCGCCAAGTTATGTTGAACGTCATCCATTAGATTCAGATTCCAAACCTTATGAAATTTGGGATTACTATGATCTAAATAGAAGCTTTACTTTTGTAGATGAAACTGGTTTTGGTGATTATCGTTTAATTAATCCGGACTATAGCCGTTGGCCCGGATATAGACCTTAAAATTATGATTTTAACTGTAACCATAAATCCACTTCTTGAAAGAAGATTATTCGTAAAAGAAATTTCTTTGGGAAAGTCTCATCGGGCTTTTGATGAAAATTTTTATGCCGGTGGCAAAGGCATTAATGTTTCGCGTCAGTTAAATTTTCTTGGATTAAAAAATCATGCGTTTACTTTTCTTGGTGGAAATAATGGAAAAATTTTACGTCATTGCCTTCAGAAAGATAAAATTGATTTTAGTGTTGTATCAACAAAATCTGAAACAAGAATTGCTGATTTAATTATTGAAAAAGATAACAAAAGAGTAACTACCTTTTTTGGGTTGAATTCAAAAATATCAGGTAATGAAGTTAGAGACTTTAAATTAAAACTTGATAAAATGATTCAAAACTGTTCAATAGTCATTTTTGCCGGAAGTTCACCTTGCACCGAAACTGATGATATTTTTTCATACGGAATTAATTTAGCAAATGAGTATGATAAAATTTCAATTCTTGATACTTATGGTTCTCATCTTGAAAAATCTTATCAGGCGAAACCAACTATTGTGCACAATAATATTTCTGAAATTGAAAAATCACTCAACATAAATTTATCATTCGAAGAAAATAAAATAAATTTTTTGCATGATTTAAATAAGAAAGGTGTTAAGTGGTCATTTCTTACAGATGGTGAAAAACCAATTTATGCATCTAAGTTCGATTTCATTTATAAAGTAAATTTTCCTGAAGTTGATCTATTTGATTCAACTGGAAGCGGCGATGCTTTTACCGCAGGCATTGCTTATTCAATTGAAAACTCTTTTGTTTTTGAAGATGCTCTTAAATTTTCAACTAAACTTGGAATGCTTAACGCTACAATGATTGAAACCTGCGAAGTTGAAAAAAGTCTTGTTGATAATTTTTATCCTGATATTTCAATTACTCCGATTGGTAAAAAAATGAAGTTAATTAACGATAGCCCAACCACATAAATTTCTAATGAAAAAGATTTTTGTTGGTTTTTCTTTTAACAAAATTTTACTCCTTTTCTTTGTATTTATTAACACATCCATTACAATTAATTCACAAATTAAAATTTCAGTTAACGGAAATAAATTTTTTAGCGAAAGTATTTATTTAAAGTGGATTAGTTTGAACAATCAAACTAATTTTTATGATGGATTCAGTGATACAATAAAATCAAGAATTGAAACCAATTTAAAGAATGAAAGTTTTTATTTCTCAAGTATTAACAACTTATATGTTGATACGACACAAAAACTCATTGAGATTTCAATTGATGAGGGTTTGCCAGCCATTGTGAAAAACATTTCTTTCAATATGAATTACGAAGACTCAACAAGTATCAAAAACCAATTTAAATTTTTATATGATAAAAATTTTTCTGAGGCAAGTTTACAAAGAGCAATTGATGAAGCAATTACATATTTGGAAAACAACGGTTATCCTTTTGCTAAAATTACAATCGAAAATATTTCTTTTGAAAAGCAAAATGAATTTTATTCTACAAATCTTTTATTGTCATTAGAACAAAACATAAAATGTTACATTAATAAATATATAATTGAAGGGAATTCGAAGACAAAAGACTATGTAATTATTAGAGAAACTGGTTTAAAGACAAATCAACACTATGTGCAGAATGATATTGATAATATAAAGAATAAATTAAACAGGCTACGATTTTTTGAGACGGTTGATGAACCAATTTTTTATTTAACAAATGAAAATAAAGGTGTATTAAAATTATCAGTTAAAGAAAAAGAAACAAATTCATTCGATGGAATAATAGGTTATGTTCCCTCTTCACAGTTTGAGAAAAGTTATTTCACTGGTTTCTTGAACTTAAGTTTTGAAAATCTTTTTGGAACTGGCAGATACTTTAAATTTAGGTGGCAGCAACTAAACAAAACATCTCAGGATTTAGATATAAAATATTTAGAGCCATGGATTTTTAATTTTCCGTTCAATATTCAACTTGGGTTGTATCAAAGAAAACAAGATTCAATATATATTCAGCGTAATTTTGAATCTTCTTTTGAATATCTATCTAATCGTGATTTTTCTGTTTCACTGATTTTAAGTTCACAATCAACAATTTCTTTAACAAAATTAAATTCTACCATTTATAATTCTTCAGCATTATCTTATGGCTTTTCAATTAAACACGATACTCGTGATTTTGTTTACTCACCATCATCAGGATTACTATTCAATGGTTCCTACAAATATTTCTCAAAAAAATTCAGTGATTTTATAACAACTAAAACCTCAATGCAAAAAGTCGAATTTGATCTTTCATTTTTTACAGAATTATTTTACAAACAAATTTTATCTTTGTCTATTCATGGGAAAGAATTAAAAGGTAACTTTGCCGATATAAGCGATTTGTTTTATTTAGGTGGAACTAATTCGTTGCGTGGTTATAGAGAAAAGCAATTTTTAGGTAATAGAGTTTTATGGACAAATTTTGAATACAGATTTTTGTTTTCAAAATATTCTTATGGATATCTTTTTTTTGACACCGGTTATTTTCAATTAAATGAGAATAGTATTTTTGCATTGCAAGCTCAAAAAGAATTTAAAGTTGGTTATGGCTTCGGAATAAATATTGAAACCGGAATTGGAATTTTAGGAATCAGTTTTGCTTTAGGTAAAGGTGATTCATTTACAGATGGTAAAATACATTTCGCAATTATTAATGAATTTTAATGAACTCATTAAAGCAATTTGATAAAAAATATTTTTCAAAAAATATTAAAATAATAGCCGGTGTAGATGAAGCTGGACGTGGTCCTTTGGCTGGACCTGTTGTAGCTGCAGCTGTTATTTTTAGCAAAAAAAGTTTTCATCCCGAAATTACTGATTCAAAAAAATTATCTGAAAAGAAAAGAAATTATCTCTACGAGTGGATAAAAGAAAATTCACTTACCTATTCTTATTGTGTGATTGATAATTTTATAATTGATGAAATAAACATTTTACAAGCTTCATTAAAAGCAATGAAAATTGCCGTTGATAATCTTTCATATTCACCTGACTTAATTTTGATAGATGGAAATAAAACTTTTCAACATGGTGCAAAATTATTTCCCGTTATTAAGGGTGATAGTAAATCTTTTTCAATTGCTGCCGCTTCAATTGTTGCAAAAGTAACCCGCGATAAAATTATGGAGGAATTATCGAATAAATTTCCATACTACGATTGGGTAAATAACAAAGGCTACGCTACTAAAAAACATCGTGATGCAATTATTAAATTTGGAGAAACTATTTATCACAGAAAAACATTTTTAAAGAATTTATACAGCCAAAAACAACAATTAGAAATATTCGATGAATAATCCGACCAACAAACGCACTAAAGGAAAAGAAGGCGAAGAAATTGCTTCTAATTTTTTAAAGAATCTTGGATATGAAATTGTTGAAATGAATTATCAATATGGTCACGGTGAAATTGATATCATCGCAAAAGACAATGATGAAATTGTTTTTGTTGAAGTTAAAACCAGAAAATCATTGCAATTTGGTTCACCAGAATTTGCATTTACAAAAACTAAAATAAATCAGGTAAAAAAAATTGCTTATGCCTATCTTATTGAAAATAATCTTGATAATGTAACTTCAAGAATCGATGCAATAGCAATTTTAATTATGAAAGATTGTGATCCGGTTATAAATCATTACAAAAACATTACTGGTTAATAATACTTTTATTAAAACTTTCTTATCTTTTCAACAAGAATTTTTCCGAAAATGAAAATCCCAAAAATTAAATATGGCAAAAGATTAACCTACTTAGATTACATTTACAATTTTTTTGCCACAATAACTGGCTTAACAGTTTTCAATATTCAATTCGTAAAGCAAGTCTTTAAACCACCTTATGAAATCCGTGAAATAAAAAAACACATGGATGAACTTGGTGTTAAAACTTTTGGAATTGTAAGTATAACCGGATTGATAATTGGAATTGTACTTACAATGCAAAGCCAACCTGTTTTACAAAGATTCGGTGCAACAGATTTTTTACCGGCAATGGTTTCAATTTCTGTTATTCGTGAATTAGGTCCGGTTATTACCGCTTTAATTTTTGCCGGCAGAGTTAGCTCTGGAATAGGTGCTGAACTTGGTTCAATGCGCGTTACAGAACAAATTGATGCTATGGAAGTTTCAGCTGTAGATCCCTTCAATTATTTAGTAGTTACTCGAGTTGTTGCAACAACAATGATTTTACCAATTTTAACAATCTATGTTATCTTTATTTCTTTAATTGGAACATACTTTGCCATTGTTTTAAGCGAAAGTATGACAATTAAATATTTTATTGATTCAGTAATATCAGCAATAGAGTTTGGTGATTTTATTCCCGGCATTGGAAAAACATTTGTCTTTGGATTTATAGTTGGGATTGTAGGTTGTTACAAAGGCTACACTGCCGAAGGTGGAACAGAAGGCGTTGGTAGAGCTTCTACTACCGCAGTCGTTCTTTCTTCTCTTTTGATTTTAATTTTTGATATGGTTTTAGTAAAAATATCTTTATGGATATGGCCAACACTCTGATAGTTGAAATACAAAATCTTACAAAAAGATTTGAATCTCACAAAGTTTTAGATAACATTTCTCTTAATGTTAATCGTGGTGAAAATCTTGTTGTCTTTGGAAGAAGTGGACAAGGTAAAAGTGTTTTGCTAAAATGTATTATTGGACTTATGCCATTTGATTCCGGTAAAATATTTATTAACAATAAAGATATTTCGAAACTCACTATCAAAGAACTAAACGAAGTAAGAAAAAACATTGGATTTCTTTTTCAAGGTGCTGCTTTGTATGATTCAATGACTGTAAGAGAAAATTTAGAGTTCCCTTTAAAAAAACATTTCCCTAATATTTCTCAAAAAGAAATTGATGATAAAGTTAAAACTACTCTAGAATTAGTTTCTCTTGAAGACGCAATTGATAAAATGCCGTCAGAACTTTCCGGTGGTATGAAAAAAAGAATCGGTTTGGCACGTTCTATTATAACCGATCCCGAATTAATGCTTTATGATGAACCAACAACAGGACTTGATCCAATTACAACCAAAGAAATAAGCGAGCTAATAATTAATCTTCAAAAAAAATTGAACATGACTTCAATTGCTGTAACTCATGATTTGATTTGTGCTGAAATAATAGCAGACAGAGCAATTTTCTTAAAAGATTCTAAAATAGCTTACGAAGGAAAACTCGATGAATTAACATCTTCTTCCGATCCATTTTTAAGAAATTTCTTTAGTCATGAAATTGTAAAAGAATAGGAGAAATAATGCTAAAACAATTGGAAGGCGCAAGATTAGGAATATTTATTTTTCTTGGAACTGTTTTTCTTGTAGTCTCAATTTTTTTACTTGGTAACAAAGAAAAACTTTTTACGCAAACAATAGAAATAAAAACATATTTCAATCAAATTGAAGGATTGAAACCCGGTGCACCTGTAAGATTAAGCGGCTATGATGTTGGTAGTGTAAAAAGTATTTCACTTACAGATGATTCTTCTGGCAGAGTTGAAGTTGTAATGATAATTGATGTTTCACTTAAAAAATTTATTCGCATTGATAGCCAAGCTGCTGTTGAAACAGAAGGATTAGTTGGAAAAAAAATTGTAACTATTACTGCTGGCAGTCCGAATGCTGCTGAAATTGTTGATGGTGGAAAAATACCTTCAAAAAATCCAATTAACATTGCCGCTATAATTGATGAAACTCAATCAATTATGCATAACATAAATGTTTTATCAAAAGATTTTTCAGAAATCTTTAATAGAATAAATAAAGGTGAAGGTTCTATTGGTAAATTAGTTAATGATGAATCTCTTTATAATTCAACTGTTTCAGTTACACAATCTGCAGATAAAAGTCTTAACTTAATTACAAACCGAATGGATGAAATTTCGGATATCATTGTTGATGCAACAGACGGCGTTAAAAGAATTATAGTAAACGTTGATTCAACACTAATTGATGTTAAAAAACTTGTTAATAAAATTGAATCTGGTAATGGCGCTTTGGGTAAGTTAGTTGCTGATAAAAATATGGCCGATTCTGTTCAATCTATTTTGACTAATCTTGCAAAGACAAGTGATTATGCAAGAATAGCAACAAATAGTTTTGCTGAAAACATGGAAGCATTAAAACATAATTGGCTTTTCAAAGGTTATTTTGAACAACGTGGTTATTGGAACCAAAGTGAATATGAAAAAGCAATTGATGCTCAGTTAACAGAGCTTAAAAAACAACAACAAATACTTGATGAAAAAATAAAAGAGTTGAAAGAACTTGAGAATAAAATATCTTCTCAAAACAAAAAATAATTTATACCATTATGAATAAAAGTATATCAGTTGTAATTCCTAATTATAATGGTGTAGAATTATTAAAAACCAATATTCCTTTCTTATTAAATGCTTTAATTACTTCTGAAGTAGATAATTATGAAATAATTGTTTCTGATGATGCCTCCACGGATAATTCAGTTGACTTTATTAAAAATAAATATCCACAAATTATTATAGTTGAAAATAAAACTAATAAAGGATTTGCTGGCAACACAAATTCTGGAATAAAAGTCGCTCAAAAAGATTTAGTATTTATTTTAAACACAGATGTTCAATTAACAGAAAAATATTTTGTACCATTATTAAAATATTTTGATGATTATTTAACATTTGGTGTAATGTCTAAAATTGTTTCCATGACAGATAATAAAATTCAGGATGCGGCTAAATATCCTGAATATTCCTTTGCAAACATTACATCAACTAAAAATTATTTTATTGAAAATCGTAATACACTTTTTACATTTTTTTTATCTGGGGCAAATTCTTTAATTGATAGAAAAAAGCTTGTTCAACTTGGCTGCTACAAAGAAGTTTTCAATCCATATTATGCCGAAGATGTTGATTTGGGATTAACAGCCTGGGAAGCAGGATACAAACTTTTTTATGATAGTTCATCTTATTGCAAACATCCAAATTCAGAAACAATAAAAAAAGAACCTTCTGAAAAAGTAAAACTGATTTCTAAGAGAAATAAATTTATACTTCATTATTTCCATTTAAATGGATTTGAGCTTTTTATTTATTTCCTCTTAACTTTTATTAAAACTTTCTTAAAAATTCTTTTTTTAGATCTAGTTTATGTAAAAGCATTTTATCAGTTCTTTGCTTCAATTAATAAGTTAAAAAGCTTAAAAGCCATTTATAAAAAAAATAAAAAAAGATCACTCGGAGATATAAAGAAACTAATTTTAGAAGATATAAAGAATGATAGAGTAATAAAATTTTGAAATGGAAAAATTTAGCAGAGAAACAATATTTAAAGTTCATATTCCGTTATTAATCGTTCAGCTCTCTTTCGGAGCATTACCACCAATAACTAAGCTTGCATTGATTTATTTTAATCCAATGAGTGTTGTTTTTTTTAGAGTAGTTTCAACAGCAATATTATTTTCTCTCATATTTTTTAATTTCAAAAAAGAAATAATTAATGACCAAAAGCATTTTTATCAATTTGCATTATTTGGATTTTTTGGTGTTGCAGGAAATCAACTTTTTTATCTTGCGGGGTTGTCAATTACAAATGCTGTCAATGCTGGAATTTTAGTTACAACAATTCCAATTTTTACATTAATTGTTGCTGTGCTTTTGAAAAAAGAAGAATTGAGTTTATTAAAAATTTTAGGAATTGTTATTGCATTTAGTGGTGTAGCTTATTTAATAGATTTTGGAAGATTTTCGTTAAACGAAAACTTGCTTGGTGATATTTTTATTATTTTCAATTCATGTTTTTATGCAATCTATTTAGTCATTTCAAAAAAAATGTTGAAAATTTACAATTCATTTACAGTAATTACTTACGTTTTTATCTTTGCTTCGTTTATGATATTACCTTTTACAATACCAAGTTTATTTCAAATCAACTATTCTTTAATTCCAATTAATGGTTATATAGCATTGTCTTTAGTATTAATCGTAGGAACATTTATTCCATATTTAACTGTTACATTTGCATTACAAAATACTCAATCAAGTTCAGTAGCAATTTATAGTTATCTCCAGCCATTGATAGCTACTGTTTTATCATCTTTAATTATAGGAGAAAAAATTTCTGCAAAAATTATTGTTTCAGCTGCAATAATAATTTCCGGGGTTTCTTTTGTAACCTTTGCAGGAATTTTTAAGTTTAATAAAATGTTAAAAATATTGTTCAATCAATTAAATAATAATGGCAAAAAAGAAAATTAATCTTGATGTTAATAAGTTAATAGTTAAAGGTGCAAGACAACATAACTTAAAAAATGTCTCTCTTGAAATTCCTAAAAATAAACTGGTTGTTTTCACTGGTGTTAGTGGAAGCGGAAAATCATCTTTAGTTTTCGATACAATTTATGCAGAAGGACAAAGACGATACGTTGAAAGTCTTTCTTCTTATTCACGTCAATTTTTAGAAAGAATGAATAAGCCCGATGTTGATTTTATTTGGGGAATTTCTCCTGCTGTTGCAATCGAACAAAAAACAAGTTCACGAAACCCTCGTTCAACTATTGGTACAGTTACAGAAATTTATGACTATCTCCGTTTACTTTTTGCACGTATTGGTAAAACTTATTGCGTCATTTGTGGAAATGTTGTAACTAAAGATTCAGTTACAACAGTCTCTAATTGGCTGGAAGGGCAAAATGAACAAGCTAAATTTCTTTTGGCTTTTCCAATTCACTCTCACGAAGGTAGAACTGTAAAAGAAGAATTAGAACTATTAAAGAAAAAAGGATTTTTCAGAGTTTTTATTAAAGATCAAATTGTTGATTTAAATACACTTCAAACAGTACCAAAATCAAAACAAAATATTTTTGTAGTAGTTGATAGATTTAAAATTAAAAAAGGAAATGTCAGAGAATCTTTAGCTGAATCAATTGAAACTACATTTAAAGAAGGTGAAGGCAGATTAACTATAATAAATGCTGATACTAATGAAATTAAAAACTTCACAAAATTTTATGAATGCTGTGATATAAAATATGAAGAACCAGAACCAAGATTTTTCTCTTTCAACAATCCATATGGAGCTTGCCCTGTTTGTCAAGGCTTTGGAAAAACAATGGATTACGAAATTGATTTAATCGTCCCAAATCAAAACCTAAGCTTAATGGAAGGCGCAATTGCTCCTTGGCGAACTTTGAAATACAGTAAATACTTAAGAGATCTTGTTAAAAACAACAATGGGAAAATTCCTTTAAATGTGCCTTACAAAAATTTAACTGAAGAACACAAAAAATTAATTTGGGATGGTGTTGGTTCTTTCATCGGTTTAAAAGGATTCTTCAAACATCTTGAAGAAAAAACTTATAAAATGGGTATTCGCATTTTACTTAGTAAATACAGAGGTTACACAACTTGTAGTGCTTGTAAAGGTTTACGTTTAAGAAGAGAGGCATTAAACGTAAAAATTAATTTCAAATCAATTGGCGATATTGTTTCTTTATCTATTGAAAAAGCTTTAGACTTTTTTTTACAATTAAAACTATCAGAATATGAAAAATCCATAGCTAATCAAATCTATCAGGAAATTGTAAAAAGATTAACTTTCTTAAATGATGTAGGACTTAGTTATTTAACTTTAGATAGATTAAGCAGCACTCTTTCTGGTGGTGAGACTCAAAGAATTAACCTTGCTACTTCATTAGGTTCAGCATTAATGGATACACTTTATGTACTCGATGAACCTTCTGTTGGTTTGCATCCTCGCGATAATTCAAAGTTGATCAATATTTTAAAGTCTTTACGAGATATTGGAAACACAGTTTTAGTTGTTGAACATGATACTGAAATGATGAAAGAAGCAGATTTAATTTTTGATCTTGGTCCAAAAGCTGGTATCAATGGTGGTGAAATTGTAGCATACGGATCTTATGATGAAATAATAAAAAATGAAAATTCATTAACTGGAAAATATTTAAGTAAAAAATTCCAAATACCAATTCCTAAAAAAAGAAGAACACAAGAAACAAAATCAATTAAAATATTTGGAGCTCGAGAAAACAATTTAAAAAATATTAATGTAGAAATTCCTTTAAAAAAATTTGTGGCAATAACCGGAGTGAGCGGCTCCGGAAAATCAACATTAATTCATGATATACTTTATGGTGGTATCGTAAAATTAAATGGAGGCAATCCACCAAAAATTGGAAAGCATGATTCAATTGAAGGAGGAAGATACATCGACGAAATAGAAATAGTTGACCAAACACCAATTGGAAAATCTTCACGTTCAAATCCAATTAGTTATGTTAAGGGTTATGAACTTATAAGAGAAATTTTTGCAAACACACCACAAGCACGCGCCAAAGGTTACAAACCTGGTTATTTTTCTTTTAACGTTCCGGGTGGCAGATGCGAAACTTGTGAAGGTGAAGGCTTCGTTACTATTGAAATGCAATTCCTTGCCGATCTTTATCTTGAATGTGAAGATTGCAAAGGTACTCGTTTCAAAAAAGAAACAAGAGAAATTTCCTATAAAGGAAAAAACATTGTTGATGTTTTAGATATGACAGTTGATGAAGCACTCATTTTCTTTAAAGATCACAATAAATTAAAAAATATTTTACAAGTTCTTTCAGATGTTGGTTTGGGTTACATAAAACTTGGTCAGCCTTCTACAACATTATCTGGAGGTGAAGCACAAAGAGTAAAATTAGCATATCATTTATCACTTAGAAAAACAAACCAACACACACTCTTTATTTTTGATGAACCTACAACAGGTTTGCACTTTGATGACATAAAGAAACTTTTAAACTGTTTTGAAATGTTATTAAATCAAAATAATTCGGTTGTAATTATTGAACATAATCTTGATGTAATTAAATGTTCTGACTGGATAATTGATCTTGGTCCAGAAGCAGGAGAAAAAGGAGGAGAAATTGTTACAGTTGGTACTCCAGAAGATATTATTAAATGTAATAATTCATACACTGGTAAATATCTTAAACAATATTTAGCATAACTTTATAAAATATTTTTCTCAATGAACCAAATTAGATGATTTGTTTATTTAATAAAAATATCGGAATTGTAAAATGGCAACAAAATATTGGTTAATGAAAAGTGAACCGGAAGTTTTTTCAATTGATGATTTAGCAAAATCCAAAAATCAAACTACTTATTGGGATGGAGTAAGAAATTATCAGGCAAGAAATTTTTTGAGAGATGAAATTAAAATTGGTGATAAAGTAATTTTTTATCATAGTAATTCCGAACCACCTTGTGCGGCTGGAATTTGTGAAGTAGTAAAAAACGGCTATCCTGATTTTACTGCATTCGATCCTGCTAATCCACATTATGATCCCAAAAGCAAAAAAGATTTACCAATATGGTTCATGGTTGACATAAAATTAATTAAAAAATTTTCACGTTTTGTTTCTATAGACGAAATGAGAGAAAATAAAAAACTACAAACTATGAAGTTACTTCAACGAGGTAATAGATTATCTGTCATTCCTTTGACAAAACAAGAATATGATGAAATTATAAGATTAGGAAAATGAACATAAAAAGATTAAGAATATTAAGAGATGAAAAAATTACTTTCGCACCAGTTGTTTATTGGATGCAAAGAGACCATCGTGTTCATGATAATTGGGCATTGATTTATGCTCAAGAAAAAGCTATTGAATTAAATCAACCTCTTTATGTTATTTTTAATCTTGTTCCTACTTTTCTTGAAGCAACAATTCGCCAATATGGTTTTATGTTAAAAGGTCTTCAGGAACTTGAAGCTGAACTTTCAAAATTTAATATACCTTTTGTTTTAACATGCGGAGAACCTTCTGAAGAAATTCCAAAATTCATTATAAAAATTAAAGCTGGATTATTAATAACTGATTTTAATCCACTTAAAATTGTAAGGCGATGGAAAAAATCTGTTTATGATAAAATTAATATAGCATTTCATGAAATAGATGCTCATAATATTGTACCTTTTCATCAGACAAGCAATAAACAAGAATTTGCTGCATATACTATTAGACCCAAAATTCAGAAATTACTTCCAGAATTTTTAGATGAATTTCCTAAAATCAAAAAAATGAACTTTGAATATTCAAAGCAAACAATAAAATGGAATGAAATTAAGTCAGTATTAAAAATAAATTTTGAAATAAAAGAAGTTGATTGGATTACACCGGGAGAAAAAGCTGCTCACAAAACTTTAAAGTACTTCATCGAAAAAAAATTATTCCGATATAATGAAGAAAGAAATTTTCCAACTCACGATGCACAATCAAATCTTTCACCATACTTTCACTTTGGACAAATTTCACCACAACGTGTAGCATTAATTATCAATCAAATAGATAGTAATGAAGAATCTAAAAAATCATTTTTGGAAGAAATGATAATAAGACGTGAACTATCCGATAACTTTTGTTATTACAATACAAATTATGATTCCTTTGAAGGGTTTCACCAATGGGCTAAAGAAAGTTTGAATCAACATCGTAAAGATAAAAGAGATTTTATTTATTCACTTGAACAATTTGAACATGCAAAAACACACGATGATTTATGGAATGCAGCTCAAATGGAAATGGTTAGAACCGGAAAAATGCATGGTTACATGAGAATGTATTGGGCAAAAAAAATTCTTGAATGGACAAAATCTCCGGAAGAAGCACTTCAAACTGCAATTAACTTAAATGATAAATATGAACTCGATGGCAGAGATCCAAATGGTTACACTGGTATTGCGTGGTCAATTGGTGGTGTGCATGATCGCCCATGGTTTGAAAGACCAGTTTATGGAAAAATCCGATATATGAATTACAACGGCTGTGCAAAAAAATTTGATGTAAAAAAATACATCCAACTTCACCTGCCTTAACAACTATCAAATACATTAGAAATATTTTTCTGTTTCTTTTTGACAGTTACAATTACACACAAGCTATTATAAATATTACAGTTTAAAAACTTGTTTTGCAGGCTAGTCAAATTTATTTATTTTTGCGACGCACTCTTAGCTCAGTTGGTAGAGCATCTGACTCTTAATCAGCAGGTCGCGGGTTCGAATCCCGCAGAGTGCACTAAAAAATTCTAACAGCTTGATAAAATATTATAAATTTATCTAAGACTAACGACTTCAATATTTTTAACAATTCAAAAAACTATTTTACCAATCCAAGCAAATCAAAAGAGTATCGCTTATGAAATATTTTATCAATTCTACATTATAAATTATACATTATACATTACCCTGTACATATAAACCGCACTTATAGTTTTAGCGTCAATAATTTCGCCGTTTTTAATTTTTTCATCTATTTCTTTTAATGTAAAATATTTTAATTCAATTCCTTCTTCACCTTCTTCGCGTGCATGATCGCCATCAATTACGTCTTTTGCTAAAAATATGTAAAGAACTTCATTACAAAAACCTGGTGTAGTATAAATTTTCCCAAGTTTTATTATGTTATTAGATGAATAACCAGTTTCTTCTTTTAGTTCTCTCTCAGCACAAAGTTTTGGATCTTCACCTTTTTCAAGTTTACCAGCAGGTAATTCAAGTAAAGTTTCGTTATGTGCAAATCTATATTGTGAAATAAAAACTAACTTTCCTTCAGTTGTAACAGGAATAATTACCGCCCCACCGGGATGAATAGCTGTTTGCCTTGTAGCTTTATTTCTGGTTCGGTTGTATTCAATTTCATCAATTCTGACGTCGAATACTTTTCCATGAAAAACAGTTTCACTTTTTAATACTTTGAAATTCATAGCTCTCCTTAATAATTACAATCTTGATTAGTTTTTTGAATTTTAGTTATATTAAAATTTTTATCTTTAATTTTTATCAGAAGCATTTGATAAATATTTTCATCTAAAGTTGGTTTACGAGAAAGGATCCATAAATATTTTCTGCTTGGTGTACCAACAACAGCATATTGATAATTATCATCAAGTTCAATAATCCAGTAATCGCCTCTAAATGGCCAGAAGAATTGAACTTTAAGTTTTGCATTATTACTTCCTTCAACTATAAAAGCTTTTCCATTAACATTGTCAAATTCATTTTCTTTTTTACATTTGTTTACAACTTTAATTGTTGATGAATCAATTAAAGAATATTCAGCGGAAGTACATTTGCAACCTTTTTGAAAACTATTTGGAATACTTGCTACTTCGTACCATTTGCCAATATATTTTTTTACATCTACTTGTTTAACTGTTTCCAATGGCAAATAGTTGGATGATGAACATCCAAACAGAAAAATTAATAGTACAAAAATTTTGTAAAGACTTATTTTCATAGTTTTAATCATAATATGGTAAAATTTCACTACCTAAAAATTTAATTACAGCGGCAATTACGCCAAGATCATCAAGATAACCAAATAATGGTGCTAAATCTGGAATAGCATCAATAGGAGAAATAAAATAGATAAGTGCACCAATAACAATTGATTTTCTGTACCATGGAACATATTTATCTCGCATGTAGCGGTAAAGAGCTTTTACATCTTTTGCAAAGCGTATTTTGTTTCCAACTTTTTCAACTTTAGACCAAAGATTTTCTTCAACATAATCAGAACCATTTTGTACTTCTTTTTCAGAGTTAAATTGTTTTTCAAATTCATCAAGATTTGTGTTCATTATTTACCCTCCTATTTTTTAAATTCTTCGAACCAATCAAAAACAGTATTGTACCATAATTTTGAATTTTGTGGTTTTAATACAAAATGTGTTTCGTCAGGAAAATATAAAAATTTACTTGGAACGCTTCTTCTTTGTAAATATGTGAAATGTTGAAATGCTTGTTCTTCGGGAACACGAAAATCATTAGCGCCATGAATTACAAGAACAGGTGTTTTAACATTTATTGCATGTTTATGTGGCGAAAACTTATCATAAAGTTTTTGATTTAGCCATGGTGTTCCTTTGTTTTCCCATTCAGGAAACCAAAGCTGTTCGGTTGTTCCATACATACTTTCAAGGTTAAAAACACCAGCATGACAAACTAAAGCATTGAATCTATTTGTTTGTGTAGAAATCCAAGCTGTCATATATCCACCATAAGAACCACCAGCTGCAAAAAGATTTCTTGAATCAATAAAATTATAAGATTTAATTGCATTATCTACACAACTCATAATATCGGTATATGGTTTACCACCCCAATCGCCACTAATTGCATCGGTAAATTTTTGTCCAAATCCAGTTGAGCCTCTGAAATTAGGAGCAATTACAACATATCCTTTTGAAGCAAATAATTGTAAATTCCAACGATAGTGAAATTGATCTGCGGTTGTTCCTTGTGGTCCACCATGAATTACAACAAGTAATGGATATTTTTTATTTGTATCAAAAAATGGTGGTTTAATTAAAAGAGATTGAACTTGAACTCCATCTTTTGCTTTTGTCCAGAATGATTCAGTTGAATTCATCTCAAGTTGAGCGAGTAATTCTTTATTTACAAAAGTTAACTGTTTAATTTCTTTAGTCTGAAGATTCATACTGAAAATTTCAACAGGCATTGTGCTTTTTTGATGTTTGAAGTAAAGTGTATTTCCATCTGGTGAAATAATTTGATCACTACTATAAGCATCTTTAACTAATAATTCTAATTCTGATGTTTCGATATTTATTCTATAAATTGAATGAAAAGATTCTCTATCTGCATCAAAGAAAATGAATTTTGAATCTGGTGAGAAAATAACTTTACCAACAGATAAATCATGTCTAAGTGTAATATCTTTAGTTTTACCAGTTGATCTATCAAAAAGTAAAAGTCTTTCTTTATCTGCTTCAAAACCTGCTCGCTCCATTGAACGATAAGCAATGTATTTTCCATCCGGAGAATAAACTGGTTGATTATCATTTCCTCTACTTGTTGAAATAGTTTTGTATGAAAGTTCAGAATTAGGATTTATTAAAACTATATCATTGTTTGTGCTTGTTGCTAATTTAGTTCCACTATTTTTTTTGTAATTATCCCAATTAATTGTAAAAGCAACTTCATTTGCATTAGGTGAAAAAGTGTAATCAATATTTCCACCCAAAGCAATTGGGGGAACATCAGCAAAAGAATTTTGGGTTAAGTCTTTAACTTCTTTTGTTACAAGATTCATGTAAAATAAATGACTAACTTTTTCACCACGCCATTGATTAAAATTTCTGAAATAAAGTTCAGTAAAAATTTTGGCTTTAACTTTACTTTGTTCTTGAGCTTTATCTTTTTCTTCGTTACAATTTTGATCCTTGCAATCTGGATAAACAGAAGAAATAAAAAGAATTGATTTCCCATCTTTAGACCAAACTAAACCTGATGCACCTGTGTAAAGATTTGTAAGTTGAATATCATTCTTTCCGTCTAAATCGCATAACCAAATTTGATCATTCATTTCGTAGGTGATTGATTTGCCATCAGGAGAAAATTTTGGAGAAGTTTCATTTGCTTCACTATTTTTTAATGGTCTTAAGTTGCTGCCATCAGAATTCATAATCCAAATATCTGTGTTGCCTTTGTTCTTATCCATATCATAAGTTGTTAATGCAAAAACTATTAGTTTACCATCAGGCGAAAGTGAATAGTCGCCTATTCTTTTCATTTTCCATAAATCATCAATGGTTATTGCTCGTTTTTGTGCAAACGAAAATGAAACAATTATAAAAGAAAGAAATAGAAAGACAATCTTTTTCATTATTACCTCTTTTTGAAATTTTATTATTAGAAAATTAGGAAAACCTTATGCTAAATTAAAGTAAGTAAATGGAACTGAATATTATTTATTTTAGTTATTAGTAATAAAAAAGGATGATATGATTAAAGAAGCAAATACAATTTATCCAGTAAATGAATTAATAAAAAAGAGATGGAGTGCAAGATCATTTTCAGAAAAAGAAATAAGCGATGAAGAATTAAATACAATATTTGAAGCAGCTTCATGGGCATTTAGTGCAATGAATTATCAACCGTGGCGATATATTTATGTTAA
>CAZVBT010000244.1:0-2444 GCA_964625385.1 uncultured Melioribacter sp. | reverse complement strand
CGGAAGAACAGGGACAGGAATTGCCCCGACAAGACGTGCCATATCAGGATAGCTTACCCAATAAGGTGCAGGAAAAATAACTTCCTCTTGCGGATTTAAAATTGCCTGAAGTGCAACCATTATTGCTTGTTTTGCTCCGCTGCTTGCAATTACATTTTCGGGATTAACTTTTCTGTGATAAAATTCTTCTGTGTAACGAATTATAGATTTTTTTAATTCCGGAATCCCATCGGCTGGCGCATAGCGAACTTCACCGCTATTTAACATATTAACTGCTGAAAGTATTGCATCCATTGGTGCGCGACTTTTGGGTTCACCACCTCCAAGGTGAATTACTGGATCTCCTTTTTCTCTTAAAATGGCTGCTTTTTCATTCAAAGCTAAAGTTGGTGATGCTTTGATTGTTTTTGCGATAAGACTTAAACTCATATTAAACCTGTTTGTTAATTATAAAGAATATTCGTGTCTGAAACTTATTGGCTTATTTTTGAATTATCAAGTTTGATTTAGTAAAGTTGAATTGAGAATTTTAAGTGTTTCTTTTTGGATTTAGTGGCTAAGTAGTGAAGATAAGATCAAGATCAAGGGTAAGATCAAGATCAAGAGTATTTCTGAGTAAGTTTCAGTACTAAGTCAATTAATACTTTCTTTTCGAATGGTTTTGAAATGTATTCGTTAAATCCTTTTTGAAGGAATTCCTTTTTGCTCATATTCGATGCGTAGGCTGTTAATGAAATTGCCGGTGTGTTTTTGTGGTGTTCAAATTTTCTGATTTGGTTTAATACTTCAATGCCATCAATTCCATAGCCAAGATTTATATCAATTAGCATAATATCAAAGTTGTTTTCTTTTGCAAGTTTAATAGCATTAACACCATCTCTTGCTGAATGAATATTTCCAAATTTAGTAAGTGTTCTGTAAAGAATATCCATGTTTAATGGATTATCTTCTACAACTAAAATATTGATTGATTTAAATTCATTTTGTTCTTGTTTATAACTTTTGTTTAAAGTAGAGTCAATTAAATTATCTTTCAGTTCGTCACTTTTTAATGGAATTACAACTGAGAAAGTTGAGCCTTTGTTAAATTCACTTTCAACTTGAATTTCTGCATTAATTAATTTTGCTAAGCGACTTGCTAAAGTTAGGCCTAAACCAAGACCTTCAAAATCTCTACGAATGCCTTCGCTTATTTGTCTAAATTCTTTAAAAATAATTTCTTGTTCTTCTTTTTTAATTCCTCTGCCGGAATCAATAATTTTTATTACGGCATATTTATTATTTCCTTTTTCAATTGGATTATCAAGTTGAATTATTACTTCACCTTTATCGGTGAACTTAATTGCATTATCAATAATATATGATAAAATTTTTGTTAATATATTTTCATCTGTATAAGCTGTAAGTTCATCAGTTAATAAATTGGTTTTTATTTCAATTCCTTTTGAACTTGCAAAAGTTTCATAAAGAATTTTTAATTGGCTACAGAAAAGAGGTAAGTCTAATTCATTATTATTGATTGCAAACTCATCAGTTTCTAATTCTGTTAATGTTAGTAATTCGTTAAATGTCTTTAATAATCTTTTACCAGAAATCTCTATTTGAGTGGCAATTTTTTTAACCTCTTCGTCTTGAGTATCGCTTCTTAATAAAGATGAATATCCCACAATGCTGCCAAGTGGTGTTCTAAATTCGTGAGATAAATTTGCAAGTAAATGTGTTCTCACTTTTGCAGCTTCTTCTGCTTCTTCTTTAGCTTTTAATAATTGTTGTTCAATTATTTTTTGTTCTGTTATGTCTTCTTTTATTGCAACAAAATGTGTAACATTTCCATCTGTGTCTTTAATAGATGAGATTGAGTTTAATTCCCAGTAAAAATCCCCATTTTTTTTCTTATTAAGCATAACAGCGGTAAAGTTTTCACCTTTTAAAATTGTTTTCCAAAGATTTTTATAGAATTCTAAATCTTGTTTGCCAGATTTTAAAATACGTGGAGTTTTACCAATTACTTCTTCTAAAGTATAGCCAGTGATTTCTTCAAATCTTTTGTTAACATATTCGATTGTTCCGGTTTTATCAGTTATAACAACACCAGTTGAACTAAACTCAACTGCTTTGGATAATTTTAATATTTGTTCATTTGATTTTTTAATGTTGGTGATATCATTAATAATTAACTGATAAGCAAGAATACCATTTAAGTAAAACGGTATTGAGGCAACTTCTGCAATAACCTCTTTACCATCGAGTGTTATAATTTTTTCTTCAACCGGAGGCAATGGTTTTAAATCTTTAGCTCCTTTTTTAATTCTTTCAATTGCTATTTTTCTAAAATCAGGATGGACAAAATCAATTACTGGTTTGCCTATAATTTCATCAAGAGAATTTGCATTAAGAATTTTAAGTGAAGCAGGATTTGCGTAAATAACTTTTCCATTTTGATG
>CAZVBT010000243.1:0-12403 GCA_964625385.1 uncultured Melioribacter sp. | reverse complement strand
TTATTGCATCTTCATAATTATAAAAAGTTACACTTTTGAAATGAAATAAATCATCATTTAATTTGAATTCATCTTTTTTCTCATTGAAGTAATTTTTTATTTCATCATCTTTGATTTGAAAATTTTGTTCTTCAAGAATTTTATTTATTAAAAAGGCAATTGCCAATTTTTTTTGGCTTTTTATTATAATTTTTTGAAATTCTTTTTCTTCTAAAATTCCTTCTTTTTTAGCCTGATTGTAAAGAACTTCATCTTCAATCCATTCATTAATAAGTTCTTCTTTCAGCTTTGTTCGATTAAGTTGATCATTCAACATTGAATTCAAATCTTCTTCAGTCAAATATGAATCATTTATTTTAATTACATTTTTATCTTTATGTTCTTCTTTTGAACAAGATGTTATTATAAAAATTATTAAGAGAACATTTAATAATTTATTCTTTAAAGGCTTTTTTAAGCTCTTCATAATAAACTTTTGGTTTATATAAATTTTTTAGTTTAGTAATATATTCATCTTCTAATCTTTTGCTTTCAAATTCCTGATGTAAACTTGCTGCTTCAATTTTTGCTTCATCGTATGTTTTTTGTCTTGCCGAATCTTTTCTTATTAATTTAACAATTGACCAACCATCTTGAAATTTGAACGGAGCTGATATTTGCCCAATTTCTTTTAACTCATTTGCTTTCTTTGATAATTCATTTGAATTAATATCAACCAAACCATAAAAGCCGGGTTTATTTTCGTAACCTCTTCTTTGATTATACTTGGCATATAATGAATCGAAATTTGCACCATTCTTTAATAAACTTTCTACAACATTTTTAGTTGAATCGTTTGTAACATAAATTTCTTTGAATTCAACTCTATCTGGCCAAACAAATTTTTCTTTATTCTTTTCCCAAAACATTTTTGTTTTATTAGAATCAATATTAACTTTTGTCCAAACTTCTTCTTCTAAAATTTTAAAGAGATACATTCCATTTTTATATTCATCCATTAGCTGAGCGAATTCTTTATCTTCTTTATCATAATTAATTGCTTTTTCACGAACTAAAATTTCCGATGAATATTGTGAGATTGCTTTATCAAGTAATTTTTCATCTAAGAATTGCCCTAAGAAAGAAGGGTTTTTTGTCATATAACTAAACAAACTATCAACATTAATAATCTTGTTATTTAATTTGATTAAAGGTTTGTTTCCATGTTTTTTATAAAAATTTGTTTCTTTATAACCAACTGTAATTTTTATAGTATCATTTTTATTTTCATTTAATTGACTTATAGTTTCATTAATTAATGTGTAATTAAATTCTTTTTTAAGCTTATCAACTATTTTTTCATATTCAGATTTATAACGAATACGTTTAAACATTTCGCGTAAGTCTTCTTTTTCTTCATCGTAAGTTTTTGGTTTTTGTTCGTCAATTAATTTTATTAGATGATAACCGAATTGAGTTTTTACAATTGGAGATACTTCGCCAACTTTTAATTTGAAAGCTGCTTCATCAAATTCAGGAACCATTCTGCCACGTTCAAAAAATCCTAATTCACCTCTTTGATTTTTACTGCCAGGGTCTTCAGAATATTTTAAAGCAAGTTCACCAAAATCTGTTCCTTTTCTAAGTTCATCTTCAATCTCTTTAATTTTTTTATAAGCATTAACAGTATCTTGAACACCAGTTGAATCTTCAGTCCGTATTAAAATATGAGAACATTTAATAGCAGGGCGGCGAGGATGTTTTTCTGTGAGTTTTAAAATGTGCCAACCAAAGCCAGAATAAACAGGTTCAGGATAAATCTGATTAACATCAAGTGAATAAATTGCATCTTCTATTGCAGGACTGTTAACTCTTCCTGCGGTAAAATAATAAACATCGCCGCCACGTGGTGCGGTATATTCATCTTTAGAATTTTCACGAGCAAGTTTTGCAAAATCTGCACCTTTATTTAAGCTATCAATTAATTTTTTAGCATGTGAAATAATTTTTTCTTTTGTCCAGTTTGAATCTTCTCTTAAGAAAATGTGACTTGCACGAAATTCAACTTTTCTTCTTTCGTAAAGTTGTTTCAAATTTGGTTCATACAATTCTCTTTCAAGAAATAAAGTTTTTCCGATATTTGTTTTATAATCAATGTATTCTCTTTGCATATCTTCATCATTTGCATAACCACGCACTTCGCCGTCGCGTATTTTCATTCTGTAGTTAAGATACAAATCCATAAATTTTTGATATGAAGAAAATGAATCAGATTTTGCTTTTTCAATACCACCAGAATTTTTAATGTAAGCTTTTTCGAATTCACCAAGATGAACTTTCTGATTACCAAATTCTGCAACAACAATTTTTGAATGTTCAGTTGCACATGATGATAAAATTATTAAAAGTATTAGACTTAAAAATAACATTTTAAAACGCATTCAGTTTCCTCCATTTGTTCATCATAAAATTTTGATTGTTTAACATTGTTAATAAATTAATGTTTCTTTCTTCAAAAAAAAGTATTCTAATTATTTTGCTGTTTTACCAATTTCAATTGTTTGATCTATTTCAATTAGTTTTACTTTTCCTTCTTCATTTGTATCAAGTGCTAAAACCATTCCTTGCGATTCAATTCCAAAAAGTTTAGCGGGTTTAAGATTTGCAACTACAAGAATTTTTTTCCCAATCAATTCTTCAGCTGAATAACTTTTTGCAATTCCAGCAACAAGCTGTCGCTTTTCATCACCTAAATCAATTTGAAGTTTTAACAACTTATCACTTTTTTTAACATTCTCAGCAGAAATTATTTGAGCAACTTTTAATTTTACTTTTTTAAACTCATCAATCGAAATTTGTTCTACAATTTCATTTTTCTCTTCTTCAGATTTAGGAAGTCTATCTATCTGTTCATCAATCACTTTATCTTCAATTTTATTAAATAAAATTTGCGGTTCTTTTAATTGGTGGCCAACTTCTAAATTTGTTTTACCAGCATTTAACCATTCAACCGGATTTGTGTTTAACATTTCGAATATTTTTTTACTCGTAAAAGGAATTACAGGCTCAAATATTTCTGCTAAAGTAAAAATAGTATTCAAACAAATATTTAAAGTTGTTGAACATTTATCTTTATTTGATTTACTTGTTTTCCATGGTTCAGAATCGTTAAAATATTTATTACCAGCACGGGCAACATTTAACATTTCGAAAACAGCATCTTTAATTTTGAATTTTTCAAGCAATGATGAAATTTTTTGCGGAGCTTCTTCAATATATTTCAGCATTTCTTCATCAATTTCATCTAATTGATATCTTAGTGGAATTTTACCTTCAAAATGTTTAAATGTGAATGTTAAAGTACGATTTATAAAATTTCCCAATATATCAGCTAATTCTCCATTTGTTCTTGCTTGAAATTCCTTCCAATAAAAATCTGTGTCTTTATTTTCAGGTAAATTTGCAGCAAGAGTATAACGAAGTAAATCAGCAGGAAATAATTCTAAAAACTCATCAACATCAATTCCCCAACCACGTGATTTTGAAAATTTCTTTCCTTCAAAATTTAAGAATTCATTTGCTGGAACATTTTGTGGTAAAACGAACTTTTCTTTGTTCGCATCGTTCCATGCCATTAACATTGCCGGAAAAATTATTGTATGAAAAACAACATTATCTTTTCCAATAAATGCAATGTATTTTGTTTTTTCATCCTGCCAATATTTTTTCCAAAGTTCTGTATCACCTTTTTGATTGGATAATTCTTTAGTTGCGGAAATATATCCAAGAACAGCTTCAAACCAAACATAAAGAACTTTATTTTGGACATTATCAAGAGGAACTTTAACACCCCAATCTAAATCTCTTGTAACAGCACGATCTTTTAACCCATCATTGAACCATCCTTTGCAATACTGTAAAACATTCTCTTTCCAACCATATTTATCACTCATTTCATTAATATATTTTTCTAATCTTTCCTGATATTTACCTAATGGAAAAAAGTAATGAGAAGTTTCTTTAAGTATAGGCGTTTCTCCTGTTATTTTACTTTTTGGATTTTTTAGTTCCGAAGGGTCATAAAGTGAACCACATTTTTCACACTCATCACTGCGAGCTTCTTCGTTGCCGCAACGAGGACAGGTTCCCTCAACATAACGATCAGGTAAAAACATTTTTACTTTTTCATCGTAAAATTGAAGCGATTTTTTTTCAACTAATAATCCTTGATCATAAAAACATTTAAAGAATTCCTGAGCTGTTTGATGATGAATTGGTAAACTTGTTCTTGAGTAAATATCGAAACTCATTCCAAATTTTTCAAAAGCTAACTTATTTAGCTCATGATATCTATCAATAATTTCTTTTGGAGAAACTTTTTCTTTGTCTGCAGTTATTGTAATTGGAACGCCATGTTCATCGGAACCGCAAATGTAAATTATATCATCACCATTTAATCGTTTATATCGAACATAAATATCAGCCGGTAAATAAGCTCCGCTTAAATGCCCTAAATGAATTTTACCATTTGCATATGGCAATGCAGAAGTTACTAATACTTTTTCTTTTTCCAATTTTTTACTCTGTGAATGTTATAAATTGTTGGCAAATATAGTAAAAATCTGCTTATCGCTTTGGTTACTTTGATATGAAAAATAAACACAGATTTTTATGACAGAAAATAACAAAACGAATTAATCATAAAAATCTGTGTTGTAAAAAGTTAGCCATCTAAACCTTTGTACATTTCTTCAATTAAATCTTTGTAACGTTCTTCAATTACTTTTCTTTTTACTTTAAGAGATGGAGTTAATTCACCGGTTTCGATAGTAAAAGGTTTATCAAGCACTGCAAATTTTCTTACACGTTCAAAATTAGCAAGTTTTTTTTGGAACTGATCAAGCTCTTTATCAAGCAATTCATATATTTGCTTTTTCTGTACAAGATCGTCATTATCTTTATATTCAATACGATTAGCATCAGCATATTCTCTTAATGCCTCAAAATCAGGAACTATTAAAGCACTTAGGAACATTCTTCTATCACCAATCAAAATAAATTGATCAATATATTTGCTTGCTAAGAACATATTCTCAATTGGTGTTGGTGCGATATATTTACCACCAGATGTTTTAAATAAATGTTTTTTTCTATCAGTTATAATTAAAAAACCTTCAGCATCAAAAACACCTATATCACCAGTATGCAACCAACCATCTTTAATTGTTTCATCTGTTTCTTTTTTGTTTTTGTAATATCCTTGCATAATGTTTGGTCCATAAGCAAGAATTTCACCATCTTTAGCAATTTTAATTTCAACTCCGGGATAAGGTTTTCCAACTGTTCCAAATTTATAATCATTTACACGATTGCAAGCAAGAACAGGAGAAGATTCAGTTAAACCATAACCTTCAATTATTAGTAAACCAACGGCTTCAAAAAACTGCCCAAGTTCACGAGAAAGAGCCGCACCACCAGAGATAAAAAATCTTAATCTTCCACCGGTTGCTTCTCTTAATTTATGAAATACCAATTTATCAGCAAGTTTTCTCTTTAATGATAAAAATATTGGAACAGGATGTCCAGACTTTAAAGCAATTTGATAGTCTTTACCAACTTCAATAGCCCAGTTAAATATTTTTTGTTTCTTTTCGGGTTGACTTTCTACATTACGTTTTATTTTTGAATAAATTCTTTCGAATAAACGAGGAACAGCCGTCATTATAGTTGGACGAATTTCTTTCATATTTTGAGCAACTTTTTCAATACTTTCTGCATACGCAATTTGTCCACCAGAAGAGAAAGCCGTGTAATAACCAGCCATTCTTTCAAATATGTGGCAAAGTGGTAAGAATGAAAGAAAAATATCATTCTCATTAATATCAAAAACTTCGTGTGCTCCTTTTACATTTGAAACAATATTTTTATGAGTTAAAACTACACCTTTCGGTTCACCTGTTGTACCCGAAGTATAGATTATAGTGCAAACTTCATTTTCCTGACATAACTTAATATTATCCTCAAAATAATTTTGATGAGATTGCTTAAATTCTGAACCTTTATTTTGTATCTGAGCAAAGTTGAAAACATTTTTTTCTGAAAATTCTTCTTCATTATTCATTACAATTATAAATTGAAGTGTTTTACAATTGTTACGAATTTTTAACACTTTGTTCAAATGAAATTTATTTGAAACTACAATACCTACAGATTCAGAATTATTCAGGCAAAATTCAATAGTTTCTGCTGTTGAAATTGGATATAACGGAACATCAACGGCACCTAAACCAAGAATTGCAAAATCAGAGTAAACCCACTCTGGCCTGTTTTCCCCAATTATGGCTACTTTATCACCTCTTTTGACCCCCAAAGCTGCTAACCCTAATGCAAAATTTTCAGTGTTATTAAAAAGTTCGTCATATGTAATACCAATCCATTTATCATTAATTCTTTGATGAAGAACAGGTCTTTCCATTCCCTTTCCAAATTCTTTGGTCATAATTAAGAATAATTCTGCAAGGGTTTTGAAGTCTTTATAAATTGCCATGCAACTCTCCTTTTAAAGTTTAAATTCAAAATAAGGTTGAAATGAAAAATAAGCAAGGAATTTTTTATGTTGAATAAACCTCGCCATCAACTACTGGTGTTACACAAACTAAAGGATTTTGAGGAACTTTGAAGTGTTGAAAAATTTCTTCAAATAATTGGTATTGCATTCCTTGTTTTTCGAGTTTGTAAAATTTATTGTAAGTAAGAAATTCCCCTTTTTTGTTTTTGGGAGATGGGAAAATTATTGAATCATCAAAATCTGTTTTAGCTTTTTCTTTTAAGAACTTTATTTTAGAATCATCATTTCCATCAATCTGATAATCTTTTGCACGAAATGAAATTACATTTCCATTTTCAATTACCAAATAGATATTTAAAATAGTTTCATTCATTTTAATCTTTATTTTTAATTACAAAAACAAACAAGAAAGTAGCAAGCACAAATGCCATTTTACAAAGTAAACTTTCAACAGCATTAATAAAAGGAGGAAAGAAGATAGCAAAAATCATTGCAGGAATAAATGTAAATGCATAACCAAAGAAATGAGTCCTTGTTAGCATTTTCTTTTTAGCATCAGTTTCATATCCCCATTTTTTATTTAAGATTATCATCGAACCAATTATTGGCAGGTAATAAAAAGTTGCGTAAAAATTTCCAAGCGGATAGTGATAAGATGCATAAAGTACCGTGCATTTTGTTACAGCCAATTGACCAATTAAAAATGCATATAACACAACAAAAAATATTGCTGGTATAAAAATAAGTTTATGATAGTTTTTCAATTTTCCTGCAAATAATAAAGATGTATATAAACCTAATGGTGGTAAAAAAGTTATGTCAAAGAAAGCAAAATAAATAACAATTTGATTTTTTAATCCAACAAAACAAATTAAAAATTCTAAAAACTGATAACCGAAAAGTAAAACCAAAATTGCAATAGTAAATTTATTGACTAAGTTTTTTTTGCTAAACAACAGAGCATTAATAATATAAACTAATTCAATACACGCAATTAGCAGAGAAATTATTCCATCAAAGCTCATTATTCATCCAATTTAATTTTTGTTAGTTCAATAATTTTCCCCCACATGTGAAAACTATATAAATCATTTCTTTCCTTGTAAGAGAACAAAATTTTTAATCCATCTTTTTGAAACTCTTTTGGCAAGTTTATAGGATCAAATTTTTCATTTGTATCAGTAATAATTCCATAAAATCCACCTTCAAGTGAAATATATTTTACAGAACCTTTAATCAATAAAGATGGTTCGTTCAAATTATTACAATTTGTTAAAAGTATAGCTATTAAAAAAATTTTTATACTTGCCATGAATAAAATTGTCACCCTTTAACATGTCTGATTGTATCAGTATGGCTAAGGGTGACATTAATCTTATTTTAAAATCAATTTGCAATTATCCATTTGCAATTATTAATTATTTTTTAGGTCCAATCATTTTTTCGGGACGAACAACTTCATCAAATTGTTCTGCAGTTAATAAACCTAATTCTAATGCAGCTTCTTTTAGTGTTTTATTTTCTTTGTGAGCTTTTTTAGCAACTTTTGCAGCATTATCATAACCAATTACCGGATTTAATGAGGTTACAAGCATCAATGAATTTTCTAAATGTTTTTTGATATTAATTTCATTTGCAACAATTCCCACAACAGCATTATCAGTAAAGCTTTCACAAGCATCAGCCAATAATTTTATTGATTGTAAAATATTGAAAGCAATCACGGGCATATAAACATTCAATTCAAAATTTCCACTTGCACCAGCAAAATTAATTGTAACATCATTGCCAAATACTTGTGTACAAACCATAGTCATTGCTTCGCATTGAGTTGGATTTACTTTTCCGGGCATTATTGAACTTCCTGGCTCATTTTCCGGTAATGAAATTTCTCCAATTCCACAACGCGGACCACTGCCAAGCCAACGAACATCATTTGCAATTTTCATTAGTGATGCTGCTAATGTTTTTAATACTCCACTCATTTCAACTATTGCATCTTTTCCTGCTAAACCTTCGAATTTATTTGGAGCGGTAACAAAATTTTTACCTGTTAATTCAGAAATTTTTGCAGCAACTTTAACAGCGTAATCTGGATGTGTGTTTAATCCTGTTCCAACTGCAGTTCCACCGAGAGGGATTTCATATAATCTTTTTAAAGCATCATCAATTCTTGCCAAACCATTGGTTAATTGTTGAGCATAGCCAGAAAATTCCTGACCAAGAGTTAATGGAGTTGCATCCATTAAATGAGTTCTTCCAATTTTAATAATGTCTTTAAATTCTTTTGCTTTTGCATTAAGAGCATCACGTAGTTTAGTTACCATTGGAATTAAGCGTCTGTGAATTTCTTCAACTGCAGCAATGTGAATTGCAGTTGGGAAAGCATCATTTGTTGACTGTGCTTTGTTAACATCATCATTTGGATGAATGGGTTTTTTACTTCCTAAAACACCACCAGAAATTTCAATAGCACGGTTTGAAATTACTTCATTAACATTCATATTGGTTTGAGTTCCACTTCCCGTTTGCCAAACAACTAATGGGAAATGGTCATTAAGTTTTCCTTCAATAACTTCATCAGCAGCTTGAATAATTAAATCGAGTTTTTCTTTTGGCAAAAGACCTAATTCATTATTTGTTATTGCGGCTGCTTTTTTTACAATCGCTAAAGCACGGATTAATTCTGCCGGAAATCTTTCTCCACCAATTTTAAAATTCATAAGTGAACGTGCAGTCTGAGCTCCATAATATTTGTCATTAGGAACTTTAATTTCACCCATGCTATCAGTTTCAATTCTGTAATCCATTTTTCCTCCTTTTTCAAAATGATATTTAATTTATATCTGAATCAGTATCTATTCTTTTTGCTCCAACGTATCTTTTTTTATAGTAAGCTTCTTCCAATGAAGAAATTGTAACTCCTAATGTTCTGCTTGCATGAATAAATTGATCATCGCCAATGTAAATTCCAACATGACCGGGGAAGGATCTTCTTTGTGTATTAAAAAAAACCAAATCCCCAAATGATAAATCTTCTCTTTCAACTTTTTCACCAATATTAAATTGTTCTCTTGCGCTTCTTGGCAATTCTATATTTAATGCATTCAAAAATATCTGTCGGGTAAAACCAGAACAATCAATTCCATCTTCTGCATTACCACCATATTTGTAAGGTGTATCTAAAAATTTAATTACTTGCAATAAAATTTCTTCACGAAACCCTAAAGGTACATCGGGATTAATATAATTTTTATAATTGGCAATAAATTGTTTTCTATCAATTGTACTTTCTTGGGGAGGGGCTTCATCGAATTCCTGTAATGTATCTGGAATTGAATTATTTAGTTGTGATTCATTTTTATTTTTTTTTGAGATTATTTTTTTGGATTTAGTTTGTTGAGATGTGCTTTGAGGTTGTTTTTTATTGCCATAACGCTGTGCACTTGAAGAAGGAGTGCAGGCAACGATTAACAAAAATATACATAATGTGTAAATAATTTCTTTAATTAATGAAATCATTATTAACCTAAATAAGCACGCAAGTTTTTACTCCTCGAAGCATGACGTAATCTTCTAATTGCTTTTTCTTTTATTTGACGAACACGTTCTCTTGTTAGATTAAATTTCTCGCCAATTTCTTCTAATGTCAAAGCACTATCACGGTTGAGACCAAAATATAATTGAATGACTTCCGACTCTCTCTCTGATAAAGTTGATAATGCTCTTTGAATTTCTTTTTTTAATGATTCGGTAATTAAATTTGAATCCGGTGAAGGTTGTTCTGATGATTCAAGTATGTCAAGTAATCTATTTTCTTCACCTTGAGAAATTGGAGCATCCATAGAAACTGCTTTACCAGCTACTTTCAATGTATCAGAAATTTCATTTATGTCCATGTTTAATTCTTGTGCAATTTCTTCTGCATTTGGTTCGCGTTCGAATTCTTGTTCTAAAGAACTATAAGCTTTACCAATTTTGTTTAATGCACCAACACGATTTAATGGTAAACGTACAATTCGTGATTGTTCTGCAAGAGCTTGTAAAATTGATTGACGAATCCACCATACAGCATAAGAAATAAATTTAAAACCTCTTGTTTCATCAAATCTTTTGGCTGCTTTTATTAATCCTAAATTTCCTTCGTTAATTAGATCACCGAGAGAAAGACCTTGATTTTGATATTGTTTAGCAACTGAAACAACAAATCTTAAATTTGCTTTAACTAATTTTTCTAAAGCTAACGAATCATTTTGTCTAATTCTAATAGCAAGTTCAATTTCTTCTTCGGGAGTTAAAAGATCAACTTTTCCAATTTCTTGAAGATATTTATCTAATGATTGACTTTCACGGTTAGTAAACTGTTTAACAATTTTCATAGCACCTCCTATGAATGCGGTGAATTAATTGAATCAATAATACCAACAATTGATGCATCAACAGGAGCCATATCAACATCGAGAGGAATTACAGCTTCACTTGCTGTAACATACATTACAATTTCTCCTGGTCCAGCACCAACTGTATCTAACGCAATTATTGGTTCACCATGTTTTTTTAATGATGAATCTATTGGTTGAATGAATTGCATTTTGTAACCTGTTACAGATTCATATTTTCTTGTTGCCCAAATTGTACCGATGACTTTTGCTAAATACATATTTAATCTTTAACTGAAATGTCAAGTTTGTCAACAATTGCCATAATTACAGCATCAACAGGTTTATTTTTAGTAATTGTTGTTTGACGAGCTGAACTTCCTTGAGCAACAAGAACAACTTCTCCCACACCAGCACCAACACTATCAACAGCAATAACAGTAGATTCTTTTGGTTTGTATTCTAAATCTAGCTGACGAACAATTAAAAATTTTGCACCAACAAGCGCCTCATCTTTTCTTGTTGACCACACAGTTCCAATTACACGACCAAGTATCAATTCAACCTCTTAATTCGATTGGAGAAATAATTTTTAAACCCGTTTTATTAAATCTTTCTTCTTCCATAGTTAAAATAGGAAGTTTATTAAATTTTGCCAGTGAACAAACAATTGCATCACGAGGCGACGCAACTTTATTAAAAAATTCTGAAATGTTCAAACTATATCTTGGATGAATTCCTAAAACTTTTAATGAATATAAAACTGCATTAACAGCTTCCATTTCATCTTCATTGTAATTTTCAAAATAAATTTCTGCGGCTGTTATTGCCGAAGTAAAACAATCTCCTTTCATCATTGCTATTTCTAAATCAGATAGATTAGATTCATCTTCTTGTTTTAGGTGGGACAAAATTATATCCGTTTCAATTAAAAATTCAACCTTGTTTTTCATTAAATGATTTTTGTGATATGTTTTTGAGTTTACCTTTTGATTTTAAAAATTTTTCTATTACTTCATCAGGTAATTTTTGTGTTTCTTTGATTTTTGTAAATAAAGTTTTGTAGTCAAGAAAATTTTTATTTTGATTGGTATTATTCATTTAAAAAACTATTTCCTTGCAAATCATTATTAACTTTAAAGAAATGAGCAACTGTTTGAGCAACATCTGCAAATGTATTTCTTATACCTAAATTTTTTCCTTTTCTTAATTTGTTATAGAATATCAATGGCACAAATTCCCTTGTATGATCTGTGCTTATATCAGTTGGATCATTACCATGATCTGCAGTTAAAATTAAAAAATCATTTTCATCAAGCGATGACAATATTTCGGGTAATCTTTTATCAAATTCCTGCAATGCAAATTGAAAACCTTCAGCATCATTTCGATGTCCATAATAAACATCAAAATCAACAAGATTTGCAAATATGAAACTATTACTAAAATTTTTAGCTGCATAAATTATTTTATCAAT
>CAZVBT010000242.1:0-8294 GCA_964625385.1 uncultured Melioribacter sp. | reverse complement strand
GTATCATATAATGGATCGTTAGATTTAATTGAATCTTTTTGAGCAAGTCTAATTGCATATTTAATTCTTTCATTAACTGATGAAATTTCTTGTAGTTGTTGTGTTAACAATATAACTCTGTTCTGTAGTTTTTCAATTTTTTCTCTTTGTGCAATCAATTCCGAGTTATCAACCATAAATAAAGAATCTTTCAACGGTGTTAATGATAAAATTAAAATCAGTAGCAACCAAGATGCAAATGTATATAGTGCAATAATGCCCAATCCTCTTAATAAACTAAATTTGTAACGCTTAGTTGCAATTACCGGTAAATTAGGTGTAAAGTAGAAAGATGCGTTTTTTAGAGTTTCAAAGTTTAGCCATTTCATTTTTTACTCAGTCATTTAATCAAAAATAAATAATTAATGATTCTTAAACAGAAATTATTTCTTCAAGTTTCGCTATAACTTTTTGAGGAGTTAGTTTAAATCCACATTCGAAAGTTTTCATTGGACAAACTTTGTGTCCATGTATTCCACATGGTTTACAATTTAATTCATCAAATGAAATGTATTTCCCTTTTTGATTATAAGGATAAAAACCAAAACCTGGTACGGTTGAACAATAAATTGTTAAAACTGGAATATCTGCTGCCATCGACATATGAGTTGGAGAGCTGTCGTTACATATTAATGCCACACATTTTGTAAGCAAGTAGATTGATTCTACTATTGAAAATTTTCCAGCTAGAGAAAAAATATTTTCTTTAATTTCATCCTGGATTTCTTGACAAACATTAATATCGTTTTTACCTCCTATTAATAAAATATAATAATTCTTATTAATCAAAAATTTTGCAACTTCAATAAAATATTCTTTTGGGTAAACTTTTGTTTGCCATACAGAACCAGGTGCAACCGCAATAATTTTCTTTTTGGTATTATAAAAGATTTTATCTATTTCATCTTTATTAATTTTGTCAAAATTTATTTTGGGTAAGATTTTCCAATCGTCTTTTTGAAAATTAAATTCTGCAAGTGCTAAGTTTCTTTTAACTTCGTGATGGTTTTTTTCGTACTTGATTTTCTTTTTATAAAGGAATGAAAAAGTAGCAATATTAAAACCAACTGTTTGTTCAGCTTTTGAAAAATATGATAATAAAGTTGAACGAAAAGATCTGTGTGGTGAATAAACTTCATCGAAATTTTGTTTTCTGATTTTCTTAATTAGTTTAACAAATGATAAGAGTGATTTATCTTTTCCTTTTTTATCATAGATAATTACGTTGGCAACAAAACTTGAATTTTCAAAAATTGATGAAGTTGATGGAATAGCTAAAACAGTAATTTCGCTTTTTTCAGAGGAATTTTTTAAATATTGAATTAAAGGTAAAGTTAAAATAGCATCACCAATAAATGCCGTTTGAATTACTAATATTCTTTTCATCAATATTTCCAGAGGTTGTGCATCCAAAAATATTGTTCAGGATATTGCTTGACTATTCTCTCAATAAAATTTGCATAAAGCTGATTAATCTTTAAAGCTCTTTTATCAATTTCATTTGACAATTTTTCAGTTTCAACTAATTCATAAACAAATTCATAAGTAAAATCATTTTTACGAATAAAAGCAATAAATATAATATTCGGATTTGTTTTTGCAGCAATTATTGCTGAACCAATTGGAAAGGCAGTTGGTTTTCCAAAAAAATTTATTCTTGGACTATCAATTGGTCCACGTTGATCAGCTAGTATCCCAACAGCACCACCTTTCTTTAATACTTCTATCAGATGTCTTATTGATTGACCGAGCCAAATCATTTTGTTGCCATGAACTTCCCGAGCTTTTGTTAACCAATTATTCACAAATGAATTCGATTGTTTTTTGGCTAAAACATATATTGTTTCATTAATTAAAATTCCTAATGCAATAGCACCAAGTTCCCAATTTCCAAAATGTGCTGTAAAAAATATCGTTCCTTTACTATTTTCTTTAAGATTATTTAAAAAAGATAGATTTTCAAAATCACCAAGCTTTGTGATTTCATCTTTTGAAGAAAATGGTGCATACATAAATTCAAAAAATGTAATGAAAATACTTTGATAGTTTTTTTTTGCGATGGCTTCTATTTCTGATTTTGATTTTTCAGGAAATGCAAAAGATAAATTTTTTATTACTATTGATTTTCTTATAGGTAAAACGTAAAATGCTAATGTACCAACTAATTTGCCAATCTTTCTTGCAAACTTTAAACCAAATAGTTTAATCAAGAACGAAAAAAAATTAAAGAAGAAAAATTCAACTTTCTCCTTAAGCATTTTTAATTATCCGTCCTTAATCTTCTCTCCCATTCAGGATCATTAACTTCGCCGCGTTTAGTTGAATGAAGTAGTTGATAGTTTCCAAAACCTGAAATATCTCCAAAAATAAATTGAACACCGCCTTCAATATCATTATAAAACCAAACCTCGTATGGCTTCATATTACTTTCACTATGATAAAAATCTCTTTGGTCTGGTAAACCATAAATTAAATATACTCTACCACGATCTGAAAGATATCCGTCTTTTCCAGCAACTGTAAAATTTTCATTTGCATATAATACTCTTCTCATATATTCATCTTTAAACTCATTTCTTTCAGTTGATAAATCGATGTCTCTATTTTTCCAAAATTTAAATAGAAATTCTCTCTTCGCATTTAATGAATCTAATTTTTTGTATTGATCAATTTCATTTTTTGTAGCAATATATTTTGATTGAGCAAACAATTTATCGCATTCTTCACTTGTGTAAACAGCATATTCACTGCTTAATAGATTAGCATTTGAAACTAACTTTGCCAGCGAATCCGAAACTGTAGGATTATAAAAATAAAATCTTTTTGAAGAAACATAAGCTTGATTTGTTAATGGGTCAATTAAGCTTAAAACCAAATTATATGTGTCAGTTGTAAACTTAGATAAATTTATTAATCCTATTTCAACTGATGCATTTGATGTTTGCTTTATTTGCTTTTCAAATTTATAAACTGTTTTACCTTGAGAATTAAACAACAATCTTTGCAAAATAAATTGTTGTTCTGGATTCGGTAATTTCAAATTATATAATTCAGCATAATAAAAAAGAACAGGAGATTGATCTGAATAAAACATAGATGGATTTGGAAAAACCTCTAATGTATTCTTATAAAAAATTGAATTCTGATCAGCTCCATCTTTTTTTATTCTATTAGATAACTCAATATCGCTTAAAGAATATTTATCATTACTAAATGGAATAATCTGAATTGTTTCTTCAATTATTTTGTTCAAATCTTGATTTTGAGAATCATAAGCTTTTAAATAAAATGAATATTTTCCTTCCGGAACAACATAACCAATAACACCACTTAATGATTTTTGAATACTATCAACAACCGGACTTTGAATTTTCCAACTTCTGTTAATAAAAAATTCACCAGTTGATAAATTTTTCATTTCAATGTGAACAATTGCTTCAGATACTTTTCCACTTGCTGCATCTATTATTTTCATTCCCGTTGGATTTAATTCATAATAGAATTCAAGATAAACATTAGTTGAATCATAATTAAATCTTGCGAAATCAAATTCAAACTTTAATTCCTTTTGAGCAAATATTATGTTAAAAGAAACCATTAAAAAAAATAATAACATTTTTTTCATCCTAAAATCTCCCAATAACTGGATGATAAATAATTAGAGTAATGATGTAATTACATTGCGAAGATAAGAAAGGAAAGCTTTAAAATAAAAAGCCCGGACTCATAAAAATGAGCCCGGGAATTATAAAGATGAATTAGAAACCTAACATTACAGTGAATACATGATTATCATCAAAGAACTTAGTATCTCTGAATGCATAATCAAATTTCAAATTAACACCGCCTAAATCATAATTAATACCGAAACCAGCGGTTAAACCATAAATGTTATCATCTTTTTCTAATTCAGGTAAAAACATATAACCACCACGTACATATAAGAGATTATTGAATGCATACTCTAAACCGAGTTTGTATTCATCTCCATAAAAGTTACTGTTTTGGAATACTCCATTTAACATTAAAGCATTAGAACTATTGAAGTTATATTTATAACCAAGTCCTAATTCTAATGTAGATGGTAATTCAAAACCAGCAGCTTCTATTTTGTAAAGTTGTGTTGGTCTGTTAAGTGAAGCAGCATCCGCTCTTATTAATAAACCAGAACCATCATATTTCATTTGTGGTCCTAAGTTTTTAAGAACAACTGCAAAACTCAATCCATCAACGTTTCCAAGATTTGAATAAGAAATACCAACGTTGAAAGCAAAACCAGTTGTAGAAACTAATTCAATTTTCTCAGAAATTAAATTAGCAGTAAATCCAACTGCAATTCTATCACTTAGCAATCTTGAATATGTTAAACCTAATGTCATAAACTGAGGAGAAAAAGTTTGGCCAGTACCATCAGGGCTTTGAACTGTTGTAACAGGAATAGAACCTATATTCAAAGATTTTATACTAAATCCTAAAGCACCAAAACCTTCAAGATTAGTAGAAACTGCACCATACTCAACTCCAATATCTGCAATGTAATTCATATGAGAAAACATTACGTTTGTTGCTTGTTCTCCTCTAGCAAGGTTTGCTGGGTTCCAATAGATAGCTTCAACACCAGAAGAACCTACTAATGAAGAACCAGACATAGCAATACCACGAGCACCTACCGGAATTAGCAACTGAGCTGCTCCGGCGGTACCATTTCTGCTTCCACCTCCAGCAAATACACTGGTAGTAAGAAGAGAAACTAATAATAGGGTTATTACAAAATTTATTTTCTTCATTTTCATCTCCTTCAATTTTTTAGAATCTATCCAGAACTTGTTGCTCTTGGATAACTGCAACTTTTAAAATCTTTGTTTTACCTAAATCTGGCATATCAACGTGAACAATATACAATCCACTTGCTACAGGTAATTGTTCTTTATTGTTCAAATCCCATCTTAAGAATTGATCTGGTGTATCTTTTTCTAATGTTCTTACTAATTGACCAGCAAGGTTAAATATTCTGATTGTAGCTTTTGTTGGTAAATGAGTGAAAGTTACAAATCTTTGATATTTATTTAACTCTTGTGGGTTTACACCATAATAAGGATTTGGAAATACGTTGATTTGTTCAACATCTTGTTTAGCTAAGTCATCACTAACCGTAACTGAAGGAGTAATCAGTTGAAATACGTCATCTTTAGTAATTACACGATTTGGATAAAATTCAACTACATCGTCACCACTATTTCCAGGTGAAAATGCAACATTACCTCTTCTTGCCCAGAAGAAAGTGTACATTACTCTATGAGGTGCAGCGCCAGAATAAATCGGTTTCTGATAATCAGCCTTTGGAGTTTCAGAATAAGGTTCATCAAAAATGAATAACCATTCACGTGGACCGGAAGATGCCGTATTATCATATTTAGTGTAATCTGGTGGCCAATATTTACCATCTACTAAACCATTTGCAACGTTATTTTCAAGGAAACCAATAGCAAGACGCTTTGGTGTTGCCGGGTTTTCAATATCCCATACAGAAATTGGTATATTCTTTTCAAACGCCTGGAAAGCATAACTTGATTTAGTAATAATATATTTTGCAAATTCTGGTTTAGCTGGTGCAGAACCTGCTGCTCTCAAATAACGATATCCATAAGATAAATTTGGATCATTTGGATCAAATGTAGGTTCCATATCTACTGTCGTTGTAACTTTTGCTAAACGCATTTGAATACGTTTTAATTCATGTGCTTTAACAACCATATCTGTACCTGCAAACAAATTATCTGGACTTGTCCAACCAGCAGCACCCTGGAAACCTTCAAATTCAAAAGCATTAGCACCACCTGCCCATGTAAATCTTCTTGTTCCTTTTACCCATTTCCAACCCCATTTCGTTTCATCATCTGTAGTAAACATATCATCATGTTTCAAACCTGGAGGCGGGCCAGCAACTTTAAATTGAACACCATCAATAATCAAATAATCATCATCACCAGAAAGATTTGCTTGATCTTTTAATAACACTGTAGTGCCTTTTGATAATGACCAAAGAACACTGCCTGGTAAATTTGGATCATCTTTAAATGTTACTTTATATGTTGAACCAGTAGTTTTTGTAGGATCTATTACAATACCTTGAACAACACCATCACTTTTACCAGCAGTTCTTGTAGCAGTAATTACATCACCTGCATTACCACCATAGCGAACGCCAGGTTTTGGTTTTTGTGGAACTGTTGTTATTACATTTAATGGATTTTCAAGAACTCTTGGTACTGCTTGAGGATCTTCATTATAAGCATATGCAGTTACAGCAAAGAAATATTTCGACCCATTAAAAACAGGTAATCCGCCATTGAATACGTCATTTTTAATGCTGATAGATCTTTTTACACCAGAATCTGTTCCAAATTGTACAATTTTAGATTGAACAACGCCACCAACCGGATCAAATTCTAAGTCAGAAATTTTACCAACTCCATCAACAATATCATAAGTAGCAATTAATCTTGCTTCACTCTTTTGAGCAGTTGCAGATGGTAATTGATAAACATTATATCCTTGGAACTTATAACCACCTTTCTCATAACCTTCAGTAGCGGCAACTTTAGCTGCATCACTACCCCAGGTTAAAATTATTTCAGCATCCAATTCACTTGCTGTTACAACTGGAGCTGGTGGAGCAGTTGGAACATTAAAGAAGTTATCATAAGCTAATTGAGCTTGTAAATCATAAAACTTCAATAATCCAATAGCACCCAAACGATCAACACCAGGAATTGCACCTGCACAAATTTCAGCTACTACAACTTCCTGTGTATCGCCAAAAGCCATATTGAATGGACCAGATGCCATACCTAAACGACGATCTCCAGGTGGATGTAATAAACCATCAATCCAACCAGTTCTTGTTAATGGATCTCCAGCCAATGCTTTTGCAGTTGGTTTATTTGTAGTTGGATCTGTAAAAGGTTGACCAGTTGTAGATACTTTACCTTGGAATAAATTATAAAATCCTAATGTTCCTCTATCGTAATTACCTTGTGTAGGATCTGTATAAACAGGGTCGCCATTTATAAAGAAATAGAAAGCGGTCATAGGTAAATTCTTTTTACCAGCAATTTTCTTTCCTTTAAAGATAGCAAAATCTTCAGCAGCACCAGCTACGATAGGACCTTGGAAATAATCAAACCCTGCTGCTGGAGGAGGAAGTGGATCATAAGTATGGTCACTTGCATTTGCATTATAAACGTAACCTAATGATAATGTAGTATCACAACCAACAAAGTCATCACCAGCATCACCTAAATCAGGATCAGACCACCATGATACATACATATCTGTAAATGCTTTTTTATCTTTGTTTTTATTAATGATAATGAATTTTCTGAAAAGCATATTACCAAGAGCGCCTGTTGTGTTGTACCCCCAAACAGTAACTTGTTCTTCAATACCCATTGGTAATGAGCCATACATAAAGTCAGTTTTTGCAGGATCTAAATCATTAGCAACAAACCAAATAGTTTGATCTGCACCAGGAACGCCTGGGATATCAACAGCTGGCTCATAAGTTTTGTTACCATTAACATCTTCAAATGGTGCACCTTGTTTCCAAGGCCATTCATTCCAATCTTTTGCATATTGAGCTCTTATTGCATCGATTGAAGGACCATCACCATCAGCTAATTCTGAACTTAAGTCTCCAGTTTTATAATCGCGACGTACTCTATAAATTCTTACATCAGGATCATTTGGACTTGCAGCAGTGAAATCTGGTTTTATATAACCTGGTACAGTACCTTGGCGATATACAGAACCACCTACACGGATCTGCCCATCAACTTTACCACCCCAAAGGAATCCAGATTGGAAAACTGCAGTTTTATTACTCCCTTTGGGGAATACTAAACCGGAATTACCATTTTGATTTATATCGGTTTGACCATCATTTTTTATCCAAGTTGAAATATTGTTAATATTAAACTTGGTGTAAACAGGTTCACCGAGCGTTTTGTTTAAGGTATTCTTCTTTCCATCACCACCTTTTGCTAGCACAAAGCCAGTGGCAGCTACTAAAAGAAGCATTACACTTAAAAATCTAATTAATTTTTTATTCATGTTTTACTCCTGTTATTTTTCAATACTTTTAGTATTCTAACCTAATACCTAAACGAATTTGTCTTGGTGGACCATAAAGATTTCCGCCACCACCGTAACCTGCTTGATAGCCAATATTTAATGCTTTATATAAGTCAATATAT
>CAZVBT010000241.1:0-1557 GCA_964625385.1 uncultured Melioribacter sp. | reverse complement strand
GCTAAAATTCTTACATCAACTTTTTTAACTTTTACATCGCCAAGACGAATTATTTCTTTATTCTCCAAAACACGTAATAGTTTTGCCTGAAGTGCTTGTGAAATATCAGCAATTTCATCAAGAAAAAAAGTTCCTTCGTTTGCGGCTTCGAGCAAGCCTTGTTTATCTGCATTTGCACCAGTAAATGCCCCTTTTTTATAACCAAATAATTCACTTTCAAGTAAGTTATCTGGAATTGACCCGCAAAATTGAGCAAGATATGGTTTGTATTTTCGTTTGCTTAGTTGATGTATTGCACGTGCTGCAATTTCTTTTCCTGTTCCACTTTCACCTGTGATTAAAACTGTTGCATCTGTTTGTGCAACTTTATAAATAAGTTGAGAAAGATTTCTCATCACCAAACTATTTCCAATCATTTCGGGAATTTTTTCGGTTGACTGAAGTTTATTGAAAAGAATTTTATTTTCTTTCTCAAGTTCTTCCAGTTTAATTATTCTATCAAGAGCAAGTGAAATTAAGTTCGAAAAGAAATTGAGGAACAGAAGATTTTCATCGGTAAATTCACGTCGGTCAAGTTGACTATCTGCAATAATAATTCCCCAAACTTTATCATCGCGAATAATAGGAACACCAATAACAGATTTTATGCGATGTATTTGAACACTTTGAAACTGCGATAAATTTGGATCGCTCATTACATCATGATAAAGTAGAGGTTTTTTTTCTTTCAATACTTTTTGAAGTATGCCGGAGGAAAATTCATTTAAATCGGTAATGTTTTCATTCGAAATTTTTCTTGCAGTGATAATAGAAAACGAATCTGTTTTATCATCATACTTAACAAATAAACCGCGTTCAGCATTAATAACATTAATCACAATATCGATTGCTTCTTCAATTAAACTTTCTTCACCGCTTGCAGTATTAAGCATTTGAGTAAATTCGTAAAGAGATTCGAATTCATTCTTCGATAAATTTTTTATGTGATTAATATTTTCTACTAAAAAGTTTTTCATAAAATTATTTTACTGTAAATGTTGCAGGCTTAGTTCTACATCTATCGCCAAAATCATCAATAACCCAAATAACCCAAAAGTAATCACCCGGTTGTAAATTTACATTTGAAGCAATTTCAATTTCATCTTTTGAAACATTTTCTTTTTGCCACATAAGAATTGGAGAAACCTCATCTGTGTAAATCTGAATTAAATATTTAAAGTTAAAACCGGGTAAATATCTTTTCCATTTCAATATTGGTTTTGATGTTGTTATTGCACGGTCAATCGGGCTTTCAATTATAACTTCCTGACGAATAATTCTTTTAATAGTTGATGAACCAACATTAAATAATTTTGAAGATTGATCGCGAACAATGATATTAAAATTTTCACCAATTGCGTCATCCATCGAAGTTAGATTCAAATCTGAAAGCTCAAATAATCTTTCATAAAATCTTGTTGCGTTGTTATAAATCAATTGTGAGTTTATATTAAGTCTTGGATTGTTGACATAAACAAGTTGAATGTCGTTAATTTCAGCATCGAAAATTTTTGCACT
>CAZVBT010000240.1:0-4299 GCA_964625385.1 uncultured Melioribacter sp. | reverse complement strand
TTACGTTTTATATAGCCCTTCTCTTAATAAACGTTATGTTGGTTCTACTTCTAACCTCGATAAAAGAATTTCTGAACATAACTCTGGTAAATCTAAATTTACTAAAAGTGGTATGCCTTGGTCTCTTGTTCATTTTGAATCATTTCCTTCTCTTTCTCTTGCTCGTAAACGTGAAATGTTCCTAATATGAAAAAAACTATAATGAATATGTGCCCGGAACAGGACTCGAACCTGCACTGGCTATTGCCAACTAGCTCCTGCAACTAGCGTGTCTACCAATTCCACCATCCGGGCAATTGTTCTTTGTTGATGAATTTTTTTAATACAAATTTAATAAATCACTTAGATTTATTAACATTTGTGTAAGTAGAATCAATATATTTAAAAGGATCAAATCTTGGTTCGTTATCAAGCATTGCATCATAAGGCGGTGGAATATCTTTTTTATTAATTATATCAGTAATTCCGCCTGTTCTGCAATCATTTGAAATTAATCTTGGCTGACCTAATTCGTAAATAGATTCACGGCAAAATGTTACTGAAACAATATTTCCACTTTGCGGCGGTGAAAAATCTTCTAACGGCAAGTTAATTTGTTCATAAACATCATGCATAAAAATTGCCCAAATTGGTAACGCAGCAGAAGCACCTTGTCCAAAACTTCCACCAAATTTAATTCTGTGATCGTCGAAACCAACCCAAACACCAGCAGTAATTTGTGGTGTAAAACCAATGAACCAAGCATCAGAAAATTCTTGTGTAGTTCCGGTTTTTCCAGCGGCAGGTCTTCTAAAATTATATACACTTCTTGAAGCTGCGCCTGTTCCTTGATCAACAACTGTTGTCATCATATCGGTTACAATATATGCTGTTTCTTCCGAAATTGCTTCTCTTGCAAAGGAATTAAACTTATCAATCAAAATACCATCTTTATCTTCAATTCTTAAAATAGAAATTGGTTCGTTGTAAATTCCTTTATTACCTAAGGTTGAATAAGCAGAAATAATTTCTATTGGTGATACAACTGATGAACCAAGTGCAATTGATGGAACTAAATCCAGTTTTGTTTTAATTCCCATTTGTTCGGCAAATCTTCCAATTTTCCAGAGTGGTGCATAATCTTCAATTATTAATCTTGCAGCAATAATATTTATGGATTCAGCTAATCCCCATCGCAATGTTGTGTATCCACCTGTTTTGCCATCAAAATTTTGTGGACTCCAAAGTTTTGATGATCCGTCATTGTAACTAAATCGTTGATTGAGTATTGGATATGCTGGATATAATCCATTATCAATTGCAACTGCATAAACAAAAGGTTTAAAGGCTGAGCCGGGTTGTCTTTTAATTTGAGTTACATGATTTAATCCATACATAAACTTTTGGTCTCTTCCACCAACCATTGCACGAATTTCACCGGTTTTTGTATCAATTGCTAAAAATCCAACTTCAATTGTTTTTTCTTCATTTTTTATTGAATCAACAAAATTTTTATTGTTAATTAATTTTTGATAAATAAACTTTTTTTCCTGAGGAGTAGCTGCTGATTTATATTCAATAGAATTCTTTATTGTTCTATCAATTGTTTCATTTAATATATCCTTATATCTTTCCCAACGCCATGCAGCATCAAATCTTTTTTGAAAATTAGTCAAATGAGTTTGAACAGCTTTAACAGCAATTTTTTGCATTCGGCTATCAAGTGTAGTATAAATATTTAGACCATCTTCGTATAAATTGTATCCATATTTATCTGAGAGTTTTTCTAATTGTTGTCTTATATATTCTAAAAAATGTGGTGCTAAAGTTCCACTTATTCCTTCTTCAATTTTTTTGTAAGATAATTTAATAGGTTCTGATTTATATTTTTCAAATTGTTCTTCAGTTATATACTCATCATCTAACATATTTTGAATTACTAAATTTCTTCTTTTCATTGAATTCTCATAACGATCGAAAGGATCATAACCTCGAGGGTTTTTCAAGAGAGAAACCAAAACACCAGCATCAGGAATTGTCAATTGATTTACTTTTTTATTAAAATAAACTTTAGAAGCCATATAAATTCCATAAGCTCCATGACCGAAATATGAAATGTTAAAATACATTTCAAGGATTTCATTTTTGGTGTAAGTTTTTTCAATTTGTACAGCAGTTATCCATTCGCGTATTTTTCTTACTACTGTTCCGAATGTATTCTCTTTTTTACCTTTTAGTTCGTAAAGATTTTTTGCAAGCTGTTGTGTAATTGTACTTGCACCTTCTCGTTTGAATAAGAAAATATTCTTTATCATTGCTTTGAAGAATCTTTGTAAATCAACACCCCAATGTGAATAAAAGTTTTTGTCTTCAGTTGAAATCAGTGCATTTATAACATGTGGTGGAATACTATCGATACTAACTTCAACTCTGTTTTGTTTGAAATATTGTCCGATTAATTCACCATCAATACTATATACATTGCTTGCCAATTGAGTTTTTGGACTTTCGAGTTGTTGTAAAGAAGGTAAACCTTCAATTATATAAAGCATGAATAAAATAATCGAAACAAGTATTAATGCAATTATTGCAATCCAAATTTTTTTTATTGAACTACTTTTTTTCTTTTCGTTCATAATATTTACCAATCAATTATTTCGAAGTTGTTTGTGAATTTTCCATAACATGGTTTTTCAAGCCATGTTCCTAAATTAATGTAAAATCCTGAATTATATTTTTCAAATGCCTTTTTGTGTGAATGCCCAAACATAACATAATCGTAACCAGAATCAATTATTTGTTTTGCTGTATCAAATAAGTCATCATTTTCTCCATATTTTTTTTTACTGGTATATTCTCTGCTTGCTCTGCTTGATTTTTTTGCAACCGAAATACCAATATCAGGATGAATTAATGAATAAATTCTTTGAATAAATTTATTTCTTAAAACCTTTTTAAGAATTTTATAGCCAGTATCATTTTTTATTAGTCCATCGCCATGTGCAATAAAAAATTTTTTGCTATTAAATTCAATTTTTAATTGATCAAAATAAAGTTTAACACCTATTTCTTTTTCAAAAAAATCTTTATGTAAAAAGTCATGATTACCAATAATGTAATGTATTTGCTTTCCAGTATCACTGTAATCAGCTAATGCACCTAATGTTCTAATAAATTCTTTTTGGATTACTTTATTATATTCAAACCAATAATCAAATAAATCGCCAACTATGATTAATTCATCAGAATTTTCTTTAGCATACTTTATGAACTGAACAAGATTTCTTTCTTTTTCTTTTTCAGTTTCTCTTGAATTAAGTCCTAAATGTATATCTGAAATAAAAAAATATGTTTTTAATTTATTCATCGTTTCTTGACTCAAATGTTGCTAATAACCATTTGTTTGGATCTAATACAATTTTTTTGGGGATTTCATTTGAATCAATATTAAATCTTTGAGATTTTTTGTCAATATAAACATTCTTCACAAGTTTTTTACCAGATGCAAAATCAATTGCAATATCTAAAGGAAATTTATAAATCTCAAATCCTTTTTGTTTTTGTTCAAAATTAATTACCAAATTTTTATTTGCTGAATCATAATTCCAATCGAAAGCTAAATTAATTATACCTTCTCCTTTATAAATCCATTGGTTGAAAAAATAATCGAGTTTTTTCCCAGAAATATTTTCGCAAATTATTTGAAAGTCTTTTGTTGAGGCATTAGAATATTTATAAGTCTCATAATACAACTTGAGTGCGTCAAAAAATTTTTTATCACCAATTTCATTTCTAAGCATGTGAAGAACCCAAGCACCCTTATCATAAACTAAACGTGTGAAAAGCTCACCAACTGGATTGTATAATGTTCCAGATTCAAAATTACTAAATTTACTAAGTAGTGTTGATTTTAGAGCATCATAACCAGCTTTACTTTCCCAATACAATGCTTCTGAATAGGTAGCAAAACCTTCATTCAACCAAATATCTTTCCATGATTTTGGAGTGACAGCATTTCCCCACCAGTGATGTGCTAATTCATGAATTAACATATCTGAAAAAAATTTTTTCCCAGTAATAAAATTAGACCCTATTCCTGTTAAAGTTTGATGTTCCATTGCCCCATTTTGCCATAAAAATTCTGCAACAGAATATTTTTCTTTTGTAAAAGGATAAGGTGCAAATAATTTTTCAAATGTATTTATATAATCCGGATGATCTGAAAAATCGATTAAGCCATTTTGATAATCTGATGGAAATAAAAAGTATGATAAACTAATTTCATCATTATTGATTGAACTTGTTTTAATTTCTTTTGAA
>CAZVBT010000239.1:0-1913 GCA_964625385.1 uncultured Melioribacter sp. | reverse complement strand
ATGTAATAGCCAACCATGGAACAATTAACGGAGCTATAATAGCCCCAACATTTGAACCGGCATTAAAAAGACCCGTTGCAAAAGCTCTTTCTTTTTTAGGGAACCACTCAGCAACAGTTTTAACTGCCGCAGGAAAATTACTAGCTTCAAATAAACCTAAGAAAAATCTTGCTATTGAAAAACCTTTTACATAAGTAGCAATAGCATGAGCAGCAGCTGATAAACTCCAACCAGTTAAAGACAAAGAGTAACCTTTTTTTGTGCCGATTTTGTCAATCAATCTTCCTACAATTAATAATCCCAATGCGTAAGCAGCTTGAAAAGCAACAACAATAGAGGCATATTCAACTTCATTCCATCCTATTTCTTTTTCAAGAGTTGGAGCTAAAATTCCCAAAATTTGCCTATCCATATAATTAATAGTTGTAGCAAAAAAGAGAAGTGCAAGAATAGTCCAGCGGTAATTTCCTATTTTAGGTTTAGAGGCAGTCATCAGGACTCCAATTTAATTTCGAAATTTCAAAAGTTTATCGTTTACTTTAGTGATAAAGCAAAAATCTTCAAAAAAAAATTTAAATGCAAGTTAAATTTTTAGATTCTTATTTTATTTTTTATTTAAACTTTAAGATTATAAGTACTCAAAATTTCTCGTTTATATTTCTTCGGTTATTAAATAGACCAACTTTCATTTTTTAATTCTTTAAATATTTTTTTATAACTAAATATTTCAGTTCTTTATCACCAATATTTCTTATACCATGTTCAATATTTGTCGGGCAATAAAAACTTGCTAATCCTTCAACTTCTTTTGTTTTGCCATCAAGATAAAGCTCTGCTTTGCCTTCCAATATAAAAAAGAATTCATCTTCTAAATGTTTATGCGGTGGATGTGTTGCTGAATGTGGTTTTACAACACTCATTTTAATTGTTCTTCCATCTAAAAAGTTTTTATCAACAAACCAATATTGAAATCCAACTTTTGTACTTTCAATTTTGGAAAGGTTAAATTCATTTACACAATTATTTAAAACAAATTTTTTTTCTAAAGACTGAGCAAAAACAAATTGAGCAGCAACAATTATTAATAAAAATATTTTTTTCATTCTAATTCGCTTTTAATTAATAAATAAATTGTCAGCCTTTATAAGTCTAAAGACTGACAATTTTTTGTTTTAACTTTCCCTTGGTATCATTTGATACTATTTTATTAAAATCATTTTCTTAGTTTGACTGAAAGTACCAGATTCTAATTTATAGAAATAAACACCTGAACTTAATTTTGAAGCATCAAACAGAAATTCATGACTACCAGCATTTAACTCTCCATTTACCAAAGTTGCTATTTTTTCGCCAACCAAATTGTAAATGGTCAAGCTTGTTAATCCACTTTTGGGAATTACAAATGAGATTTTTGTAGTTGGATTAAATGGATTTGGATAATTTTGCTCTAATGAGTATTCAACCGGAATTTCAGATGGTGAATTAACATCAACACTTCCGCCTGTTTCCCAAATAGCCTTTAATGTTGGAAACCAATTCAAATCGCCAGCCGGAAAACCTCTTTCTGCTGAATAATAAGCTGAAACTGTTTTTGAATATGAACAATTCATTGTATCAGTAAAATATTTGTAAGTTTTTCTATCCATATCATGTTTTTCACGTATCCATTTTGAAGAAGGTGTGTTTTTAGTTTTGTTTCCACCATTTGGATCCAAGTACCATTCCATCATATTAACCATTAATTTTGGAATTTGAGCCATAGTTAAATTTACTTTTGTAAAAGCTTTGGAGGAATCTGCACCAAGTCTTTTTCTTATATGTCTTGATAAAGGATTACCTTCAAGAATTGGTTCTTTCTTATGTCTATCGAAGAAAGCTTGTCCATCTGCTGAAATCGAATAAAAGTTTTTAGC
>CAZVBT010000238.1:0-4539 GCA_964625385.1 uncultured Melioribacter sp. | reverse complement strand
ATTTGTGGAATTGTGGTTAAAGGAGCTCAACGAGGTAGAACACTCGGTTTCCCAACTGCAAATGTACAAATAGATGATAATAAAAAAGCTTTCCCAAAAGTTGGTGTTTACGTAACGAGATGCTTTTTGAAAGATGAAGTTAAATTTGGTGTAATGAATATTGGATATAGACCAACTTTTGAAAATAAACATGAATTAGTTCCGGAAGTTTTTATACTAGATTTTTATCGTGATATTTATGGAGAAAAAATTAAAGTTGAGTTTATAAAAAGATTACGTGATGAAAAAAAATTTAGCTCAAAAGATGAATTAATTAATCAAATTGAAAAAGATAAAAAAGAAGCTGAAAAAATTGCTTCACAATTTTCAAATAAATAATCATTCGTGGTTAAATCTACGAATGCATCGTAAAACAATAAAAAAGGAGTATCAAAATGTCTTTATCACACGAACAAAAACTTGAGATAATCAAAAAGTATGGTAAAAACGAAAAAGATAGTGGAACTGCAGAAGTTCAAATTGCTATCATAACTGCAAGAATCAATGAGTTAACATCTCACTTTGAACAACATAAAAAAGATCATGCTTCCCGCCGTGGTCTATTACAACTTGTTGGTAAAAGAAGAAGACTTCTTGATTACCTAATGTCGAAAGATATTGAAAGATATCGTAGAATAATTAAAGAATTAAATATTAGAAAATAAGAGGAATTAAATGGTTGTAACTAAAGAAGTGCAGATTGGAAAACATAAATTAATTTTTGAAACCGGTAAATTAGCAAAGCAAGCAAATGGTGCTATTATGGCTCGCTATGGTGATACGATGGTTTTAGTAACCGCAGTTGCAGGAGCTTTGAGAGATGATATTGACTTCTTTCCTTTAAATGTTGAATACCGAGAAAAATCATTTGCTGCAGGAAAAATTCCCGGTGGATTTTTCAAAAGAGAAGGAAAACCAACTGACCGAGAAGTATTAAGTGCCCGTTTAATTGACCGCCCAATTCGTCCATTGTTTAATGAGCATTATAAAAACGATACACAAGTTGCTGCTTTTGTTTATTCCTTTGATAATGAAAATGATCCGGATGTTATTGCAGCCTGTGCCGCTTCTGCTGCTTTAGTCATTTCAGATATTCCTTTTCTTGAACCAATTGGCGAAGTAAGAGTTGGAAGAGTTAATGGTGAATTTATCATCAATCCAACATTTGAAGAGGTCGAACAAAGTGACATGGAATTAGTAGTTGCAGGAACTGAAAGTTCAATAATGATGGTTGAAGGTGAAGCTAAAGAAGTTAGCGAAGATGATATGCTCAACGCACTTAAATTTGCTCATAATGAAATTAAAAAAATTGTTGCTCTTCAAAATGAATTGCGTGAAGCTTGTGGTAAACCTAAAATGGTTGTTGAACAAAAATCTATTGATGAAAATTTAATTAAAGATGTTAACAATTTAGCTTACGAAAAATTTAAAGCTATTGTTTCTTCTGTTCTTTCAAAAGAAGAGAGATCTAAGGCTAACAACGATTTATTCGAAGAAGTTAAAAATACTTTGTCAGAAAGATATCCCGAACAAGAAAAAGTAATCAAAGAAATTCTCCATGATATGGAAAAAGAATTGATGAGAAAAAGAATTCTTGAAGAGGGAATACGCCTCGACGGAAGAAACACTAAGCAGATTCGTCCGATATCAATTGAATTAAATTTGTTACCAAGAGTTCATGGCTCAGCTTTATTTACACGCGGTGAAACACAAAGTTTAACAACATTGACTTTAGGTACAAAACAGGATGAACAAATTATTGATGGTTTGCAAGAAGAATTTAAAAAACGTTTCATATTGCATTACAACTTTCCACCATTCAGCGTAGGTGAAATTGGAAGATTTAGTGGTGTTGGCCGCCGCGAAGTAGGTCATGGAAATCTAGCTGAACGTTCACTTAAAAATGTTGTTCCACCAGAAAATAAATTCCCTTACACAATTCGTGTAAATTCTGATATTCTTGAATCCAATGGCTCTTCATCAATGGCAACTGTTTGTGCTGGTTCACTTGCTATGATGGATGGTGGTGTTCCAATTAAAACAGCTGTTGCTGGTATTGCAATGGGTTTAATCAAAGAAGGTGATAAATACGCAATCCTTTCAGACATATTAGGTAATGAAGACCATCTTGGTGATATGGATTTTAAAGTTGCCGGAACAGTTAATGGTATAACTGGATTTCAGATGGATATTAAAATTCAGGGAATATCTTATGAAATTATGGAAAATGCCTTAGCTCAGGCTAAAGATGGTAGAATGCATATTCTTGGAATTATGAATGAAGCAATATCTTCACCAAGACAAAATATTTCTCAATACGCACCAAGTATTTTGTCAACAAAAATTCCAATTGATAAAATTGGTGCGTTAATTGGTCCAGGTGGAAAAATCATTCAGAAAATTCAAAAAGATTTTAGTGTTGAAATTTCTGTTGACGAAGATGGAACTGTTAATATTGCAGGTCAGGATTCTAAACTTGCTAAAGAAGCAAAAGAATATATTAAATGGATGACCGCTGAACCTGAAGTAGGAAAAAATTACAACGGCAAAGTAATTAGTATAAAAGAATTTGGTGCTTTTGTTGAATTTATTCCCGGTATTCAAGGTTTGTTACATATTTCTCAAATAGATAATAAAAAAGTCGGAAAAGTAACTGACGTGCTCAAAGAGGGTGATACCGTAAAAGTAAAATTAATAGCAATTGAAAATGGAAAATATTCACTCTCAAGAAAAGTATTGCTAAAAGAAAAAGAATCTAATCAGGAAGTTAACGATGATAACAATGCTGGGCTTTAAGCTCAGCATTGTTTTTATATGCTGTTTTCAATGTAAAACTAAATATAAATATTGATGAAAATTGGTAATCTTGATATTGGTGAAAAATTAATTCTTGCTCCAATGGCGGAGATTACTGATTCATCATTTAGAAAAATATGTAAGGAATTTGGTGCCGGACTTACGTTCACACAAATGGTAAGTGCTGAAGGTGTTATCAAAAATAATTTTCACACTTTAAAATATCTCACATTTAACAAATCTGAAAAACCAATTGCTGTTCAATTACTTGGTAACGATCCAGATATTATTGGGGAAGCAACAAAAGAAATATCTAAATTAAAACCAGATTTAATTGATTTAAATGCTGGTTGTTCTGTTGACAAAGTTGTAAATAATAAAATGGGTGCATCCTTACTGGATAATCCTAAAGCTCTTGCCAAATTAATTTCAAAAATGGTTGATAACTCAAACGGAATTCCAATATCTACAAAAATTAGACTTGGCAAAGACAAAAAACATATTAACGTTTTAGAAACAGCAAAAGCAATTGAAGATAGTGGAGCTTCAGTAATAATTGTTCATGCGAGAACAAGAGATGACAAATATGAAAATATCTCTGATTGGCATTGGATTAAAAAGGTTAAAGAGAACTTAAAAATTTCGGTTGTTGGTAATGGCTCTGTTTTTAATTTTCTTGATGCATTAAAAATGAAAAATGAAACTACCTGCGATTCTGTTTTGATTGCTCGTGGTGCATTGGGTAATCCATTTATTTTTGCTCAATACAATTCATTTGTTAATAATCAAAATCATTTTAATGTAGATTTAAAATTAATTTTATCAACTGCAGTTAAACATATAGACTTGCTGGAAAAAGAATTTGGTGAGTTTATAGCTTTAGACAAAGCTAAAAAGCATTCTCTCTGGTACTTCAAAGAACTAAGTGGAATTAATGAATTAGTTGAGTTAGTTTTGAAAACGAAAACCATCAATGAATTAAAAAATGTTATAACAAATCATACAAATAATATCAAATTAAATAAGTTTAATAAAATCGAAATTGATAAAGTTTCGGAAAAATTTAATAAAAGAGTTTTATTTTGGCTTTCTGATGAAAGCCAAGTAATGTATGGTTAAGTAAAAAGGTTTATAAATGAATAAAGAAATAATTATAAATTCGTCTGCATCACAAAATCGGGTTGCTATTACAGAAGATGGCAACTTAGTTGATTTTTTTGTTGATCACCCGGAAAAACAAAGAATGGTAGGAGATATTTATCTTGGCAAAGTTGCAAGAGTTTTACCAGGAATACGAGCGGCATTTATTGATATTGGATTAAAGCATGATGCATTCTTGCACTTTTCTGATATAGGTGAAAGAACTGAAGCTTTGCAAGGAATATTTGAAGATGATGATGAAGATGATGAAATTGAAAATGAACATACTCAAAATCAAGCGGATGAAAATTTATCACCAAACTCTACCATTGAAATTGCCCGTCCTGATTTACCAAAGGAAAATGAGATAAAAGAAAGAACTACACCACGATTACAAAAAGGTGAAGAGTTATTAATTCAAATAATAAAAGAGCCTGTAAAAGATAAAGGCGTTCGCGTTACTTCATCAATATCATTACCAGGCAGATTTTGTGTTCTTCTTCCGATGGATAATAAAATTGGAGTTTCCAAAAAAATAAATGATTACAAAGAAAGAAAAAGATT
>CAZVBT010000237.1:0-11142 GCA_964625385.1 uncultured Melioribacter sp. | reverse complement strand
CCAATTTGACGAACATAATTTCTGAAAATTTGTTCAGCAGTCATATCTTTTATTAATAATTGAATATTAGCCCCAACAGTAGTTTGAAGATCAGCCCCAAAGAATGAAATCAATGGAACAAATACAAACCAGGATAAAAATGATCCAGCGACGATAATCAAAGAATACTTTAGACCAATTATATAACCTAAGCCCATTACGGCAGCACCAACATTTAATCTAAAAACTAATTTCATTTTGTCTGCTATGGTAGCACCAATTCCAATAACACGAGTTGTAAAAACTTCACTCCAGGTTCCAAAAGTTGCAATTAAAAAGTCATAAACACCGCCAATCAAACCAGCAGAAACAAGAACTAATGCCTGGTTTCCACCTTTTTCACCAGCAACTAAAACTTCTGTAGTTGCTGTTGCTTCCGGAAATGGAAGTTTACCATGCATTTCACTTACAAAATATTTTCTAAATGGAACTAAAAATAAAATTCCTAAAAACCCACCAAGTAATGAAGCAAAAAACATTTGGAAAAAAGTAGCGTTTAATTTTAATATATAAATAGCAGGCAAAGTAAAAATTGCACCAGCAACAACAGCTCCAGAGGTTGCACCAATAGATTGAATAATTACATTTTGACCTAGTGATTGATTTTTTTTAAGTGCAGTTGAAATTCCAACGGCAAGAATTGCTATCGGAATAGCTGCTTCAAATACTTGACCAATCTTTAAACCTAAATATGCTGCCGCCGCTGAAAAAATAATTGCCATAACTATGCCTGTTATGACTGAATAAAATGTTACTTCAGGATAAATTTTTGATGGAGACATAATAGGCACATATTTTTCACCATCTTTTAATTCGGTGTAAGCATTCGCTGGTAACCCGCTTGTTGTTGGATTTTCGTGAGACATTATGTTTCTCTCCTAAAATGAGTTTCTATTTTTTTCTTATTATTATTTTCAATCATACTCTTACTTATGATCCTAATCTTACTCATAATCCTAATCTTACTCATAATCCTAATCCTAATCTTACTCATGATCTTAATCTTGCACTTTTTAATTCCAGCTTACTTTTGATTAAAATTATGATCAAGAGTAAGAGTAAGATCAAGAATAAGATTAAGAATAAGAATAAGATCAAGAATAAGAATAAGATCAAGAATAAGAATAAGAACAAGATCAAGAATAAGAATAAGAACAAGGTCAAGAATAAGATTAAGAACAAGATCAAGATTAAGAATAAGAACAAGGTCAAGAATAAGAACAAGATCAAGAATAAGAGCAATAATATGAAATAACTTAATAAATTATTTTTTATTAATCATTTGAATCATAATTTATATTTTCATCATAAACTCTATCAGAATTAGCTTTTATTAATCCAATTAACATAGAAACTATTTCCTTTAATATGTTTTTTCCGAAAATCAATTCCTCATATTTAATTATGTCTTTCTTAAACATTATATCTAAACTTGCGGCACAATCCAGAGCCGAACCCCTTGCAATATCGAAATAACGACATTTATCTCTACCTGTAAATTTTCCATTACCTTCTGCAATATTTAATAAAATTGAATTTGCGGCTCTTTCTATTTGATCTAAAATACTTTTTTTAGCATCTCTATTGATAATATTTTCAAGCCATTCAATAAATTCAATTGCTTTTTGATAAACATTTAATTTTTCATGGTCAAAATATATTTCATTCATAAAGATTAACTTGTTTTAATAATGACAATAATTTAATCTATTAATCATATTCTTACAATCAATCTTACTCTAAATCTTAATCCTAATCTTACTCTTAATCCTAATCCTAATCTTACTCATAATCTTAATCCTAATCTTGCTCATGATCTTAATCTTGCTCTTTTAATTCTAGCTTACTTTTGATTAAGATTATGATCAAGAGTAAGAGCAAGATCATGAATAAAAGCAAGATCAAGATAAGTGTAAGATCAAGATTAAAAATTACACACTATGAGGAATCATATAAACAATTAACATCAATAAAGCTGCAAGAATTGTGAAAAGTTTTGGAGCTAAATCTCTTTTAACAAAATAATAAGCTACAATCCAACCAATAAAAGCAACTAAAGTTTTGTTATCGGTTACATCATTCCCAATTGGAAAGCCTCCCCAAATTTCTCCGAATGCAAACCAATTCATTGCAAAGCCAAGCAAAAAACCACCAATAATTAAAAATATGATAGTAGATGTTGTTAGGTTTAAAAATTTGGAAGGTTTGTTAAAAGATTCTAACGCAGTTCTTGTAGAAAGTAACATTGCCCCAAACATAAAAAAAATGTGGGGAATTAAAACCCATAACGGAACATCACCTTTAAAACGAATTATTAAAACATTTGGACCTGGAAGAGTAACTTCTTCATTACCTTTTGTTAGTTTTATGAAATATTCCCATTTTTCAAGAGGTTTTCTTGCTGGTAATTCAGCGCTTAATTTTTTATCTCCTTTCATTTCAGTAAAATTAAAATCACCTTTGCTTAGAAAAGGTCTCCAATATAATTCACCTCTTATTTCCGGATCGTTAGTTTCAACTTCTACAAGATAATTTGAAGTAGAAACATGACTTCTTTCCAGTTTGAATTTTATTTCTTTGCCAGCTAAAACAACTTTACCTGTTTTAGGGTAAGTTGGTCCGGTAACCCTTTGATAAACAGCCGAGCCGGCAGTAATTAAAAAAGCTACTACCCATAAAATAATTTTTTTCATAATCACCTTTAGATTATTAAAATATTGCTCAAACATAGCTAAAGAGAAATTTCAGAACAATTTTTATAAATATAATTTTTTTTCTCAAAAACTCTTTCTATAAATAAATATGAAAAGATAGTTTTTTCAGTTTGTGGTTTAAAAAATTACAAATTATTGATTCATAATAATCATTTAAATAAAATTGCATTTCAGTAGTGGTTAGTCTAAATTTGACCCTCAAAATTTAAGATATTTCTAAAATCGGAGGTTGATTTTTATGGGTATGATGGCCCGAATGAGGAGTTTGGCTCCTTGGTTCATACTAACCGTTGGTGGTTTGTTTATTTTATTTATGGTTCTTTCAGATTCCAGAGTTTTGGATTTTGCCAGAACTCAATCTCAAAATGTTGGTTCTGTTGATGGAGAAGAAATTTCATATCAAGATTATTCAAATACAGTTGAAAGATTAAGAAAGCAACAAGAACAAGCAGGGCAACAAATTACTGAAGAACAAATGGATTACTTCAGAGATCAAGTTTGGGATATGATGGTTACTCAAAAATTGCTTGATAAAAAAATTAAAGAGTATGGTATCATTGTAACAGATGATGAAGTTCGTGATGCTATCATGGGTCCGAATCCACCTGCAGATATACGTCAACAATTTACTGATTCAACAGGTAATTTTAACAGGCAGGCTTTTGAAACTGCTATGAGAGATCCACGTAATAAAGAAATTTTAATTACAATTGAAGAACGTGAAAGACAAAGATTAACTCAACAGAAACTTCAAAATATTTTGTTTGCTTCCGTTACTGTTTCTGATAATGAAGCTTATGAGAATTTTATAAAACAAAATATTAAAATGAAAGCACAGTATGTTGCAATTGATCCAAATACAATTCCAGATAATGATATAAAAATTTCTGATGATGATTTGAAAAAATATTATGATGAACATGCCGAAGAATTCAAAATTGAAAATCAAAGAAAAATTAAATATGTAACTTTCAATCGGTTACCTTCACAAGGTGATACTCTTTTAGTAAAGAAAAATTTAGAAGCTATTGTTTCAAAATTAAAAGCTGATACAGCTTCATTCAAAACTTATGTTGAAATGTATTCTGAACAGCCATATAAAAAAGATACTGTTTCAATAACAAGTTTAGCAGCAGAAGCAAGAGAAGTTTTAACAAAGGCAAATAAAGGTGAAATAGTTGGACCAGTATCTACCTGGGAAGGAATGGTTGTTTACAAACTGGTTGATAAAGTTCCTTCAAAAAATGAAATGGTGAGAGCTTCGCATATTTTAGTTCGTTCAACTGGAAATGATGTCGAAGATAAAAAGAAAATTGATGATATTTATAATGAATTAATAAAAGGTGCAAACTTTGAAGCTGTAGCAAGAGCTAAATCTCAGGATGGTAGCGCTTCGCAAGGTGGTGATTTAGGTTGGTTTGGAAAAGGGCAGATGGTTAAACCTTTTGAAGATGCTTGTTACGGTGGAAAAATCGGTGTAATTCAAAAACCTATTAAAACACAATTTGGTTATCATATTATCAAAGTAACAGGCCGTTCTAATCAAAATTTTGTTTTAGAAAAAATTGTGAATAAAGTTTCAATATCTGCAACAACTGCAAATAAAATTTATCAAGATGCTGCGGACTTTGCATACATAGCAAAAGAAAATGGATTTGAATCAGAAGCTAAAATGTTAAAATATAATGTAATAGAAGCGCCACCATTTAATGAAGAAGCTGCTGCAATTGCAGGTGTAGGAATTAATAAGGCTTTAGTTAAATGGGCATTTGAAAATGGTGTTGGCGAAGTTAGTGATGTTTTCAGAGTTCCATCTGGTTATGTTGTTGCAATGGTTTCTGAAATTATTAAAGCTGGTGTTAAACCTTTTGATGAAGTGAAAGAATCAATTCGTGCAAGTGTTATTAGATCTAAAAAACTTGATAAAGCTTTTGAAATTACAAAGAAAATTAAAACGCAAATTGGAGATAACGGAGATCCTCAAGCAGCGTTATCAATTTGGCCAACTGCAAAAATTGATACTACAAATGAATTTACATCAAACGGAACTATTGCAAAGCTTGGAAGAGAGTTTGCATTTTCAGAGGTTGCCCTTAAAGCAGAACTAAATAAATGGACAAATCCTGTAAAAGGCACAAATAACGCTTATATCATAAAAGTTACTTACAGAACTAAATTTGATCCACAATTATTTGCATTCCAAAAAGAAGCAATTAAAAAAGAACTAATTAATAACAAGAGAAATATTTATCTTGGTCAATGGGTTGAACAATTAAAGAAAGAAGCTAATATTGTTGATAACAGATATATGTTTTTCAGATAATTTTTTTTCTTGAGAGCAAATTTAAAGCCGTCTTTATGACGGCTTTTTTATTCCTAACATTTTTGTTTTTATTTTAGATACAGAAATGAAAAAGTTAATTGCAATATTAATTTTAATTTTTGTGCATACTATTATTAATGCACAAGTTTTTAACAAATCAAATTTTTGTTTGTCGCTTAATTATACAACAACTTCAAAATTGTTTTACAATCCTTTTTCATCGGATAAAATCTTACGTTCAGATTATTTAGAACTTAATAACCTCAGAAGCATTTTTTTAGAATTCAGAACAATGTTTTTGGAAAATGTTTTTCTTTCTTTAAATAGCGAATATCTGAATAAAAATTTTTTATACAACAAAATAAACTTACAAGGTGAACAAGCAAATGCAAACGATTCATTTTCATTTATTCCCGTTGAATTAAATCTTTTTTATTATTTACCTTTTTCAAATGATGACTTTAAAGTTTTTATGGGTGGTGGTTTTGGTTTTTATTATGGAAAATTTAACCGCTATCTTGGTAATCAATTTGCAAAAAGTGAGATGTTCAATTCTTCTTATGGAATCAATGTTGATGTTGGAATAGATTACAATTTTTACCGGAATTATGCGGTCAGATTTCAGATGCGTTTTCGTGATCCTGAATTAATATGGAAAAATAATTACTCTTCCAATTCGGTTATTTATAATGACAAAACTTATTTTCTTAACACATCATCTTTTTATACAAAATTAAATATTGACGGAATAAACTTTTCTCTTGGGTTTGTATATAACTTATAATCACTTTCAAATAATTACTATATTTAAAATGAATTTTGAGTTAAATTAAAAAATGAAAATTTATTTAACAGGATTTATGACAAGTGGCAAAAGTACTATAGGACCAATACTTGCAAATGTGCTTGGTTATGATTTTTATGATTTGGATAGAGAAATTGAAGAGCGTGAAAAATTAACGGTTGTAGAAATATTTGAAAAACATGGTGAAAAATATTTTAGAGAGGCTGAATCTAAAATTCTTAATGAGCTTTCCAAGAAAGATAACTTAGTTATTTCATTGGGGGGCGGAACTATAGTTAATCAAAAAAATTATGATATGATGAAAAACACCGGCACGATTATTTATTTGAAAGTATCACCTGAAACTTTGTATAAAAGATTGAAGCACAAAACTGACAGACCAATTTTTAAAGATCTTGTATTAAATAATAAAAATGAAGCTGAGTTTATAAAAAGAATTAATCAATTAATGGATAACAGAAAACAATATTATGAAATGGCAGACATTATAATTGATACAGAATTAACACCACTTGGAAAAACAATTGACAGAATTGCAAAAAAAATATTTTACCTTACAAATGAAAAAGATAATAGTTAACACTCATTCAAAGAGATATGAAATTCAAATTGGAGAAAATATTTTTTCTCTTCTACTTAATCTGACAAAAGAGAAAAGTTATTACAAAAATTATTTTACATTAATTGATAAAAATGTTTTTGAGAAACATTCTCAAGTAATAAAAAAAACATTCAAAAATTTTGCAAAAAATTATTTATACATTTTTAATTCTTCAGAAAAAAACAAAAGTTTTGATGAAGTAAAAAAAATTTATAATAGTTTGATAAAGAAATCTTACGGAAGAGATACAACAATAATTTCAATCGGTGGCGGGATTGTTGGAGATATATCAGCTTTTGTTGCATCAACATTTAGCCGCGGAACAAATTTTATACAAATTCCAACAACATTACTTTCTATGGTTGATAGTTCTGTTGGTGGAAAAACCGGTATTAATTTCGGCCAAACTAAAAATTTAATTGGTACATTTTTCCAACCGGATTTTGTTTTAATTGATACAAAATTTTTATCAACACTACCTGATGATGAATTAATATGTGGCTTAGGTGAAGTTGCAAAATATTATTATTTGACAGGTGATAATTTCTACAAAAACTCATTATTACAAATCATAAAAAATGATTTTTCTGAAATTGATAAGTTAATAGCAAAAAGTGTTGGTTTTAAATCTAATGTAGTTGAATCAGATGAAACTGAAAATGGTTTAAGAAAAATTTTGAATCTTGGTCACACTTTCGGTCATGCCATCGAAATTGAACAAAATCATAAAATTAAACATGGACAAGCTGTTGTTATTGGAATTGCATGCTCGCTTTATCTTTCGAACTTATTAGGATTAATTTCTAAAAAAGAATTAAAAAAATATTTAGAACTACTGCTTTTATTTAGAAATAATATTTCAATTGATAAGGTAAATACAAATTCAATTTTTAAAATTATGCAGCGTGATAAAAAAAACAGAAACGGAAAAATTAAATTTGTTTTAGTTAAACAATTAGGAAATATTTTAATTGACGTTGAAGCTGACAAAAATTTTGTTGTTAATTCTCTTGAAAAAGGATTATCTCTTTTTATATGAAAAATATAATTTTGATTATCATTATCATATCAACAGTTTTACATTCACAAATAAGAGAAACAAGAGCTGTATGGATTGCAACAAATTATAGGTTAGATTGGCCACCAACAACATTTGACGCTGAAAAACAAAAAAAATCTTTAGTTGATTTTTTCGACAATCTCAAAGAAAAAAATTTTAATACAGTTTTTTTCCAAGTAAGATTTAATGGAACAGTACTATTCAAATCATCATTTGAACCAATATCACCATACATAAATGGCGAAGTTGATGGTGATGTATCTTATGATCCATTTCAATTTGCAATTGAACAAGCACACAAACATGGACTGGAAATTCATGCATGGATTAATACCAATTTGGTTTTTACAGGCAATGAAAATTTTATTTTGACTAACCCAAATCATATTGCACAAAGAAAACCTGAATGGATTGTTGAATATAAAAACTCAAACGAAAAATCATTTTGGCTTGATGTAGGATTGCCTGAAGTAAGAACATATTTATCAGATTTAATTTCTGAAATGGTAGAAAATTATGATGTTGATGGAATTAATCTTGATTACATTCGTTATCCCGGTAAAAATATTGATGATGATTTTTCTTTTCAAGTTCATGGTAAAGGTTTACATCGTGACGAATTTAGAAGAAATAATATTAATTCTTTGGTAAAAGAAATTTATGAAAAAGTGAAATCGTTAAGACCAGAAATAAAAGTCGGGGCTTCACCAATTGGTGTTTACCGTAAACTAAAAGGAATGATTAGTTGGGAAAGTTATTCTGATTTGTATCAAGATTCTTATCTGTGGCTTAAGGAAAAATATGTTGATTATTTATCTCCGCAGATTTATTGGTCGCTTGATGACAATCCTAAATTTGATTTACTTGCCAAAGACTGGGTTGATAATTCAAACGGAAGAAATATTGTTTTGGGTATTGGTGCATTTAAGGAAAATGTTAAATCTGAAATTGAAGATATGATAAACTTATCACGAAAACTAAAAGCAGGTGGAGTTTCATTTTTTAGATATGAAAATATTAAAGATTATAACTTTAATTCTTTTACCAATAAGTCTCTACCTGCAAAGATGCAATGGCTTGAACAAAGTTATCCAATAAAACCAATTCATCTTACATTTCAACAAAACTCCGATGAAAAATTATTTACTTTATTTTGGGTTTTGGATGAAGATAATCAAGATTTAGATAGTGTTAAATATTTTTCAATTTATAATTTGCCAAATAAAAGTTCTCAAATAAATTCTATTTATCTTTTTGATGTAATTCCAGCTGATAAAAATTATGTTACTATTGCAATTAACAAGCCTAAAAAAATAAAATATTATTTTGCAGTTAAATCAGTTAATAAAGTTTGGACAGAAAGTAAAGATCCAACCAATGTTGTTGAAATTGAAATTCCTAAAATGAAAGAATTATTTGAATCTGGTTTTAACATTGATAAACCTGTTCTTTTTAAAAGCAAAGAGCTTGGCACTTTTATAATTTTTGAAACCACTGACAATGATGAAATTGAAATTTTTGGTGGGTTGAAAAATGTTTATTCTTTCATTCAAAAAGAAAAAATAACTAAAGGAAAAAATTTTATAAGAATTTTAGATTTAACAAAAAATTTTGAATCAATTAAAATATATTTTACTAATAGTAAAAAAGAATTTGAACTAAAGCTAAACCTGCTTTAAATATTTATCGAACCAATCCTTTCTTAATTTTGAAATTTCATTACGTTGTCCCTTTAAAAAATGATCTCCACCATCAATTAATTTTAGTTCACAATTGTAATTCAACTCTTTCAGTTTTTCAGCAAGTTTAACAGAATTTTCGATAGGAACTTTATCATCATCAGTTCCATGTATTAGTAGGAGATTAGTGTTTTTAGAAATTTTCTCAGGGAAATTAATAACCGAACGGGATTTACAAATTTCATCATAATTTAAAGCTGATAATTTTTCTGAAGTCAGTTCAAATAAAAATTGTAAATATCTATCTCTTTTCTCTTTGCTGCAATCTAAAAAAGAAATACCACCGCTTGTAATTGCTGCTTTAAAGATATTAGTCTTAGTTAAAACAAGGTAGGTCATTAATCCACCACGACTCCAACCTTCAATTCCCCAAATGTTTTTATCAGCACATTCAATTTCATCAGCAAGTGGAATTAAATTTAATACATCATTTAAATCAGCACCACCAACTTCATCAATTCCGCTGCTTGTACTATTACCTCTATATTGAGATGCAAAAACAACATAACCCCAACTTGCAATCTGACCGAATATTCCACGTGCATAAAAATCTTCTATAACACCATAATTACCAATTCCACCACGGCACCAAATTATCGAAGGATATTTTTTCGTTTGATCTTTTGGATAGGATATGAAACCAGCAATTTTTAATCCTTCAGATTCATAAATTATTTTTTCAGTAACTGAATTTGATATAACTCCGTTCCCCCATCCACTTTCAATCATCTTTTCTTGAACTGGACTTAATTTTAGTTTTTCACTATAAAGAATTTTTGCACTCATAAAATCAAATTAAAAATTGTTAAATTTGTTTTATAATATCATAAAAAAAGATTATTTATTATGAGCAAAAATAAACAAATTAGTAAAAGTCAATCGAAAAAAAATAAAGTAATGCAAATTATTGTTGTAATTGTGCTAATCTCTTTTGTTGCATTATTTGTTTTTTCAAATTTCTTAAAACGTAATGAAGAAGTTAATCCAGATTTGGAGAAAGCAATGAATGGAAAAACAGTATATTCATTTACAAAAGAAGGTGAGCTTTCTTTTAATAATAAAAAAGGAAATTTAATTACGAGTATTGATATTGAAATTGCTGATACAGACGAGCAACGTCAACTTGGTTTAATGTTTCGTGATAAGATGGAAGAAAATCAAGGTATGTTATTCATTTTTGACAGAGAAGCTCCTCTAGCTTTTTGGATGCACAATACAATTTTACCTTTAGATATTATGTATGTTAATTCTAAAATGGAAATTGTTCACATCATAAAAAATGCAAAACCTTTCGACGATACTTCTTTGCCTTCAATAAAACCTGCACAATTTGTTGTTGAAGTAAACGCTGGTTATTGTGATAAATTTGGAATTAAAGAAGGTGACAAGATTGTTTGGAGAAGAAGATAAGTATAAAGCAGAGACCCGAATAAGCAAGTCTCTGCTTCGTTTAATTATTTTTTCTTAACTACTTTTTTAACTGATTTCTTTGAAGATTTTTTTACAGATTTAGCTTTAATTTTTTTGACAGCTTTAACAACTTTTTTCTTAGCCGCAGATTTTTTAACAACTGGTTTTACATTTTTAGTAATTTTTTTTGCAGCTTTTTTTACAACTTTCTTTTTAACAACTGATTTTTTCTTTTGAGTTTTATTCTTTTGTTTAGCAGCAATTAAATTTAACGCACTACCCGCTTTGAACCATTCAATCTGACCAGCATTAAAGGAATGATTCAGCAAAATTTCTTCGGTTTGACCTTCTTTATGTTTTATGATTAGCTTCAATGGTTTTTCAGGTGCAAATTCATTTAATCCAACTAAACTGAATGTATCATCTTCCTGAATTTTTTCATAATCATTTG
>CAZVBT010000236.1:0-2097 GCA_964625385.1 uncultured Melioribacter sp. | reverse complement strand
AGCTCCTGCAAAAGTTACAATTGGAAAATATTTAGTTTTTTCTTCTATATAAATTCCTGCTTGAAAAACATAATAAACACCATTGAAGAGATAACCAAGAAGCACTAATGGAACAATTGGAAGACCACTTAAAAATTCTTTCCCAATAATCGATTTGTTTTTATAAAACTCGATTCTTGCAAAATCATCTACAAATAAAGTAAGCAGGATCCAAATTATTGAGGAAACCAAAAGAAACAATGTAAAAACTTTAGAGAAAATTTCTTTTGCATTTTTCTCTTTAGCATTATTAAGAAAAAATGGCTGCCATGCAAACTGAAACATCGAAACAAAAAGCATCATAAAAACACCGAGTTTATAATTCGCTTGATAAACTCCAAGTGTAGATTCGTTTGTCAATGCAAGCACAACTGGTCTATCAACTACATTTACAATAGTTGCAGCTAAAGCCGCAGGCAAATATGGAATTCCAAATCTTAATACTTTTTTTAACAATTCTTTATCAAAATAAAATGTAAAATTTTTAATTACTTCAGTTTGTAAAGCAAAAAAAGAAAACAACGTGGCAATAAGATTCGAAATAAAAATTGCTTCTATACCTAATTTATACTTTAAGATGAGTAATAAGTTCAGCGAAAGATTTATTAATATGTTTAATAATTTTATAACTGCATATTTAATAGCCTTTCTTTCCAATCTTAATTTTGAAAAAGGAACAATTGCAATTGCATCAAAAGCAATAATTAAAATTAAGTAGTAATAAATTTTGATATATCGTTCTGGAATTTCCATTAACGATGAGAATTGATTTCTGAAAAGAAAAAGAATAAGAGAAAACAAAATTGTAGTAAAAACTAAAAATGAATATGAGATTGAAAATACTTTTTTATGTTCACTATTTTCAGCCAATGAAGCATATTTCATGTAAGCAGCATCAATTCCATAAATAAATATTACATTAATAAAAGCTATATATGCATAAATATTCGATTGAATTCCAAATTCTGAGGTGCTTAAAACATTTGTATAAAATGGAACAAGCAGAAAACCAATGAATCTTCCTAACATAGTGCTGATGCCATAAATAGCAGTATCTTTGGTAAGTTCTCTTAATTTTTGCCGCATTGAAAAGTCAGGATTAATTTTGAAAATATTTAGCTAAAGCATCAACATAAAATTTAGGTGGACGAACTGCTTTTCTTGTATCTTCTTTCATAAAAACGTGAGTTGTAAAACCTTCAACTATAAGACTACCAGTTTCTTTATTTACGATCTGATATTCAACTTTAGGTTTTGCAGTATAAAGCTCATTAACTGTTGCAGTGATTAACAACAAATCATCATAAGTTGCCGGTGAAAAATATTTTAATCCTGCTTCGATAAGTGGCAGTTGATAACCATGACTTTCAATTATTCTGTATGGGAAATTAATAGATCTGAAAAGTTCTGTTCTGCCAACTTCAAAATATTCAAGATACTTTCCATTATATACAAATTGCATTTTGTCAGTATCAGCGTAACGAACACGAATTGAGGTAGTATGAATAATCATAAATACTATTCTTCAAAAACACCCATCTTTCCAAATTTTTCAAGACGAGTTGAGATTAATTTTTCAGGTTTAATTTTTAATAAATTATTTAGTTCTTCCAACAAAACAGATTTTAATGTATTAGCCATTTGTTGATGATCTTTATGAGCACCGCCAAGTGGTTCAGGAACAATTCTATCAATTATTTTTTGTTCAAGTAAATCTTCTGCCGTAAGCTTCAAAGATTCAGCTGCTTGTTCTTTATATTCCCAGCTTCTCCACAAAATTGAAGAACAGGATTCCGGGCTTATAACTGAATACCATGTGTTTTGTAACATTAAAATTCTATCACCAACACCAATTCCCAAAGCACCACCGCTAGCACCTTCACCAATTATAACAACAATGATTGGAACTTTCAATCTGCTCATTTCAAGAAGATTGCGCGCAATAGCTTCTGCTTGTCCACGTTGTTCAGCTTCAATACCAGGATAAGCTCCCGGTGTATCAAGCATTGTTATTACTGGAATATTAAATTTTTCTGCAAGTTTCATCATCCTTAATGC
>CAZVBT010000235.1:0-3623 GCA_964625385.1 uncultured Melioribacter sp. | reverse complement strand
TCGTGATATCTATTCACCAAATGATCAAATGCAATTTTTATTAGACCAATCTTTAGTTTCAAGATATTTTGGTAACCTAGATGATAAAATTTATGGGGCTTCAGCAAATCTTAAAATAAAATTATTTGATGATAAAAATTTACCAGAATTTAAAATTGGATTTTTGTTAGATAAAAGAACAAGAGATTTTAACGCTAGAATTTTTGGTTTTAGAAATGTACCTGGTGGAAATTTTATTAAAGAACAAGAAATACTTTATCAAGATGTTCAAACTATTTTTGCAAGTGAAAACATAAATCCATCATTTATAGAAGTAGTTGAAATAACTCAACCCACTGATAGTTATAATTCAAATCAAAAAATCAATTCAGCATATTTTTTAACAAATTTTTCTTTGTTTGATAAAATTAAAATTGTAACAGGGATACGATATGAAAATTCTATTCAAGAAATGCAAACTTTTACAAGAACTGGTGAACAATTACATATAAAAAGTATATATAATGATTTATTCCCAAGTATAAATATCTCAACAAAATTTAATGACCAAGCAATTTTGAGAATGGGGGCAAGTAAAACTGTATCAAGGCCAGAATTTCGTGAACTAGCCACATTCACTTATTTCGATTTTGTTGCAAATGAATTAGTAATGGGTAATCCTAATCTTATAAGAAGTCTAATAAACAATTATGATTTACGACTTGAATACTATCCAACAACAAGAGAAATGTTAGCTGTAAGTTTATTTTACAAACAACTCTTAAATCCAATTGAACAGATTTTAATTTCATCTTCTGGATTAGAACCAACAAGATCATATGAAAATGCAAAAGAAGCAAAAAACTATGGTCTAGAAGTAGAATTCAGAAAATCACTCGATTTTATTAGTCAATATCTCGATGGATTAATGTTAATTGGGAATTTAAGTTTTATTAAATCTAAAATTTCTTTAAACGATAATTCTTTTCAAGTTTCAAATAGACCGTTACAAGGTCAAGCAGATTTTATTTTTAACTCTGGTTTATACTATGAAACTTTGGATAGGGATATATCAGCTTCAATTACATACAATAAAGTCGGAGATAGAATCTCGAAAGTTGGTTATGGTGGACTTGGGGATGTTATAGAACTAGCAAGAGATCAAATTGATTTATCATTTTCTAAAAAAATAATTAAAAGTTTATCTATAAAATTAATTGCTAAAGATATTCTTGGAAAAGATCAAAAATTCATACAAAAAACTCCCGATGGTGATAAACCAAGTGAAATAACTAAAAAAAGACAAAGTTTATATGTTAATCTTAATTTTGAATTTTAATCAAACGTTTATAAAATTTTAATTCAATCAATAAAAAAAGGAGAAGTAATGAAAAAAATATTAACACTTTTATTAATAATCTTTTCAAATATGATATTTGCTCAAGAAGTTGTTATCAGTGGAGATATAACAACAGACAGAACACTAACAAATGATAAGACATATTTGTTAAGAGGACTTGTAAGAGTTCAATCAGGAGCAACATTAACGATACAAGCAGGTACAAAGATATATGGAGAGAATTCAACACAAGGTTCATTAATCATAAAACCAGGTGGAAAGATAAATGCAGTAGGAACTGCACAAAATCCAATAATATTTACAAGTGAATTTACAAAAGCAGGATCATCAAGACAACCAACTTATGGAGACTGGGGTGGAATAATTTTATTAGGTAACGCACCAATTAATGTTCCTGGTGGTAAATCAACAATAGAAGGCCCAGGTGATACATATGGTGGAAATGATCCAAATGACGATAGTGGAGTAATGAAATATGTAAGGATAGAATATCCTGGGATAGCATATTCACCAAATAATGAAATCAATGGATTAACATTTGGCGGTGTAGGAAGTAAAACAGTAATAGAACATATAATGGTAGCATATAGTGGAGATGATTCATATGAATGGTTTGGAGGGACAGTAAATTGTAAATATTTAATAGCATACAGAGGCTGGGATGATGATTTTGATACAGATTTTGGTTACAGTGGGAAATTACAATATTTATTAGGTATAAGAGATCCACAAATAGCAGATCAATCAGCATCAAATGGTTTTGAAAGTGATAATGATGGAGCAGGATCTACTAATAATCCTAGAACAAGTCCAACTTGGTATAATGTAACGTTAATAGGACCAGCAGCAACGAAGACAACCCAATTTAATACATTATATAAAAGAGGAATGCATTTAAGAAGATCATCGCAAAATAAAATTTACAATGCATTGATAATGGGATGGCCTGAAGGAATTTTAATTGATGGAACAAATACTGTATCGGATGCAAAAGCAGGAGTAACATTTGTAAAAAATAGTATCATATCAGGAACAGTAACAGCAGATTTTAAGTCAACAGATGCAGCATTTCAAACTGATATGCCAAATTGGTTTACAACAAATGGAAGTAAGACATATTCAAACAACAGTGATGTAATGTTGATAAATCCATTTGATTTGTCGAAAATAAATCCAATGCCAAAAAGTAATTCACCAGTATTTAGTGGTGCAGCAACTCCACCAAATGATGGATTTTTTGATACAAATGCAAAATTTATTGGTGCATTTGGTACGACTGACTGGGCAAGTGGTTGGAGTGGTTTGAACTTTGTAACATTAGATGTTGAAAAAGTTGATAACCAAATACCAACTGAATTTTCATTAAGCCAAAATTATCCTAATCCTTTTAATCCTTCAACTAAAATTGAATTTGCGATTAAGAATGATGGATTTTATACATTGAAAGTTTATAACATTATTGGACAAGAAGTTGCAAATCTAATTGAATCTAAACTTAATCCTGGAGTTTATAAAATTAACTTTGATGCTTCAAAATTAGCTAGTGGAATCTATGTTTATAGACTTTCAGGAAATAATATTAAATTGTCAAAGAAAATGATATTAAATAAATAATCTCTCTCTCTCTGATTTCATTAGGCGTTTCGAAAGAAGCGCCTTTTGAGTTTAAATTATTAATAACAATTTCATAACATAAATTTAACTTTAACTTAACATAAGAAAGCCTATTTTTGATTTAACCAAAAAAGGGAAAAAAATGAAAAAATTAATTTTAACAATTCTTGCATTAATATCTTTTGGATTTGTCTATCAGGGAAAAACAATTACTATTAAAGGTTCAGATACAATGGTTATTCTTGCTCAAAGATGGGCTGAAATATTTATGAAAGAAAATCCAGATGTTAAAGTTCAAGTTACTGGTGGTGGATCTGGAACAGGTATTGCCGCATTAATAAATGGAACAACTGATATTTGTAATTCATCACGTCCAATTAAACAATCTGAAATAGAAAAACTTAAAGCTAAATACAATTCTAATGGTATTGAAATTAAAGTTGCTATTGATGGATTGAGTGTTTACACAAACACTGCGAATAAAAAAGTTAATGAATTAACTCTTGAACAAGTAAGAAAAATTTATATGGGAGAAATTACAAATTGGAAAGAAGTTGGTGGCGATGATGCTAAAATTATTTTATATGGAAGAGAGAATAATTCAGGAACGTATGTTTACTTTAAAGAACATGTATTAGAAAACAATGATTTTAGTTCTGCAATGCAAAGT
>CAZVBT010000234.1:0-5207 GCA_964625385.1 uncultured Melioribacter sp. | reverse complement strand
CATTTTGTATCTATGGTATTCACCAATTGTGGTTTGATTTTGTTTGAGAGGGGAAATAAAACTTGGTACAAAAAATATTTTTTCAAGATTTCTTTTTTCTTTAACAAGTAGAGTAGTAATTAAATGTCCAATATGAATTGGATCAAAAGAACCGCCAAAAATTCCAATCGCCATATATTCACTAAGTAATTTCGAAAAAGTTTTTTAATTCATTTCTATAATACAAAATTTCGTTGTAATAATATTCCTTTAAGTATCCTTTTGATTTTTTAAATTTAATTTTAGTAAAAGCTAAACCAACAATCATGTTAATAATTTTTCTGTTAAAATTATTTTTTTCAATTTCAATTTTATTCATAAAAAACAATTTTGCTTTTTCGGGTAAGTAATTATTTTGAATTTCATCATCAAGTTCCTTTAAAATTAATTTCTTATCATTTTTTACTGCAAGTTTTAATGTTTGTAAGAAAATGGAGATTAAAAAAATCATGGATAATAAACCAAAAAAATAAGTTTGGTTATTTGAAACACTAAAATTCCAAAAAGAATGAATTGACATTGAAAATATCATTGCAATCAAAATCATAGGTAAACGAAAAATTTCTAACCAATTTTTAGTTAATCCTAAAATGGCGCCGAAAATTCCTGTTGAAATAGCGTGCATTACAGCAGAGAATAAAGAACGAATTATAACTAAATAAATCCATGAAGTTAAATTTTCAGTATAAGAAATGAAATAGAGAAAATTCTCTGTCATTCCAAATCCCAAACCAATTGCAGCTCCATAAACAATACCATCAGTTGCATTATCAAATTTTTTAGATCTGCTCGAGAAAATTAAAAAAACACCTTTTGCAAATTCTTCGCTGATTGGGGCAAAAAGAACGGAAGTAATATTCGAATTCTCTAAATTTTCGTGTGGAATATTAAAGAGAGTATCAGAGAAAATACCAAGTAAAGATGAACCCAAGGCGCCAAACAAGACAGCTCCAAAAGCTCCCCAAAGAAAATGCAATAAAACAAATTTTATAGGTTCTGGTTCATATTTATCCATTTTCCAAATAAAAAATAGATAAATTAACATAGGTATTATTGCAGCAATAGATGAATAAATTAAAATCATAAATGAAATTCGTTTTTTTCAAAAATAACTAAATTCTTGATTATAAGACTTGAGCTATATATATTTTGACCCACTTTTTTCAATATTTTGAAATGGTTATAAAATATTCAAATTTTTCTGATGGTATTCACGAATTCAATTTAAGTGAATCCGCTCAGAAACTTGGTTTAGATGATTCGTTCTTTGGAATCGCTGATGTTAAAATAAGAATGGATAAAAGTATTCATCAAATTGTGCTTGATTGTAACTTAAAAGTTCATGCTCATATTGAATGCGATAGATGTGCTGATATTATCGATAAAGAATTCACAAATCATTTTGTTTTAAGTTATTTATTTACCAAAAACAATCAAAAAAGTGATGATTATAATTTAAAATTTTTAACTACTGAAAATGATAAAATTGATATAAGTGAAGAAGTTTTTGAATATTCTAAATTATCAATTCCATTAAAAAAATTATGTAAAGAAGATTGTAAAGGTATTTGTCCAAAATGCGGTAAAAATCTTAATAACGAAACATGTTCTTGTAGTAAAGAAGAAACAAATGAAATTTGGGCACCATTGCAAATATTAAAAGAAAAATTTAACAACAAAAAATAGGTTAAAAGATGCCAAATCCGAAACGTAAAATGTCAAGAACAAGAAGAGATAAGCGCAGAACACATTATAAAGCAACTGCACCAACCTTAGCTCGCTGTTCTAATTGTGGTGAAATTAAATTAAGCCATAGAGCTTGTCCAAATTGTGGTTATTACGCTGGCAAATCAATGTTCGTTCCAGAACAATAATATTTTTTAGATGAACGATTCAAATAAGAAAAAATGCAGAATTGCAGTAGATGCTTTAGGGGGCGATTTTGCCCCTAAGCATGAAATCATTGGTTCTTTAAATGCTCTTCAAGAATCTAATGATTTTGAATTAATTCTTGTTGGAAACAAAGATAAAATTTTACAAACTGCAAAAGCTGAAAATCTTTCTTTAGATGAAAATATAATTTATCATGCCCCTGAGATAATCAACATGCATGATAAACCTTTGGACGCAATTAAAAATAAACCTAATTCTTCAATTGTAGTTGCTGCTAATTTAGTTAAAGATAAAAAAGCTGATGCTTTTGTTTCTGCAGGAAATACTGGAGCCGTTGCTGCCGTTTCTACTTTACTAATGGGAAGATTGCCAAATGTTGAAAGACCAACTATTGGAAGTTTTTTCCCAAGTAAAAACAATTCTACATTCGTTTTCGATGTTGGCGCTTTTGTTGATGTAAAGCCAAATCATTTATTTGGTTATGCTATCCTTGCAAATATTTTTGTTAAAGAACTTTATAATATTGATAATCCATCAATTGCACTTTTAAGCGTTGGTGAAGAAGATGAAAAAGGGAATAAGTTAGTAAAAGAAACAGCTCAATTACTTAGAAATTCTAATTTGAATTTCATTGGTAATGTTGAAGGACGTGATATTTTAAATGGCAAATGTAATATCATCCTTTGCGATGGATTTGTTGGAAATATACTTTTGAAGTTTGGTGAAAGCGTTCCGGGATTTATGAAACACTTGCTAAAACAACATGCTAATAAAAACATCTTTGAGAAAATTAAAATAGGTTTATTCAAAAACACTCTTAAAAAAGCATTAAGCCCTTTAAATCCGGATCTTTATGGTGGTGTTCCACTTTTAGGTATTAACGGAATAACCATTATTGGTCATGGTTCAAGTTCACCTTTAGCAATTAAAAATATGATCTTAAGAGCTAAAGAAATGTTCAACAAAAGTTTATTATCAAAATTTGAGGAATCATTAAAAAATTATGCAGAAAAAAAATAGAATAAGAAATGCAACGATTACAGCTGTTGGAATGTACGTTCCACCTAAAGTTTTAGATAACAAGTATTTTGAAAAAATTGTTGATACAAATGATGAATGGATAGTTTCAAGAACAGGTATTAAAGAAAGAAGAATTTTAGAAGATGGTGCTACAAGCGATTTAGCGGCTCGTGCTTGTGAAGATCTGTTCAAAAATTCAAATGTTAAACCAGAAGATATTGATGTAATTATAATTCCTACAGTAACACCAGATATGTTTTTCCCTTCGACTGCATGTTTAGTTCAAGAAAAAATCGGAGCTAAAAATGCGTGGGGATTTGATCTTTCTGCAGCTTGTTCTGGATTTTTATTTGCATTAAAAACAGGTGCAAGTTTAATTGAAAGTGGTTCTTACAATAAAGTTCTTGTTGTAGGTGCAGATAAAATGAGCTCAATAACTGATTACACAGATCGGAATACTTGTATTTTGTTCGGAGATGCTGCATCTGCTGTATTGCTTGAACCTTCTGAATCTTTAGAATATGGAATCATTGATGAAATGCTATTTATAGATGGCAGTGGAAAAGATGCTCTTAATATGAAAGCTGGTGGAAGTTTAAATCCTGCTACTCACGAAACTGTGGACAAAAAATGGCATTACATTTATCAAGATGGAAAAGCTGTTTTCAAAGTTGCTGTAAAAGGTATGGCTGATGTTTCTTATGAAATTATGCAACGTAATGGATTAAAATCTGAAGATGTTGCTTATTTAGTTCCTCATCAGGCTAATTTACGAATTATTGATGCTACTGCTGAAAGAATGGGTATTTCAAAAGATAAAGTAATGATTAATATTCATAAATATGGAAATACTACCTCAGCTACTATACCTTCTTGCTTAACTGAATATTACAGAGATAGAAAATTAAAAAAAGGTGATAATTTAATTTTATCCGCTTTTGGTGCAGGTTTTACCTGGGGCGCAATTTATTTACGCTGGAGTATGGAATAATGGGTAAACGTGCATTTATCTTCCCTGGTCAAGGTTCTCAGTATGTTGGCATGGCAAAGGATTTGTTCGAAAATTCTGTTGAAGCAAAAGAAATGATTTTAACAGCTGAAGAAGCTATAGGTATTAAAATTTCTCATATAATGTTTAATGGTCCTGAGGAATCACTAAAACAAACAGATATTACTCAACCAGCAATATTTTTGCACAGTGTAGTTTTAGCAAGCATAATTAGAACATTAGATTTTGAAATGACAGCTGGTCATTCATTAGGTGAATATTCTGCTTTAGTTGCTTCAAAATCAATACAATTTTATGATGCTGTAAAATTAGTTCGTGTGCGTGGGGAAGCTATGTTACAAGCTGGAATTCATTGGAAAGGCACAATGGCTGCTGTTGTTGGTCTTGAACCTGAAATTGTTAATGAAGTATGTGAGCTTGCTTCCAATAACGGTGTTGTGCAATGTGCTAATTTTAATTCTCCGGGTCAAATTGTATTTTCAGGCTCGGTTGAAGGTGTTAAAGCTGCAATGATATTAGCAAAAGAAAAGGGTGCTAAACTTGTCAAAGAATTAGTAGTAAGTGGTGCTTTTCATTCTCCTTTAATGGAAAGCGCAAGAGAAAGATTAAAACAGGAAATTGATAAAACGAATTTCTATGATGCAAAAATTCCGGTTTATGCAAATGTTACTGCAAAACCAGTTCACTCAAAGGATGAAATAATAAAATTATTAGATCTTCAATTAACAAAACCTGTTCAATGGGAAGATACAATTCGAAATATGATTAATGATGGTGCTGATGAATTTTATGAAATTGGTCCTGGAAAAGTTTTACAAGGTTTGGTAAAACGAATTAATCCTGATGTAAAAGTTTTTGGAATTGATAAATACTCAGACGTAGAAAAATATTTATGAAACAAGAAAATCAAAAAATTATAAATGGATTAATCATAGATCCAATAATTTTTACACAAAAATTTGTCAAAGCTTGCGATGTTTGTATATGCTCTGGTGAATGTTGTTATTATGGAGTTTATACAGATAAATCTGAATATGAAAAAATTCTTTCGGTAAAAAATAGAATTATTAAATCAATGGATGATTCTCAGACTAAAAATGTTGATGATTGGTTTGAAGAAGAACAAGAAGATTCAGATTTTCCATCAGGAATTGCAGTTGGTACTGAAGTTTATAACGGGAAATGTGTTTTTCTTGATAAACAAGGGTTTTGTACTTTACAAAAAATTGCAATAGAAGATGGTGAT
>CAZVBT010000233.1:0-9279 GCA_964625385.1 uncultured Melioribacter sp. | reverse complement strand
TGGACGATATTCAAAACGAGTAACATTTGGATCATTTACATATTTGGGAATTCTAATTGCGCTAGCTCTATTCCCCATACCAAACGTCAATGCAACTGGTGCTTCAAAACCTGGAACTAATCTTTTATATGAATTTGTTGATGGATTTGCAAAAGCAGAAATTGCAGGTGCATGTTTTAGTATACCACCCATAAAATAAAAACCAAACTCATTAAAATTGCCATAACCACCTTTTCTATAAAATGCATTTTTCCCTTTTTTAGTTAAGTATAAATGAAGATGCAAACCATTGCCAGCTTGTTGATACATTGGTTTGGGCATAAATGTAATGTATAAGTTTTTCTGTCTTGCAAAGTTGAACAAAACATATTTTGCAGTTATGATATTATCTGCTGTCGTTAAAAGGTCCGAAAAATATGTTTCAATTTCTTGTTGACCTCTTTCACCTACTTCGTGATGATGATACTTAATTTTCAATCCATATCGTGAAAGTAATTTACATGCTTCATCTCTAAAATCATCATAAATATCAAAAGGATTTGCTGCATGGTATGCTTTCTTGTAAAATTCTTCTGCATGTTCTATTTTATAATAGGATTGAGAAGTTCTTGTGTCATATTCAACATCAGAAAAAATATAAAATTCAAATTCTGGTCCCCACCAAGATTTATCACAACCAGTTTCTTTTAATAGTAAATCTTCAACTTTTTTTGCAATATATCTTCCATCCTGATCAAAGCGTGGACGATTTTCGTTTGTTAAAATAATATTAGCATAAAAACTTAAAGTAGGTGCATCTCTAAAAATATCAATTACAGCCGTGTTTAAATCAGGAATTAGAATCATATCACTATTTTCAACTTTTCTTAGACCATAGCTTGAACCATCAAAACCAACTCCATCTTTAATAATTTTTTCAATAATTTTATCATGAACCGGTAAAGAAATATGATGTAATCTTCCAGTTAGATCAATTGCTTTTAGGTCAATAAATTCAATCTTGTTTTTTTTGATTAATTGATTAATAAATTGAATTTGATTTTTCATAATTCCTCATTTTAAAGAAAAAAAACCCCCGAACATTCGGGGGTGTAATTTTAATTACCCTTTGTAATTCGTCGCAGCAAGTCCAGGGAAAATAGCAGTAGTTGCTAGTTCTTCTTCAATTCTTAATAACTGATTATACTTAGCAATTCTATCGGTTCTGCTGGCAGAACCTGTTTTAATTTGTCCACAATTTGTAGCAACAGCTAAATCAGCAATTGTAGTATCTTCAGTTTCACCAGAACGATGAGAAATAACTGAAGTATAACCCGCACGTTTTGCCATTTCGATTGCATTCAAAGTTTCAGTTAAAGTACCAATTTGATTTACTTTAATAAGAATAGAATTTGCAACACCTAGTTCAATTCCTTTTGCCAGGAATTCTGTATTAGTTACAAAATTATCGTCACCAACCAGCTGAACTTTTTTACCAACTTTATCAGTCAATAATTTCCATCCATCCCAATCAAATTCTGCCATTCCATCTTCAAGAGAGATAATTGGATATTGATTAAGCCAACTAACCCAATAATCAACCATTTTTTCCGGAGACATGTAAGATTTATCAGACTTGAAGAAATAATATTGTTTTTTATCATTATCCCACATTTCACTTGCGGCAGGATCCAAAGCAATAAAAACATCTTTACCAGCCTTTAAGCCAGATTTTTCAATAGCTTCAAGAATTACAGTAATTGCCTCTTCGTTTGATTTAAGATTTGGCGCAAAACCACCTTCATCACCTACAGCAGTATTATATCCTTTTCCTTTAAGAACAGATTTTAGAGAATGAAAAACTTCAGCACCATAACGAAGAGCTTCTTTAAAAGTTGGTGCACCAGCAGGCATAACCATAAACTCCTGAAAATCAACATTGTTATCAGCATGTTTTCCGCCATTAAGAATATTCATCATTGGTACAGGCAGTGTTCTTGCATTTGTTCCACCGATGTAACGATAAAGAGGTAATTCAAAAAATTCGGCTGCAGCTTTTGCACAAGCCAATGATACACCTAAAATTGCATTTGCACCAAGGTTCGATTTGTTTTTAGTTCCGTCAAGTTCAATTAAAAATTCATCAATAGCAACTTGTTCAGTAACATCCCAGTCAATCAGTTCATCGGCAATTTTATCATTTACATTTTCAACTGCTTTTTGAACACCTTTACCAAGATAACGGGATTTGTCGCCATCTCTTAATTCGCAAGCTTCATTTTCACCAGTAGAAGCACCACTTGGAATCGCTGCTCTGCCAACAATTCCACATTCTAATGTAACTTCAACTTCAATTGTAGGGTTACCTCTCGAGTCTAAAATCTCGCGTCCCCAAACATCAACTATCGTAGTCATTTTTTTCTCCTTTTTTTTGAATGGTTCATAATATCAATTCAAAATTATTAAAAAGTGAATCTAAAAGCTAATTGATAAAGAACATATTAAAAAATTATAAATTATATTAAATTTGTAAAAATTAATTTTTAGATTAATATCAATTTTTATAACTTCACCTTAAATTAATTTATAATTGCTGTTCTATTTTGCCCCGGTAGCTCAGTGGATAGAGCAGCGGTTTCCTAAACCGTTGGTCGGAGGTTCAACTCCTCTCCGGGGTACTTAATTTTTATGGAAAATATGAAAAAAATTTTAACTAATATATTGTTTGCTATTGTTGACATTGTTTGCTTTCTACAAGGTGGAGTTCTTTTAATATATGGATTAATGCACTTTAATTATAAAGTTGATGTTGGTCATTCAGAAGGTTTAACAACTGTTGAAATGCAAAATATTCCTGTTGGTATTGGTGGTCATTATTTTTATAATGAACAATACATTAACATTACTCTAATTGGAGTTGGTCTTATAATCATTGGTTTTTTGATGAGAAGTTGGAGAAAAAATTTTATTTAATTAATTATTTATTCATAAAACAAGAGGTAAGTATGAAAAACATTAACAAAGTATTATTATTATTAATACTTTTATCAGCTGTAACAAATGCTCAATTTAAAGATTTTGGTATAAAGGCCGGTATTAAAGCTAACGGTGCAATAGCCAATAATGAATTTTCTGACGATAACGGTATGTCATTAAATTCTTATTTATTTAACGGCTTTTTAAGATTTGAACTCAATCATGATTGGAACGTAGAATTGAGTTTAGGTTATGGCAATTTAAAAGGTGATGATTTTAATTACCTTCTCGGTAAAAAAGGTACAGGATCTTTCTCAACTTCAATTATTCCAATCGAAGCAAAATTACTTTACGCTCCATGGAATTTAGAAAATTGGAATCCATATATTTATGCAGGTTTTGGTGGATTAAGCTACTCTGTTGGAACAAAACCCAGTGTCAAATCTTCAGTTGCAGTTGATGAAAGTGGTTTTACAGGAGTAATTCCATTTGGTATTGGTACTGAAGTTAAATTATCAGAAGATGTTATCCTTGATTTAAGTGCTGGTTTGAATTATTCTTTGACAGATAATTTAAATTACTTTAAAATCAGTAGTTACAATGATGCTTATTTAAATATTGGTGCTGGTATTGCATATTCTCAAGAAAGTATGAATAGCGATAAAGATGGTGATGGTTTAACAAAAAGAGAAGAATTAGAATTGGGTACTGATCCAAGAAATCCTGATACAGATGGCGATGGCTTAAAAGATGGGATTGAAGTTAAACAATATACAACAGATCCAAGAAAAGCAGATACTGACGGGGATGGACTAAAAGATGGTGAAGAATTATTAAATTATAAAACTAATCCGTTAAAAGCAGACACGGATAATGATGGTTTAACAGATTATGATGAATTAATGAAATTCAAAACTGATCCATTAAATGCTGATTCTGATAATGATGGTTTGAATGATGGTGATGAAATAATGAAATACAAAACAGATCCATTAAAAGCTGATACTGATGGTGACGGGTTAAAAGATGGTGATGAAGTTATGAAATACAAAACCAATCCATTAAATGTTGATACAGATGGTGGAACTGTAAATGATGGTGTTGAAGTAAATCGTGGCACAAATCCATTAGATCCAAAAGATGATGTTCCTGTTGAGTTTGTGGAAAAAGAATATTCATACAAAAATGTTTATTTCGGTTTTGACAAAAACAAAATAAGTAAGAAAGAATTAAAAACTTTGGATAGCACAATTGTAACATTAAGCCAGTTGAATGATCCACAAATAACACTTAGTGGTCATGCTGATGCAATTGGAAGCGATAAATATAATATGAAACTTTCAGAAAAGAGAGCTAATGTTGTAAAAGAATATATGGTTAAAAAAGGACTAAATGCTGAAAAAATTTCTGTTGAGTTCTTTGGTGAAAGCAAACCAGCTGCAACCAACAAAACTGCTAAAGGTCGTGCGATGAACAGAAGAACTGAAATTAAAGCTAAGGTAATGGAAAAATTAGAGAAATAAGAAACATTTAGGATAGTGAAAAACTAAACCCCGCTGAAAATGCGGGGTTTTTTATTTTAAAGTAAAGTACCTTTCAAAAAAATCATTGCGATAGAAAAATAAATTATCAATCCCGTTACATCCACTAAAGTAGCAACAAAAGGAGCAGAAGAAGCTGCCGGGTCAAATCCTATTTTTTTAATGATTATTGGAAGCATTGAACCCATAAATGTTCCCCATAAAACAACGCCGATTAAAGAGAAGCTAACTGTCATACCAACTAAAAACCAATGCTCGCCATAAATACCACTTGCAGCTTGCCAAATTGAAATTCTTAAAAAACCAATAATTGCAAGTATTGCTCCTAAAACAAATCCCGTAACTAATTCTCTTCTAAAAACAAAAAACCAATCTTTAATCGTAATTTCACCTAAAGCAATAGCACGAATAACTAATGTTGCAGCTTGTGAACCAGAATTTCCACCACTTGAAATAATTAAAGGTACAAAAAGTGCAAGTACAACAGCTTTTTGAATTTCACTTTCAAAAAATCCCATTGCAGTTGCAGTAAGCATTTCACCGACAAATAAAATGCTCAACCATCCTGCGCGTTTTTTAATCATTCCTAAAAGTGAAATATCAGGATACGGTTCTTCTAAGGTTTCAACAGCCGCAAATTTATGAATATCTTCGGTTGCTTCTTCTTCAGCAATATCCAAGATATCATCAACAGTTACAATTCCAACAAGAACACCACTTGTATCTGTAACAGGTAAAGCAACACGGTCATATTTTTTAAATAATTCAACAGCAGTTTCCTGATCATCATTTACCTTTAAAGAAACAAAGTTGAAATTCATTAAGTCGTAAACTTTTTGATCAAGCGGTGCCAAAAGGAATTCGCTAATTTTTATATCATCAACCAAATGCCCTTTATCGTCAATAACATAAACTACGTTAAGTGTTTCAGAATTTTTACCATTTTCACGGATGTAATCGAGGGTTTGTTGAACTGTCCAATCTTGTTTAACTGCAATATAGTCCGGAGTCATTAAACGACCGACACTGTATTCAGGATAGCCGAGTAATTGTTGAGCAATTTTCTTTTGTTCTGGTGATAGAATTGCTATCATTTGTTTAACAACATTTGGAGGCATTTCTTCAAATAAAGCTGTTCTGTCATCATCGGACATTTCATTCAGGATTGCAGCAATATCTTCTTTACTTAGTTCTTCAATTAAAAGTTGTTGAGTATCAAAGTCAAAATATTCAAATACATCAGCAGCCAATTCTTTCGGAAGCAATCTGAAAATTATTGCTCTTTTTTCTTCTTCGATTGATAAAATTAAATCAGCAATATCAGCCGGAGGCCAGTCAATTAATACTTCTTTTAATTCGACTAATCTTCTGTGATGAATTAAATCAAGAATTTCTGGTTTCACAAGTTGTGAAATCATAACTACCTCCTTCGAATGGAAGTGAAAATGAAATGTGAATTAAATGATTTGCAAAATAAAAAATGTATGTTTATTAAAACAAAATTTTTTGAAAATTATTTGAGATGATTAAAAATGTCAGACTTAGAATTTGTCTGGTCTGACATTTTATTTTTGATATGATTTAAAAATTTATTCTTCAGTGTGAGCTAACCAGAAACCACCAATTGCATTAAATTGAGTATCGCCCCAAACTTCTGCAAGCAACACAAATCCATCCCGGGAAACACCAGATGCCTTTAAATTGTAACGAATTTGTGTTGATTTTTCTGCATCAATTAAAGATGGCATTAAAATTACTTTTGGTTTTTTGTCAAATGGTTTAGGAAAACTTATTTCATATTCAACAATTCTTTTACCTTGATTTGCGTGTAAGGTATAATTTTGATTGTCTTTGCTGTAAAAAAATGTTCCGCTCTGAATCTGAATTTGCCCATATGTAAACGAAGCAGCAAAAAGAAGAATTACTATTGAAGCAAATACTTTTTTCATTTTACCTCCTTTTCTTTGTGGTTAGATATTGCCCTACTCAAAGTTGTAAATTAAACTTTAAATTGTCAAATAATTTATTAATTAAGCTCAAGTTCTTTTTTCATTAATTCTAATGTTTCAATTATTGATTTTGGTTTATAATCCAATTCGGTTTCAGCTTTTAAATTTATCAATCCTGATTTGAGCGGTCTTTTTGCTGGTTGATTTAATTCTTCTGTAAGAATTGGTATTATTAAATCGCTGTTAAGATTCAACTTCTTTGCTATGATTTTTGTGAATTCAAATCTTGAAAGAAGTTCTTTTCCACCGATATTGTAAATTCCTTCCTTTTTATTTTTAATAACATTTGAAATTCCATCAACCAAATCATCAATGTAAGTTGGGTTATTAATTTGGTCTGTTACAATTCTAATTTGTTGAAGATTCTTTAGTGAATTATAAACCCATTTCACAAAATCCGGCCTTCCATATTTTGACGGTCCATATAAAACATTCGAACGAATTATAGTATATCTTGTTCCACTTGCTTTTATTGAATTTTCTGAAGCTAATTTTGTTCTTCCATAATATGAAATTGGATTAGGAAGATCATTTTCTGTATAAGGACCATTTTTTCCATCAAAGATATAATCTGATGAAATATGAATTAAGTGTGAATCAATTGTCCATGAATAAAATGAAATGTTTTCAACTCCGTTGACATTAATTTTCCAGCAGAGTTCTTTTTCAGTTTCAGCTTTGTCAACATTTGTATATGCAGCTACGTTAATAATAAAATCAGGGAAAAATTTAGTAATAATTTTTTTTACTTCGTTTTTTTGAGTGATATCAAGTTGTTTATATTCAATATCTGGCACAAATGATTTTAACTCAGCAGATGTACATAATAATTCAACGTCTTTTTCTTTTGAAAAATATTCTGCTAATCTTTGTCCCAACATTCCATTAGAACCAATAATTAAAATTCTATTTTTAATCATATCAGTTAGTAACATAATTTAATTATTCAACATTGTTAATTGTTTAGTGGAAGCAACTTTTGCTCCGGCTTTATTTGCAAGCAAAAGTGAGCTACTTATATCTTTTAATTTCAGATAGTTATAAAAAAAAGTTGCACCGAAAACATCACCACAACCAATTTTATTTTTTGTATCAACTTTAATTGCATCCATTTCTACTTTTTTTATTCTATTTTTTTCATAAAGATAAGCACAACTACCATTTTCTGCTTTAGTTATTAATAAAATTTTTACTCCGTAATTTAAAACAAATTTAGCTGCATCAATCTCTTCACCTAAAAAAATTGTTTGAAGTTCGTTATTGTTACATTGAAGAATATCAACGCAAGCAAGCCAATCTTCAACATTTGGAATAGGTCTAAATTTTCTAATCATATTTTTATCAATTCCTCGAGAGAGCGAATGAACATCTAAATAAATATTTCTATTAAAACTATTTCTAATTGTTTTCAGTTGTTCAATTGAAATATCAAATCCTGTAATCATATTTATTAAAATCCCATCAAATGAATTTAAATCATTTATATAATCTATTTTTAATCTAGATGAAATATTTTTATAAACTTCCCTTCTTTCCTCATTTCCCGAAGTATCTAAAATTACTTCGGGCATATTGTCAAAATGTTGAAAATATTTCTGATTAACTTTTGAATATAAACTCTCGAATAAAGAATAATACTTTTTATTCCAGCTAGTTAAAACATAAAGTTCATTCTGCGATTTCATATTTAACATAAATCCAAGTGTGGAATAATAAACACCACCAGGCAATATTTTATTATCAATATTATCTATAATTGAATGTCCTATTAAAAGTATTTTCATTAGTTTTCTTATGTTAGTTGAACCTAATAAGTAAATAAAGTTGTTTCTAATATAAATATTAAAAGAGATAAAAATGAAAATAGGAATTACTTGTTATCCGACTTATGGCGGTAGTGGAGTTGTTGCAACAGAATTAGGATTATCACTTGCTAAACTTGGTCATCAAGTTCATTTTATAAGTTATGCAATGCCGCATCGTTTAAATCGTTTTGTTGAAAATATTTTTTATCATGAAGTTGAAATGAGTAATTATCCACTGTTTGAGCACTCACTTTACGGTCTTTCATTAACAAGTAAAATGCTTGAAGTTATTGAATATGAAAATCTTGATCTAATGCATGTTCATTATGCAATTCCTCATGCAGTAAGTGCTTACCTTGCAAGACAAGTTTTACAAAAAGCAAATAAGAATATTAAATTTATCACAACATTGCACGGTACTGATATAACTCTTGTTGGTTTAGAACCTTCATTTATGCCTATTGTAAAATTTAGTATTGAAGAAAGTGATGGTGTAACAGCAGTTTCAAGATTTTTGAAGGAAAAGACATTAACAAATTATAATATTCAGAAAGACATCGAAGTTATTTACAATTTCATAGATTTAGATATTTACAAACCAAAATCTGGTGTTGAATTTAGAAAACATATCGCTCCAAATGGAGAAAAAGTTTTGGTTCACACTTCCAATTTTAGACCTGTTAAAAGAGTTCCGGATATAATTAAAATATTAGAAAAAGTGAATAAAGAAATTCCTGCTAAATTAATTTTAATTGGTGATGGTCCGGATAGAAGTGAATGTGAAAGATTATCCCGCGAATTAGGTATTCATCAGAATGTTGTATTTCTTGGTAAACAAGACGCACTTGAAGAAATTTTAAATGCTGCAGATTTGTTTTTAATGCCATCTCAATCTGAAAGTTTTGGTTTATCTGCGCTTGAAGCAATGGCTTGCGGAAAACCTGTTATTAGTTCATCTGTTGGTGGATT
>CAZVBT010000232.1:0-2506 GCA_964625385.1 uncultured Melioribacter sp. | reverse complement strand
CTTTCCTTCTAATTATAATGAACTTGAAGCAGCGAGGAAAAGAATTAAATATGAAGAAATATTTTATTTCGAATGTCTAATTGCTCAAAAAAAATATTACAAAGATAAAAACGATGTTAAAACTCCATTCAAAATAAAAACATCATTAGTAAAAGATTTTTTGACATCTTTAAATTTCGAATTGACTAAATCGCAATTAAAAGTTTTACATGAAATTAGATTGGATTTAGAAAATTCCAGACCGATGAACAGATTACTTCAAGGTGATGTTGGCAGTGGGAAAACAATTGTTGCATTAATTAGCATGTTAATTGCGATTGATAATCATTCTCAGTGTGCTTTTCTTGTTCCAACTGAAATACTTGCAGATCAACATTACAAAACATTTTCAAAAATGTTAAGTCGTTTTAATATTAAAATAGATTTATTAATCAGCAGTGTAAAAAAAACAGAAAAAGAAAGAATTATAAAATCAATTATAAATGGTGAAACTAATATTGTAATTGGAACACATGCAATAATAGAAGATAATATTGAGTTTAAGAATCTTGGATTAGTTGTAATAGATGAACAACATCGTTTTGGTGTTGTTCAAAGATTTAAGCTTGTATCAAAAGGTAATTTACCAAATACATTAATAATGACTGCAACACCAATTCCAAGAACATTATCAATGACTTTATATGGAGATTTAGATGTATCTATAATTAATGAAATGCCTAAAAACAGAAAACCAATTAAAACAGTTTTAAGAAGTGAAAATAAGTTAAATGAAATCTATAATTTCATACTACAAAAAAACAAGGAAGGTTATCAGGCATTTATTGTGTTTCCATTAGTTGAAGAATCAGAGAAACTTGAGTTAAAAGCTGCTACTAAATATTATGAAGAAATTAAAAATAATAACTTGTCATCATTAAGAATTGGTTTAATACATGGTAAATTATCATGGCAGGAAAAAGAAAACATTATGTTTGATTTTGCAAATAAAAATTTTGATGTATTAGTTTCAACAACTGTTATCGAAGTTGGTATAGATATTCCAGATGCAAACATAATTGTCATAAATGATGCGGAAAGATTTGGATTATCACAATTACATCAGCTGCGTGGAAGAGTCGGAAGAAGTGATAAGCAAGCATATTGTATTCTTGTAACTAAAAATGAATTAGCATTAAAAAGTAATAATATGAATTTCAATTTCGAATATTTATCACCTTCCGAAATTGAAAAACACAAAGCAGCAATAAGATTGAACGCAATGATAAATTATAACAATGGATTTGAATTAGCAGAAATAGATTTCAAATTACGTGGACCTGGAAATATTTTTGGTACAGAACAAAGTGGTTTGCCTAATTTCAGGTATATAAACATTGTTGAAGATTATGAAATAATATCAAAAGCTAAAGAAGATGCATTTCAAATTGTTAGTAATGATCCTCATCTAAACAACTCTACAAATATCACAATAAATAAAATTTTATCAGAAAATTTTTCATCAGAAAAAATATTTTCATCAATTGCATAAAATATTTTTTTAAAATTTTTTTTCTATCAATAAAAGTTTCATTGCAAAAATTTTTTTATGTGTTATATTTCGTTCAGAAATTTTTAAAAATATTTAAAGGAATTTATTATTAGTTCTTATATACCAAATAGAAAATTAAAAGTTGCCCTTACATATAACATAAAGCCAGAAGAAAATATCTTCGGTGAACGAACACCTCTCTCTAATGATTCAAACGCCTTAAAAAATTTTAACGATGCTTATGCTGAATGGGATTCAATTGAAACTGTTAATGCTATAAAAAATTCACTTGAGCTTTTTCACAATGTAATAATGATTGAAGCTAATGAAGATGCTTTTGAAAAATTCAAAAAATATAAAATTGATATTGTGTTTAATGTTGCTGAATGTGCAAATGGTGTAAGTCGCGAAGCACAAATACCTGCAATGCTCGATATGCTACAAATTCCTTACACCGGTTCTGATCCTTTAACTCTTACAACTTGTTTAGATAAAGCAAGAACAAAAGAAGTTCTTTCATATTACAAAATTCCAACTTCAAAGTTTTTATTGATACAATCGATTAGCGATTTAATAAAATTTGATTTGGATTTCCCAGTTATTATCAAACCAGTTGCAGAAGGATCGAGTAAAGGAATTTTTAATTCTTCTTTTATAAATAATTATAATGATTTAGAGAATAATATTTCTTTATTAATTAAAGAATATAATCAACCATTCCTTGTTGAAGAATTTTTACCTGGACGAGAATTTACAGTTGCTTTAATTGGAAATGATGATGAACTTGAAGTTTTACCTATTATTGAACTTAACTTAAATGAATTACCCAAAGATTTAGCACCTATTTATTCATACGAAGCAAAATGGGTTGTTGATACCAAGGATAATCCATTAAATATTTTTTCATGCCCAGCAAAAATTAATTCTATATTAGAAAAAAAAATCACTGATATTGCAAAAGAAACTTTTCATGTT
>CAZVBT010000231.1:0-2015 GCA_964625385.1 uncultured Melioribacter sp. | reverse complement strand
TCTCCAAGTGGAGTCAATAATCCACCACAGTTAGCAACAATACCAATAAAAAATAAAATTGTGTGAGTTTTAAATTTTCTTTCTTTGTTGGTTTGAATAATTGGGCGAATCAATAACATTGCTGCACCAGTGGTTCCCATTAAAGAAGCTAAAACCGCTCCAATAGCAAGAAAAAAAGTGTTGATAATCGGTTTAGCTTCAATATCACCAGACAGATAAATTCCACCTGTGATTGTAAATAAAGAGCCAAGTAAAATTATAAACGGTATGTAATCAAAAACTAAAGAGTGAAATAAATGAATACTCAAATTTGCAGCTATTAAGTAAACAACAATTGGTAAACTCAAAACAATAGCAACAATTAACTTGTTTTTATTTTTTTCCCAAAAGTGATTCCAAAAAAGAGGAAAAATAGCTATTGACAAAAGCATAAGTAAAAAAGGAATTAAAGATAATAAAGGAATATTGGCTACATGTTCCATACTAATCTCTTATTAATTTAAAACAAAGATAACACTCAGTGATTTAGAACAAAAATTTTTCTTGTTTGAAATATTTATAATTCTTAGCTTTTATAGAAAGAATAAAGAAATAATTTTGTTATAAATTTTATTCAAAAAATTACGTAAGCTAAAATAATGAAACCCTATTTATTGCTAATTATATTAATTATTTTAATGAGTTGTTGTACAAAAAAAAACAGAAGACAATAAAGTTGTACAAGATTCTACAGAAGCTAATATACTCCAGTCGAAAGAGGAACAAGAATTAAATTCCAATCAAATATCTTTTGACGACTTCATTTCTAAAAACATAAAATTAGAATCGTTTACAATAGTAGATAATGATTATTATACAAGTGATAAAGTTGATGAAAACTATCTACATATTCATATAGACACTATTTGGACGGCAACTGATTTAGATAAAGACGATTACAAAGATATATTGTTAACAGGATATGAAAACACTGGTGGTTCGGGGTGTTGGGTATTCTTGGGGTCAGTATTAAACAAAAACAAATTACCATATTTAAAACGTTTAATTTATTTTGGTGATAGAGTAGCAATTGACTCGGTAAAAATTGAAAACGATACAATTAAAGTTTATTCATTGGTTCATCGAGAAGAAGATGGACTTTGTTGCCCAAGTTTGCCATTTGTTTTTTTAATTAAAAACGATAGTGGGGATTTGATACAGCTAAACGATAAGCCTAAGGCACAATAAATTATTTAACCAAATATTAAAAAAGAACAAATTTAATCGAAAGGAACATAAGTAAACACAGATAAAAGAAAAACAGAAGGAAAACAAAAATGAAACAAAAAATTATTTTTTTATTGTTGTTGTTAATCTTATTCTCATGTAAAAAAAATGATAACTCACCAACAGAATCAGAAGAAATAATTCCCAAAATTCAACCAATAACATTTAACGGTCCATCCAAAACAAATACAGATTTAACTTATCACGCAATGGCCGCTTCATCATATGCTTCAAGTATGACTGCGTTTTTTCAATCTACAACCGCTTTTTCAGTTTATCCAGCCAAGAAAGTTGGTGATACATGGCAATGGACAATTACACAAAAAAAATTGACGATTAATGTTCAAGCTAAAAAAGATCCATCGGGAAATGTTCAATGGCAAAGTACCTACAACGGAGAAGATGAACAAGGAAATAAATTCAATAACGCATTGATATGGAAAGGCAACCTAAGTATTGACGGTAAAATTGGAAAATTAGAATTTTATAATCCCGAAACAAGAATGCTTGAAAATATTTTTTCTTATTCAATTGATAGCCAACAAAAGAAAACAGGCACAGTTGAAGAGGTTGATGGTGTAGGAATGGTTATTAATAAAGCTGTTTTGATAAATAACACTGATGGAAGTGGTTCTTTGGACACATATGAATTTGATGAGAATCAAAATAAGCTGTATAAATCAGGACATATAGAGTGGATTGGAAATGGATCGGGCAAGTGGTATGAATACGATACAAATGGTTTTGTT
>CAZVBT010000230.1:0-10676 GCA_964625385.1 uncultured Melioribacter sp. | reverse complement strand
CTTTTTTACCAATGAAAGGATTACTATTTGCTGAGCCTTTGAATGTTCCAATTCCGTTTGTTCTGAAACTGCAGTTATTGTATTCACCAATAATTCCAGCACCCTGATTGAACATGGCAGATGCAACTTCATCTAAATTTGTTTCGGGTAGAAAAACTACTACTTTGAATTGATTACTTTCCTCGTTTTTCAAAAAGGTAATTTTGTTAAGTTTCAATTTTTTAGCTAATGTGAATGAAACGCCATCTTTGGTAAAGTCTAAATTTGTGTGGGCTGAAAATAAATTAATATCATTTTTAATTAGTTTATAAATCAACTTTGAATTAGGATTTTTATTAACGTCTAAATTTTTGACAGGATTAAAAATTAGTGGGTGATGAGTGAAAATGAAGTTGCAGTTTTTTTTAAGTGCTTGTTCAAGAACTTCACCAGTTAATTCAAGAGAAAGAAAAATGTTTTCGATTTTTTCATCACCTGAACCAACCAAAAGTCCTACATTGTCCTTTTCCCAGGCGGCACCAGGTGGAGCCCAATCCTCTAAATATTTTATCAATTCTTTAACTATCATATAAAAAAAATGCACTCCTTGAAATTTTGGGAGTGCATTTAAGTTTTATAAACCTAATTCTTTTTGCGTTTTCAGTTTAATTAATGTTTTATTTATAAATTTTCTCATAATTCTATTTGAAATATATCATTATTAAAATTTACATTCAAGTTTGTAAAAAGAAGATAATTTTAAAAAAATAGTTTTTTATCATTTCATTAAAATCATTTTCCTTGTTAATGTTTGTCCATTGTAGTTTAATCTGTAGAAATATACACCACTCGATAACTCTGAACTCTGAGCTCTGAACTCAGTGCTATAATTTCCTGGTTTTTGATACTCATTTACTAACGTTGCAACTTCACTTCCGAGTATATCATAAACTTTCAGTGTTACATATCCACTCTCCGGTAATGAGTATTTTAATATCGTACTTGGATTGAATGGATTTGGATAATTTTGTTCGAGAACAAATTCATTTGGCAATGAATTTTCTTTATTATTTTTTGTTGTAATTCCAGATTCCGGTGTTGGTAGTTTTTGTGTAGTAAATATTTTGAATTCCCCCGGTTCTAAAGAAATAAGTGTATCTTTATTAGAAATGTTAAGTTCATTTCCTGAAAAATAATCATACCATTTTCCGGTTTTTTGAAATTCGGGAATCATTGTGTCTTTGAACATTCCAAAATTTGCTACCACCACTACATTCATCGTTGAATGATTTATCCACATTCTCTTTAAATATCCAGTTGCACTCATTTTAAAATCATTACTCGAAAAAGCAGGATATTCAGTTTTTAATTTGATTAGAGCAGACCATGTTTTAAATAATTTTAATCTCGATAAATTATTCAGATAATCCCAGCGGATAGGTTTTGTTCCTAATCTTCCGTTATAATCTATTGAGTAATCATAACCTAATTCACCAAATTGCCATATCATTTTTGGTCCGGGTACTGTGAAGAAAAATGCACCAACCGTTTTCATTCTTTGTAAAGCTGTTTCAATATTTTTTACATTGTATGTTCCAAGTGAATTACCATAATTTAAATTCTTATACATTAATCTTTCTTCATCATGACTTTCCATGTAGCCAACTAAATTTGGTTTTGACCAACCACGGTTTAAATAAGAAACACCTTCTATATTTGATTTTCCAGAATCATTGTAACCCATTGCTGCTTCACTATAGTTATAATTCATGTTTCCCCAAAGTAAAATTCCATAATCAGCTAATTCTTTTTCTTCCGAATTAACAGCTAAATGTTCAAAGATCATTATTGATGTCGGGTCATAACTCCATGCTTTATTCACCATTCTTTTCAATAGTCTTATTCTGTCTGCATCATAATTACTTCCCCAGGGATCAGACATTGATTTATAATTATTTCCAAAACCTTTTGTAAAATCAAATCTGAATCCATCAAATTTATATTCGGTCAACCAATATTTAATTACTCTATCAACAAAATATTGAGTTGTTTTACTTTCATGATTAAAATCGTATCCCCATTGTGCATCAGGATTTGCAAAATTAGATTGCTGATTAAACCAAGGATTGTTAGAGGCTGGTTTGCCGGTTGATTTATCAAAATACATTCTCACCATTGGATTAGAACCATAAGCATGATTCAATACAATATCCATTAATACTGCAATTCCGTTTGAATGACATTCATCTATTAGTGCTTTTAATTCATCTTTCGGGCCATAGTATTTATCTACAGCAAAGTAAAATGAAGGATTATAACCCCAACTATTGTTTCCTTCAAATTCATTTACCGGCATTAATTCAATTGCATTAATACCTAATTTTTTAAAATAGTTTATTGAATCTCGAATTGCTTTAAATGTATGAGCGTTTGTAAAATCACGAACAAGCAATTCATAAATAACAAGTTTTTCTTTTGATGGTCTTGTAAAATTTATTGTTTTCCACTTGTAATTACTTTGTGCTGTTTGAAATACCGAAACTATTTCCGAAGTTAAACCATCAGGATAACTTTTCAGATTAGGATAAGTAGATGTTGATATAAATCTGTCATTATTTGGATCTAAAATTTTATCTGCATAAGGATCAGCAACACGAATTTCTCCATCTATAAAGTATTGGAATGAATATTCTCGTGCTGGTGATAGATTTGTTAATTTTAACCACCAAATTACACTATCGGGTTTAATTTCATAACGATTCATAAAATAAGTTGTATCAACTTTCCAATCATTAAATTCACCTATCACATAAACAAACTTTTTTTGAGGTGCATAAAGTGCTAAAATTACTTCCGTTGGAGAAGTTTGATAATTAATTCCGAAATCATTTCCACTTGGTAATGGTAAATTTTTTATTTCAGGGTTTTTCATAAATGCAATTGTTGATGAATCTTTCATATCAAGTGTATCAATTGCAACTACTTTAATTTCATTTTTACCATTTGGGAAATTGTTTGCTATGTATTTGTAGGTTAGTTGGTTTGAACTTGTTTGTGATTTTTCAATTCCATTAATGTATAATTTTGCTGATTTTAATTTTGTACCAACTTCTGTAACTGAAATTGAAATATTTAATGTGTCGTTTGATTTAACAAAATATGGTGAGCGCATTGGATCATTATATTGTACATTTATTTTTGGTTGGTCAAAAGAAATATTTAATCCGGAGAAATAAATTGGAATAAAAACATCTTCGGTTTGTTTTGTGCCATCGGAATTTCTTAGAACAAAACATAATTCGGTTATCTTTGTGTTTGCGTCTGTAACTTTGTAAAAATTTCTTGGGTTGTTTATTGTAATCTGATAAACGTCAGGAGAAATTCTTGTTAGTTCTGGTTGTATGTTATTATCTCCCCAATTTCCGATTACATTTTGCCAACGTTGTTGTGTTCCGTTTCCAATCTTTAAAGTTACACCAGTGTGAGCATAAACTTTTCCTGTATAACCAGCAATTTTATTTTGATGTGTTGCATTTTTAACATCGAATGTAATTGTGATTTTATCCGTTTGAACAGGATATTGTGGATTTGTAGAAAATGTTGTTTGAGAATAAATCAATATTGGTAACAACAAAAGAATAAAAATTAATTTTAATTTCATAGTGCCTCTTTTGGAATAAATTTTAATGTATAAGTTAAAACAATATTTCTAGTCAATAAAATTCCATGATACTCCAATTCTTAAGTTTCTTGGATAAATTGGATAATAAGGAACAAAATAAAATTTTGAATCAAATAAATTTTCCCAAGTTAAATACACTTTTGCATTTTCCTGTATTGTCCCGATTAAAAAGAAATCGAGTTTAAATGCCGAAGAAAATTTTTTTTCAGATATTTGTTCCAATGAATAATTATTTAAGTAAATGAAATATGATGATGAAATTCCTTTTTCGAAATCAAATCGCTGCTCAAAACGATTTCCGATAAGATAAAAATTAAAACCAGTAACAAGATTCAAATTATTATTAAACAGAATATCTGAATAAAATAAACTTGTTTTGTTTTCAAACTCAGGCAATCCACGGTATAGTCTTTCAGTTTCGTTAAAATAAAACGTAAAGCTATTTTCAAAAGATATTTTCCAATAATTAATTTTTCCATAAATGCTTAAACCAGAATTTTTTGAATTTATACTTTTAACAAAATAAATGTCGTCAGTTTTATAATCATTATGAATTAAAGCGGGTAATAAAAAGTTGTCATTCATTAAATAAAAATAGCCAATGTTAAAAATTATATTAGGTGTTGCATAAATTAATTTGGATTCGAAAGTTTTAATGTTTGATTCATCTTTCCAGTTTTTATTTATTACAAATCTACGTTCAATAAAATTCATTGGATTTTTATAACTCGACAAGCCCAGATAAAATTTTAATGGATCAGATAAGTTTATATTAAAATCAGTTCCAATTCCCAAATAAGTTGATTGTGCCTGTGTTAAAAATTTTGTAAAGATTGTTTGTTTAACAAACTCAAAAATTTTATAACCAATTCCACCCGAAATATTAAAGAAACTCATTGTGTTTTGTTTATTAAAGATCTGCGAATTAAGTTGATTTCTTTCAAAATTAGTGTGGATAAACAAATCATAATCATCATAAGAAAAATTGCTGGTTAAATTAAATCCTTTTGACAATGAATAATTTTCTCTCTTTATTGGTAAAACATTTTGTTGAAAATTACCAGAAATATTTTGCCTGAAGTAGTTTACTTCATTTTGATAAAAGAATGAAACCCTTGTTAAATTTTTATCTGATAATTTTATTAAAAATTCTAAAGTAACTCTATCATTTTCTGTAGTTAAATATTTATTAAAAAATCTAACAGGAGCTAAAACATTGTTAAATGCGATATTGTCAAAATTATTTCCATCTGCAATTTGATTAATACTGTCAGCATCAATTCCACCATTAAGTTGAATCGAATTATTCAAATGAAAGAAAGAAAATGTAAAATTCAATTTATCTGAATAAGTATACTTTGCTCTTAAAATACCTTTCCAATTAGAAAATGAAGAGTTTGTATATCTTCCATCATAAGATTGATTTGCTATTTCAAAAAATGTAATAATATTTTTATATGGTATTAAATTTATAATTCCATCGATAAATCCTAACTCATCTGCAGATTGAAAAAATTTTATACGTGAAAATGGTTTACTTATTTCAGGTTCAAACGAAATAAAATTAATTGATGAAATATTTGTTGAACCATATAAAAATGAACGTGAAAGTGGAATTACTTCAACTTGACTTACATTTTCGGACAGAATATTATTTATGTCAAAACCTGAATTAAATCTATTATTAATTTCAATTCCATCTTGTAAAAATGATAATTTATATGATGGTTGACCATATAAAGATAATTTGTTTGGGGCTCCAAAAGTGGCCAGATTTTTATCATAAACAAAATTTTTTTTATTGAAAACATCAGTAAATACTAAATAATCAACTAACTCAATTTTGCTCTTTTCTATTTTGTTATCTAAAAAATCATCATTTAATATCGGTTGAATTTTTATTGATAATTGTTTTTTACTTTTATTTAGAATAGTATCTGCTTTATTCTCATTTCCTAATAATAAAGAGTCTTTTTTAGAAATAACCAAATTATTTTCCTGAGAAAAAATTGAAGCATTAAAAATAGCTAGTAAAATAAATATCAGAACACTGAAACACCTGTAAAAAAAAATCAAGAAATTTAATGAAGCTCTATTAAGAAATAATGACATAAAATTTCCGAATTAATTAAAATGTATTAATAGCTTAACCAAAATAAAGTTTTTAAAACAAATGTTTTATAAAAAAGATAAAAACTATTTGTTTTCAAAAGATAATATATTAAATTTCAAATGAAATTTTTCACCATAAAATAAAGGGCAATACAAATGGCAATGACAAAAACACAAATTATTGACCATCTCTCAAAAAAAACTGGCGTTACTAAAAAAGTAGCTGGGCAATTTTTAACAGAATTAGTTCATCTTTCTTACAAAGAAGCTAAAAAATCTTTCACTATTCCTGGATTAGGAAAACTAGTTCTTGTTCAAAGAAAAGCAAGACAAGGCAGAAACCCAAAAACTGGTGAACCAATCTCTATTCCTGCTAAAAAAGTTGTTAAATTCAGAATTGCAAAACAAGCTAAAGATGCAATTCTTGTTTACGGAAAATAATTTTTTATGTGTCAGTCCAAGCTAATGCAAAGACTGACACAATTTTCAATTCAAAGAACTAATTTTTTTTAATTTTTCCAGTTGAGAATTATAAACATCATCGCTTACATTTCTTAAAATTATCTTTAACAATTCATTAAATTTTCCTACATGAGAATAAAAACTAATTAAATTACCTTTTGAATCAGATAAATAAATAGCACGCATCGGCATTCCAGAAAATATTCCACCAGAAATTGAGTTTATATCTCTATAAAAAACCACAATTTCTTTTTTTGACATAAAAAATTTAGAACAAATTATTTTTTCATTATCAGAAATAATTTTGAACGGAAGTGTTTTGTAAGAATAAAAGTATGTTCTATTCAATAAAACTATTACAATCAAATTAAATATTACTAAAAAAATAAAATACCATTTTTGAAAAGAAACATAGAACGAAACAATCGTAAATAAAAATAAAAATGCTGTTATTAATATGTTTATGTAACGATAAAAAAATTTTGCTAAAATTGGATATTCAAAAGTTTGCATCTCTTTTTAGTTTTGTTAATCTAATTTAACAAAATCGAATTAATTATATTTATAATTTGTTACAATATAAAATAGGAGAAAGTATGTACGATTTACTTGTAATCGGTGCTGGTCCGGCTGGAATAAGCATGGCTGTTGAAGCTCATAAAGCCGGAATTGATTCTTCAAAAATTATAATTATCGAAAAAGCTGAAGAGCATTCTTTTACTATAAAAAAATATTATCCGGATACAAAACTTGTTACTGCAAATTATAAAGGCTTTGAGGCAAAATGCACTGGCGTAATGTGCATTCCCGATTTAACCAAGCATGAAACAATTTCCTATCTTGATAAAGCTATTAAGGAAAATAATTTGATTGTTCATTACAATGAAACCGTTTGGAAATTGCACCAAAATGAAGACAAAACCTTCATTGTTTACACAGATAAAAATCAATATCATGCAAAAATTGTTACGATCGCAATTGGAATTCTTGGCAAACCAAACAAACCGGAATACAAAATTCCACACTCATTAAAAGACAAAGCTTTATTTGATGTTACTACAGTGGAAATTAAAAATTCAAAAGTGTTAGTTGTTGGTGGCGGAGATTCTGCTTCTGAGTATTGCCAGTATTTATCTCAAAATGACAATGACGTTACATTAAGTTATCGCCGTGCTAATTTCAACAGAATGAATGAAATAAATCAAGAAAGTATTTTAGAACTTGAGCGTGAAGGTAAAGTCAGAATTTTACGTGAAAGCAATATTGAGTCTCTTGCAGAAAAAGATGGAAAACCTTTAGTAAAATTTAAAGAAGAAAAATTTGGAGAAGAAATTTTTGATTATGTTGTATATGCGCTTGGCGGCACTACTCCGGAAAACTTTTTAAAAATGTTAGGAATTGAATTTGACGGCGAAGCTCCGGTTTTGAAAGAACATTATGAAACTTCTGTTCAAGGCTTATTTTTAACTGGTGATTTAACAGCTGGATCCAAAGGCGGTTCAATTATCTGGGCTTTTAATTCGGCAAATACTGCAATGAAAAAAATTTGTAAAGATTACCTCGATTGCAAAATTGATTTATAAGTTTCTGCTTTTCAAAATTTCGAATAACATAACGCCAGTTGCAACAGAAACATTCAAAGAATCAATTTTACCTTTCATTGGAATTTTAACAAGAAAGTCGCAATGCTCTGCAACAAGCTTGCGAATTCCCTTTTCCTCATTTCCCATAACTAAAGCAACTGGCATTTTATAATCGAGCTGATTAAAATTTCTGTCACCATTTAAATGTGTTCCAACAATCCAAAAATTATTTTTCTTAAGCTCATCAATTGTTTGAACAAGATTTTGGACTTTGCAAATTTTGAGATAAGAAACAGCACCTGCTGAAATTTTTTCAACTGTTTCTGTAATTGGTGAACTTTGATTTGTTGTAATAATCACGCCATCAACACCAGCACATTCAGCGGTTCGAAAAATTGCACCTAAATTCTGCGGATCCTGAATTGTATCTAATAAAAGTAATAATGGATATTTTGATTTTTGTGCTGTAGTTATAATTTCATCAAGTGAATAATATTTTTGAGAAGATTTAATTGCAACTACACCTTGTGAATCTTCTATCTTAGCAATTGTATTAAATTTTTGTGTTGAAAGTTGTGTAATCTTGATTTTATTTTTTTTTGCAGCAGAAAAAATCCTGTTTACAACTTCTCCATGTTGACCAAAAGCAATATATATTACTTCAAGTTCAGCACCAGAATTGATTGCTTCTAGAACTGGTTTTCTTCCAATTATTTTTTGCATTTATTTTTCCGGAAATGTGAATTTATCTTCATCAATTACAAATTCACAAAAATTTCTGTTGTTTTTCTTTTTGGGCAAATACTTTTTAATAATCTCAATAGATTTATTAATCGAATTAATTTTTATTTCAACTGAATTTACAGCTCCATCTTGCTTAACAACATTTATTGTATAATCACCAAATAAATCTTCAAAAAAATTTTCACATTGCGCTGGCATAATTTGAGGCACAGAATCCATTTTGGCTTTTAGACCCATAATTATAAGATTAATTACATTTTTTTCTTTAATAACATCAACCGAAACTTCATAAGCAAAAGCAGTAAATTCAACAACTGTTTCAATCAAAAATGATACGAATTGCTTTTTAATTTTTGCATCATACTTGAAATATATTTTACAAACAAATTCCTGTTTGTCAGGTTTTTTTGAAGGAATGGCATCCAAAGCAGCATGAGCTTTTTTCTTTCTGGTTTTAGGAATTTTTGGAATATCCTTTGGTTTTCTTAACGGCAATTATTCACCTATTTTTTTCAATAATTTATTTAAATCGTTTAGAGAAATATTTTCTTGACTTCCATTAATCATATTTTTCAAAACAACTTGGTTGTTAATCAATTCATCGCCACCAACAAATAGAACAAACTTTGTATTAAATTTATTTGCTTCTCTCATTTGAGCTTTTACACTTCTTGAAAGATAATCAAGTTCAACAATTTTATTTTTTCTTCTCAATTCAATTGCAATATTATATGAAATATTAATTTTAGATTTATCTAAAGTAACGATATATAAATCAATATTATCTTCAGGTAAATTTAAAACATTTTCATTTTCACAAGCCAAAAGAATTCTTTCCATTCCAGCAGCAAAACCAACACCGGGCAAATCCGCGCCACCAAGTTCTTTAATTAATCCATTGTATCTGCCACCGCCACATAAAGCACTTTGAGAGCCAACACTTCCACTTACAATTTCAAAAGTTGTATGAGTGTAGTAATCTAACCCTCGAACAAGAGATGAATCAACAACAAAACTAACCTGTGCATTATTCAATGTTGTTTTTACCAGTTCAAAATGACTTAAGCTTTCTTCCATTAAATAATCTATTAATAAAGGTGCATTTTTCATTATTTCAATATCGCGTTCATCTTTACTGTCAAAAATTCTTAAAACATTTGTATCAAATCTTTTTTTGCTTTCTTCAGAAAGTTTTGAAAAATGATTTTTTAGATATTCCTTCAATTTATTTTTATATACTTCTCTCTCTGAAGGAATGCCGAGAGAATTAATTTTTACTTCAAGATTTTTAAGACCCAATTCTTTAAGAATATCAAAAGCAATAATTATCATCTCAGCATCAAGAAGTGGATCGTTACTTCCTAAAGCTTCAGCACCAAATTGGTGAAACTGACGTAAGCGGCCTGCTTGTGGCCTTTCCTGACGGAACATTGGACCGAAATAAAAAAATTTGCTTAAGCTTTGTTTCTTTTCAATTGAATGTTCTATAAAAGCACGAACAACACTTGCTGTAAGTTCGGGTCGTAATGTTAAACTTTCACCACTACGATCTAAAAATGTGTACATCTCTTTACTAACAATATCGGTTGCTTCACCAATTCCCCTTGCAAATAAAAATGTATTCTCAAAAATCGGAGTTCTAATTTCTTTATAATTAAAATTCGATAAAATTTTTTTTACAATTGCTTCTAGATAATTCCATTTAGAAATTTCCGAAGGAAGGATATCCTTTGTTCCCGTAATAGCTTTAATCATGAATTTTCAAAATATTGTTTTTCTTCTGTTTCAAACAGATTATAAATTTCTTCTGCAGTTGTTGCATTTGAAAGATTATCTCTGAACTCATCAAGGTTCATCATTCTAGATAAACGGCTTAATAATTTGATATGAGGACCAACTAAATTTTCTTTTCCCACTAATAAAAATATTAATTTAACAGGTTGATCATCCAAAGATTGAAAATCAATTGGCTCGTCTAACTTTCCAAAAGCAGCTATAATTTCATTTACTGCATTTGTTTTTGCGTGAGGAATAGCAAAACCTTTTCCAACACCGGTTGACATTATTTTTTCTCTTTCAATTACAGCTTGATAAACTTCATCAACATCTTTTAC
>CAZVBT010000229.1:0-5992 GCA_964625385.1 uncultured Melioribacter sp. | reverse complement strand
GTATTATTTGATAATTTAAAGCTAATGAACGGTGTAATTTCATTAAAAATAAAACTACTGCTACTCAAACTATCATTTATTGAAAATTTTTCTTTTTTGATTTCATTAATAAACTCAAGTCCACTTGAAAATGATTTGTATAAAAATGAAAGAACTGCATTTTGTTTCAACCATGATGAATTTAAAATTTTATTGTTTGATCTGACATAATCGAATTGATAATTGGTGTTTATTAAAGCTGGAATTGAAAATTCAATTTTGTTAAAAAATCTGTCTGATGAAAAATCACTGCTTTGCTTTAAATGTCCATATTTAGAATAAATTGAAATGTTACTGATAGGTGAATAATTTAATTCAGCTTCTCTTAAATTTTGTTCGCCTGTTGTGTTAAAAATATTATAATCACGATTGAATTCTATATTATCAATTCTGTCAAAAGGTGAATATTTAGAGTCTAAAAATCTATCTTTTATTTGTAAACTTATTTTGCCATAATTTATGTTATTAATAATAATTTCAGTAGGAGTTATTTGAAAAAATAATTTTCTTGCAAAACCATTATTTAAGTTGTTGCCAATCTGAGAAAATTTATTTTTATCAAAAGAACTAATTGAAAATTCACCACCAATTTTAATTTTATTATAAGAATAAGTTAAACTAAAATTACCAAGCTGTTTCAATTCAGGCATTGGAAGAAAAATAATCGGTAAGTATGAACCTTTACCAATTCCAACAAATTTATAATGACCTAAACTTTCTTTTTCATAATCACCCGTTCCAAAGCCAACAAACGAAAAAGTTACATTATAAATAGCAAGTTCATTACCTGGTGAATATCTATATACTTTTTTAAATTGATTATTTATCAAAGTATCAGTTTCAATGTAAGTACCTTTTATTTTTCCCAGTGAATCAGTTTGTGCAAGTTCCACTCCACTTATCACTGCTTTATTTCTATCGTTGCCTGCATTACTTAAAATATCTTTTTGCTGTTGCGTAAGTGAAAAATCAATTGGGTTATTTTCATCATCACTATCTCTTAAATATGAAACGGCTAAATTCAAATCGTCAAATACTGATGAAGAAAAATCGAAACCAAAAAAATTTCTTTTGAATTTTTGATCACTATACTCAAATTCTACAATTATTCTGCTTGCGGAGGTAATAATTCTTTTTGTTGTAAAAGTGATTTGAGAATTTGAATAATCAATAGTGTAATCGTTATTCTCACCACGTTTTAAAAGATTTCCATCGAGATATACTTTTTCACTATTGGCAATTACAACTATCAATCTTTCATTATTTTTTCCATACAAACGATATGGCCCTTGATTTCCATCTATACCATTAAAGTTATTTATATTAAATTTTCCACGTGATGATGCAATAGAAATTTTTGCTTTTGTTTTATTCAAATTAAAATCACCCATTAATCCTTGTAGTCTTCTTGATGTATTAGAGAACTCATATCCTGAAAGAATAAAATCATAATCACCAAAAGTTGCCGTTGCATTTTGATGTTTAATTTCAATAAACACTTTATCTAACTCATCAAGTTTTTCTGTATTGCCTTCTGGTTGGATTGGAATATTTTCATCTGTTAAAGCGGCAACTATATTTATGTCATCAGAAAGTTTACCGCTTAGTTGAAGATTTAAGCCACTATTTAATGAAAATTCTCTGTTTGTTCCTATTGTAAATCCACGAATCAATGAACCGGATTTTTGTAAATCTCTTCCGAATAATGATTCTGAACTTATTGTTGAAATTTTTTTTGATGCTTTTATTGAGTCATAATAATTTTCCTCTTGAACTCTTTCTAGTTTTTTTCTTTGATATTCTTTTTTTAATGATAGTTTTAATGACTTATATGATACTATTAATTTATCATTAAAATAATAATTTAGATTATTAGATAATTTTATAACTCCGGTATTATAATTTATTTCATAATCTACTTTACTTAATATTTGAGAGTTCAAAAAAATACTTTCTGTGAAAGGAATAATAGTTATGGAAGATATTTTATATTCATTCATTAAATTAATGTTGAGTGTATCAGTAACAGAAATTATTTGAGAGAATGATTCAAAAAAAGTTATAAAAAATATAATTATAGCTAAAAGATTTTTTTTCAATTTAGAGTCATAGATTAACTTGTAAAAACAAATCTATACTACAACTCCAAATATTGCAAGACAATAATAATTATTCATAACGAAGAGCTTCGATTGGGTCAAGATTAGCGGCTTTCATAGCGGGATAAACACCAAAAGCAACACCTACAAATGTTGTTACAAAAAGACCAATCATAATCCAATCAACAGGAATTACAACCGATACACCAAGAGCAACAGCAACAACATTGCCTCCAATTACACCGAGTAAAATTCCAATCATTCCACCAAACCAGCTAAGGGAAACAGCTTCAATAACAAACTGTGTTAAAATATTTTGTTTACGAGCACCAATTGCTTTTCTAATTCCAATTTCTTTCGTTCTTTCGGTAACTGAAACCAACATAATATTCATAATTCCAACACCAGCAGCTAAAAGTGCAATAAAGGCAACAACAGCAGCTCCTATCTTGAAATATTTTGTTAAATCATTAAATTGTTCAATAAGTTGTTCATTTGTTACAATTTCAAAATCATTATCTTCACCGGCAGGAACTTTGCGAATTTTTCGTAAAGCTCCAATTACTTCATCCATTGTTTCAGAAATAGATTCCTTGTTTTTACACATTACAATAAAACTTGCACTGCGTTCAGTTCCAAAATATTTTTCAAAAACTGAGATTGGCATACAAACAAAATTATCTTGTGACTGACCTAATATACTTCCCTTTTTTTCAAATACACCAATAACTTCTAAATTAAAATTATCTACTTTAATTATTTGACCAATAGGATCAATGTTTTTAAATAATGCATCTACAATATCAGCTCCAATTACAGCGTAAGGTTTATTTCCTTCATCATCAGATTTTGTAAAATTTCTTCCTTCTACAACTTTAAGATCTCTTGCCATAAAATATTCATAAGTAACACCAGCAACTGAAACATTTGGATTTGTTTTTTCATTTCTGAATTTTATAGTTCTTCCACTTCGCCCAGCAGAAATACCTATAGCAACAGGAAGTTTAGTTATCTCTCTTAATTTTTCACCTTGTTTCACTGTTAAATTTTCTCTGTTTCGCAACTCTCTTCTTCGATGTGGTCCACCCATTTGAATAGCAGGCCATTTTTGAATAATAAAATTATTTGTTCCAATTGAATTGAATGTTGTTTCAATACTGCTTTGAATAGCTGAAATTGCTGTCATTACAATTATGATTGAAAATAAACCTACAGCTATGCCGAGCAAAGTTAAAATTGATCTTAACTTGCTTGCACGTATTGAATTAAAGGCTAATTTTATACTTTCAAATAAAAGCATTATTCATACCTCAAAGCATCAACGGGATTTAATTTACTTGCTTTCCATGCTGGGAAAAAACCGGAAATTAATCCAACAATTGCAGAAATAACAATAGATAAAACTGCAATGTTAATCGGCAAATATGTTGGCAAAAACTGATTTATTATTAAGCTCAACGGATAAGATAAAATTAAACCAATAATACCACCCAGAACACATAATAAAGAAGCCTCAACTAAAAATTGGAATAGGATAGAATATGTTTTTGCACCAATTGCTTTTCGAATTCCGATTTCTTTTGTTCTTTCGGTAACAGATACAAACATAATATTCATAATTCCAATAGCACCAACAAAAAGTGAAAGAGCCGTTATTACAATTCCTGCAATAGCAATAACACCAACAGTACTATCGTACAATTGTTTAAAAGCTTCTTGCTGATTTATTGCAAAATCATCTTCTTTACCTGGTGGAACTTTTCTGATAATTCTCATTGCTGCAATAATTTCCTGACGAGCATCTTCAAGTTTATCAATATCCCCAACTTTAACATCAATTCTTAATCTGTTTCTTGCTTCACCGGAAACAAGCTCAAAAGTTTTAAGAGGCATTATTATCATTCCATCCATACTAAATGTACCTAAAAATCCACTTCCCTGTTTTTCCATAACACCAATTACAGTAAAAGGTGTATTGTTAATTTTTATTTCTTTATTCACTGGGCTTTCAAATGGAAAAAGTTCTTTAACAATATCCTGACCAATCATACAAACTTTACGAGCAGCCCGTACTTCCATTTCATTCATAAAACGGCCTTCTTGCAAAACAATTTGACTTGTTCTTCTAAACTCCTCTGTAGTTCCATAAACAACTGATGAAACAACACTATTAGAACCTCGTTTAACATTTAATCCAAAAGTTGAAATTGTTGGAGCAATTGCTTCATAATTTGTAAGCATTTCTTTTAGTTTTTCATATTGTTCAAGAGTAATATCTTTTCTGTTTCTGAATCTTGACCAATCTCCCATTGCAAACCAAGGAAATTTGCTTACATAAAGAACATCACTGCCCAAAGATGAAATTGATTGTAAAAAAGCTTGTCTTAAGCCAACAATAGCAGTTGACATTGTTGTTACTGCAACAATGCCAATAATTATTCCTAAAGTTGTCAAGATTGATCTTAATTTATTTGCCTTTATTGCCCTCAAAGCAATAGCAAGTACTTCTGTAAACTCAATAAAAAAGTTTTTCATTATATGATAACAATATTTGCGATGTAAAATAAATTTTTATTTTGAAAATGAAAAATAAAATTTAATTGATGCTTTTTAATTTGTTGAATTTTCTTTGATGTTTAATTTCATAACTAATATTTAACCTGTTGATAAATATCATTCTTTTTCAAATTAGTTAAGAAAAAATTTTTAGCCACTAATTAACACGAATTTTCACTAATTGGTGAATTTAAAATGGAATGAGCAAGATTAAAATTAATTGATTAATTAGCATGTCAGGCTTGATTGCTACATTATACATTTTACATTATAAATTAGCAATTACTCATAACGTAATGCTTCGATAGGATCTAAATTTGAGGCTTTGTAAGCGGGATATGTTCCAAATGTTACTCCAATTACTACACAAAGAAAAACTCCTATTAAAACCCAATTAATTGGAATTATTGTATCGGCTTTTAAGAATGAGCCTGCTAAATTTCCAACTAAAATTCCAAGTACAATTCCTAAAATTCCACCGAATAAACTTAAAACAACTGACTCTGTTAAAAACTGAACTAAAATATTTTTCTTTTTTGCACCTATTGCTTTTCGAATTCCAATTTCACGCGTTCTTTCTGTAACTGATACCAGCATAATATTCATTATTCCAACACCAGCAGCTAAAAGTGCTATTGCAGCAACTACTAAAGATCCAATTCTTACTCCGGCTGTTATGTCATTGATTTGTGTTAATACACTTTCATTTGAAAATATATCAAAGTTATTCGGTTCACCTGGTGCAACTTTTCTTATTGTTCTAAAATATCCTTCTGCAATTTCAATTAATTCATTGTATGAATCTTTATCATGCGACATTACAGTAATGTTAATTGAGTTATTTCTTTTACCATATATGGATTGATAATAGGTTATTGGAACAATTGCAAAATTATCTCTACTTTGACCAAATACATCACCTTGTGCTTCAAGCACACCGATAACTTTTAATTTATTTCCATCAAGATTTACAATTTGATTTAGTGGACTAATATTTGGAAAAAGTTTTTTTGCAACATCAGGACCAAGCACAATAAAATTCTGATAACTTTGAACATCTCTTTCACTTATTGCTCTACCTTCTTCAACATTCCATTTATTGTTGGGAAAAGCTTCGGGTGTTACACCTGCAACCGGAACATTTGGATTGGTTTCTCTATTTCCAACTTTAAGTTGTTTACCAAAATTCCATTGTTCTGCTGCAACATATTTTGCTTCAACTAATTTTTCTTTTAATGCGTAGTAATCTTCTAAAGTTATATCCGGGCGGTTTCTAAATTTTGAACGATTGTTACCAC
>CAZVBT010000228.1:0-2692 GCA_964625385.1 uncultured Melioribacter sp. | reverse complement strand
ACTTTTGCTTTTGAACTTCCATTGGATTAAAAAGGACACAGTTTTTATGAATCAATAAACTGTGTCCCTTAAAATGATTAAAGCAAGTCGATGATATTTTTTAAATTATCAGAATAATTTTTGCCTATATCAATTGTTAATACATTTCTTTTATTATCCAGCAATGCTTGTCTATCTCCTAATGCTTGCGCTTTAACTAAAACACCAAAAGAAATTGATGAATCATCTTTTCCTGCTTCATCAGGTATTTGCAAATCGATATTAGGTTCATGTATTATTTGAATGAATAAACCATTTCCAGCATCACCTTTGTGTAATTGTCCGGTTGAATGCAAAAATCTTGGACCAAATCCTAATGTTGTTGCAATATTAAATTTGGTTTGAATAGCTGTTCTGAATTTTTGTAATAGAAAACTATTTTCTTCGTTCATATTTAAATATGCTTGAATTGCAAAATAGGGAAGTGGAGTGTTCTTTTTCTTTTCATCAATTAATGAGAAAAAATTATCAAATTGCTCTTTAATAGTTTTAGAATTAAAATCACTGATAATTTTAATATCATTTACTTCACAAGAAATAGGTAAATCTGAAAGTTTTCCGGTTTCTTTAAATTCCTGAACCATTTTACGAGCAACAACTTTAGCAGATTCAACATTAGGTTGATCGAATGGTTGAATTTTGATAACCCAGCTTGCAACAATTGTAGCAAATTCCCATTTGAAAAACTCAACACCAATTTCATTTATAGTTTCAATTTCATTTTCAATCAATGGGAAATTACTTTTTTTAATTGAAATTAATTTCTCATTTGAAATGTTTTCATTTATGAAAAAAGTAAAAACAAAAACTCTATCTCTTAAATATTTTTCTGGTAAGAGAATTTCTTCATCAACTACTGGTAAAATACCTTTGCCAAATTTTCCGGTGCTTTCAGCAATTAATTGTTCAACCCATGCCCCAAAGTATTTGAATTTATCTGAATATATGAAAGTCAATTTATCAAAATTGTTTTTAGCAAGAAGCCCAATAGTTAAACCTAACTTTGCAGCTTCATTTATTTTACAGTTATTGTTTTTTGTTGAATATGAAAAAGTTTCGGCTAATTTTAGAATTTCTTTAACATCAACGCCAATTAACGCAGCTGGAACAATTCCAAACAATGATAATGCTGAATATCTTCCTCCGATGTTTGGATCATTCAAAAATATTTTTCTAAACTTTAATTGTTTAGCTGTTGATTCCAATCCACTTCCTGGATCAGTAATTGCAACAAAATGACATCCAACTTTTTCTTCACCAACTTTCAGTAATGTTTTGTTATAAAAATATTTCATAAATGAAAATGTTTCTACAGTTCCACCAGACTTAGTTGATACAATGAATAAAGTTTCATCAAAATTAAGTTTATCTTCAAACGATTTTACTTGTTCAGGGTTTGTACTATCTAAAACAGCCAGATCTAAAAATCCTTCTTTAACGCCAAAAGTATTTCTGAAAACTTCAGGAGCTAGACTTGAACCTCCCATTCCAAGTAGTAAAACTTTTTTATAGCCATCCTTAATAACAGATAGAACAAATTCATTAATTTCATCAAGTTGCTTTAAGGTATTAGAAGGGCTATTCAACCAGCCTAGTCTGTTGGTTATTTCATCTGGTTTATCACTCCAAATTGTAAAATCTTTTTGCCATATTCTTTCAGCAATTTTTTCATTTTCAAAGTGACTGCACAAAATTTCTAGTTCTGATTGAAATTTGTCTAAATTAATTTTCATCCTTTCACCATTTATTAATTTGTTAATTCTTTAAAGTATTTTTCTGAGTAATTTTCAGCATCTGAAATTGTTTTTGATTCCACAATACAACGTATTATTGGTTCTGTATTTGATTTTCTGAAGTGAACCCAGTGATCATCAAAATCTATTCTTAAACCATCATCAGTATTAATTTTTTCTTTGTTATATTTTTCAATCAGTGAATTAAGCAGCAGGTCCGGATTCTTTTCACCAATTTCAATTTTCTTTTTTGCAATAAAATATTTTGGGAGTGAATTTTTTAGCTCACTAATTTTTCCACCAAATTCAACTAAATGCTGAAGCAGTAAAATGGTTCCTGTTAATGCATCTCTGCCAAAAACAGCTTTTGGTAGTATTACACCACCGCTTCCTTCGCCACCAATTGTTGCTTTAACTTCTTTCATCATTTTAACTACGTTAGCTTCACCAACCGGTGCTCGAAAAACTTTGCAATTAAAATTTTTAGCAACATCCTCTACAGCTCGTGTAGTCGAGAGATTTATAACTACATTCCCTTTCTTTTTTGAAAGCCAAAATTTAACTGCTTGTGTTATTGTATTTTCTTCACCAAAAGGTTCACCTTTTTCAGTAATTAAAACCAAACGATCTACATCAGGATCAACCACAATTCCAATCTCAGCTCTATATTTTTTTACAGCTTTCATCGTTGCAGTTAAATTCTCAGGTATTGGTTCAGGAAGTCGTGGAAAGATTCCATTTTTTTCACAGTTAATTTCTATTACTTCACAACCAAGCATCTTTAAAAATTTTGGCATTGAATAACTTCCAGCACCATTAACACAATCCAAAAGCACTTTAAAATTTCTTTTACGAATTTTTTTAATATCAATAAAAGGTATATTAAGTACTGCTTCTATATGATCATCTAATCCTTTTTC
>CAZVBT010000227.1:0-1769 GCA_964625385.1 uncultured Melioribacter sp. | reverse complement strand
ATGTAAACTTTCTTTAAAAGTTGATTTGACAGTTCGATTTTATATTCTAATGTATTCATTATACTGTTGTATTAAATGTTGATAAATAACTTGAAAAACTATTTTGCAAATTCAATACGTCTACTAATTGCATTTGCATTTTTAAATAACTATTTCTTAAAGTTTCAGCTTGTTTATCAATTAAAGTTTGTGCGCTTGAAATTCTATCATTAATTGAAGTTATCGAACTGCTTAAATTATTTCTACTTGTTTGAATATAACCAGTAGAACCAAGATAACCGCTGATACTATCATAAAGAGAAGTTGCTATTCCATTAGTTGAATTAAATAGTGCAGCAACTTGATCTAGCTTTTCTGATAATGATGTTTCTAGCAGAGATGAATTATTAATGCTTAAACCTGAATCAATGTTAAATGTTATTCCAATTTTGGTTAATGTGTTAACCTTATCTGAATCAATTCCATTAACAGTTTTATATGCGATGTTATTTAACAAATTACGTAATGAAGATGCCGTTGCATCACCAACTAAATTGCCTCGTGTTGTTTTTGTGTTTGATAAGTTCGTTTTTAAGTAAGAGTACAAATCATTGAACTTAGTTATAAAATCTTCAATTTTTGATTTTGCAGAAGATGAATCTTTATTAACAGCAATTGTTACATCAGTATCCGAACTTTGCATAACAGATTTAAGTGAAATAGTTACACCAGAAATTAAATCCGAAATTGTATTTGAATTTCTTTCAACCTGAATTCCGTTAAATTCAAATTTTGAATTGAGTTGAGAAGTTGTATAAACAAAACCGGCAGTATCTGTTCCACTTGTATTTTGTACAAATGAAGTTCTTGTGCTTCCTAAATTTAAACCAATTGATGAAAGAGCTGAACTTCCTGTTTCATCTGAAAGAGAAGTAATTCTGTAATCATAACCAGAATTTTTTGCTGTTATTGATAATTGTGAAAGTCCAGATGCTGGAGAAAATGTAGATGCACTAAAAAATCCTGAAGCACCTACTTCTTTATTTCCTCCTGATGATATTCCAAGATTTGAAATTAAATTACCAGAAACGTCGTTACCAATGTTTATATATTTTGAAGAGTCCGTAACTGTAATTTTTAATTTATAATTATCAGTGCCATCGGCAACTTTTTCTGCTGTAATGCCTGATAAATCATTTATCTGAGATACAACACTATTTAAAATTTCGTCATAAGTACCAGCTGAATAAGATATTGTAGTTTCAGTACCGTTTAAATTAAGAACAAATGATCCAGCTGAAATTGAATCATTTTTATTAACGGAATTAGAAGTAATAACAGCTTTATCAGAATTTATAGCGTTTTGAATTTTTGTCATTAATGTTTGATTTAAAATTGAACCACCTGAAAAATCACTTTCTCCAAAAGTTACATTAATTTTGCTTGTGTAACTACCGCCATTACCATCTCCGCTTGTAATAATAAAACTATGAGTTCCAGCACTTGTAATTACTGTTGATGCAGAAGAAGAAGATAGATCTTCAGATAAAACTAAGTCACTTTTAGCAAGTTGATTAACACGAATTGTATTACTGCTTGCAGCGGCAGAACTGCTTGCAGCAACATCAATGAATGATGTATTAGAAGATGTTGCTTTCATTGCAGAAAAAACTGATGATGAATCGGTGCTTTTCAAAGATGACAAAACTGAAGATAGAGATGATAATTTTGATGAAATAATTGAATATGCATTATCTATTGTTTGATAAAAAGATTTTTTTGATGAAAGC
>CAZVBT010000226.1:0-11708 GCA_964625385.1 uncultured Melioribacter sp. | reverse complement strand
AAGATATTCTTGAAAAATTTCCACTTTTTATTGGATACAAAAAATTTTTCAACAAAAGTAAAACAAGCTTATGGGATGATTTTTCTGATAACAAATGGTACATACCAAAGTTTATGTTTGCTCAAAATGAAAACGATTATTTTTTAATTCATAACTTTTACGGTAATGATTATGATGAAAAAAAATTTGACTTCTTAAATTCTCTTCTGAATCAAAAGCAAAGAATTAACATTGTTGAACAACGGGCAAATATAATCAAAACTAACCAAGAAGAATCCGAATGGAAAGAAAAAGTAAATTTTGCGTTAAAAAAAATTATTAATAAAGAATTAGAAAAAGTTGTAATTGCAAGAAAACTTGAGCTTGAATTAATAAATAAATTTAGTTTATTAACCACACTTAATAAGCTTTTAAGCAACTGTGATGATTGTTTAATTTTTTCTGTTAAAGAATCTACCTCTGTTTTTTTTGGTGCCACACCTGAAAAATTATTTTCAATTAATAAAAATATCATAAACACAGAAGCGTTAGCCGGTTCAATTGAACGAAGCAATAATGAAACCGAAGATGCATATCTTGGAAATCAATTGTTAAGAGATCCAAAAGAATTAAACGAACAGAAAAAAGTTTTAGATTATATCTTGTCTGTTCTTTCTAATTATTCATCAAATATCAAATTCAATGAAATACCTTTTATTAAAAAATTAAATTCCGTACAACATTTACAAACTAAAATAAACGCAACCATAAATGAAAAATTTGATATACTTAAATTTTTAAACGAAATTCATCCTACTCCTGCTGTTTGTGGTTTGCCTAAAGATAACGCTCTTAAATTTATATATGAAACTGAAAGCTTTGATCGTGGTTTATATGCCGGTGTTTTAGGGTGGTTTAATAATTTCAAAGTTGGCGAATTTTATGTTGGAATAAGAAGTGCACTATTCAAAGAAAATAAATTGAATTTGTTTGCTGGATGCGGAATTGTTGATGGCTCAGTTCCCGAAAAAGAATATTTTGAAACTGAAATTAAATTAAAACCTATTCTATCTTTATTCTCATTATGAAAATTAATGTTAACAGAAACATTCTTTGGTGCGATGTTTTTACAAATCGCTTGTCTCAACTTGGAGTAAAAGACGTTTGCATTTCTGCTGGTTCAAGAAGCACACCTTTAACTCTTTCATTCAATATGAACAAAAATTTTTCAATCTATAGATTTGTTGATGAACGTTCTTCAGCTTTTTTTGCATTGGGAATTGCTAAAAAAACAAAAAAACCCGTTGCTATTGTTACTACTTCCGGAACAGCTGTTGCAGAACTTTACCCTGCAATTATTGAAGCTTTTTATCAACGAATTCCATTAATTGTTTGCACTGCAGATAGACCATATTATTTGAAAAATATTGGGGCAAATCAGACTATAAATCAAAATAACATTTATAGCAACCACATAAGATTTTTTTCTGATGCTGGTTTACCAGAAATAAAAAATCTAAACAAGATTAGAAAAATTGCTGAGAGTGCTTTTATCATTGCAAATCAAAGTAATCGCGGACCTGTTCATATAAATTTTCCTTTTGAAAAACCATTTGAACCGGATTCATTTACAGATTCTATAAATGAAAGTTCGGTTAAAAAATCTTTCCTGAATACAAAACTCCATTTAAAAAGAAATATAAAATTGCCCGACTTTGACATAATAGTTAAAAACTTAAAAAACAAAAAAGGAATAATTTTAGTCGGCTCTAATGGATTTGATAAAAATTTTCCAACTTTACTTATGAAGTTATCTGATAAATTAAATTATCCGATTATTGTTGATGGAGCTTCTTCTTTAAGATTTGGCAAGCATGTAAACAAAAACATTATTGATAATTTTTCTACTATAGTTCGTTCAGAAATATTTAAAGTAAATTTTCAACCTGATATAATTTTACAATTTGGTGCTGCACCAACTTCTAATGTAATGTTAGAATATTTCAAAAATTCAACTGCACAAAAAATTATTGTTAATGAATTTGGTGATTTATTAGATCCATCCCGAACTGCAAAAAATATAATAAAAATTAATCCAACAAATTTTTGTAATGAATTATTAAAAAGAGCAACAGATAATTTACAAAACAAATCATGGATGAATTTTTTAATCCATATAAATGAAATAATAGAGAATGACAAAAAAATATTTTTTTCAAAAAATAATTTCTCATTCGAAAGCAAAATAATTTATGAATTGTTAAATAAATTACCCGGCAAATCTAACGTGTTTGTTTCCAATTCATTACCAATACGCGATTTTGATTTCTTCGCTTCAAAATCAAAAAAAGGATTAAAAATTTACACTAATCGCGGTGCAAGTGGAATTGACGGAATAAATTCAACTGCTTTGGCAATTGCCCATAAATCAACTGAACCAACTTTTTTAATCACTGGTGATTTAGCTTTTTTTCATGATTTAAATGGTTTATATGCTTCTTATAAATATCAAATACCAATAACTATTATCTTAATTAACAACAATGGCGGTGGTATTTTTGAATCGCTTCCAATTTCAAACTACAAAGAACATTTTGAAGAAAATTTTTTAATGCCTTTGAATATCAATTTTAAGAAGATTGTGGAAACATATAATGGTATTCACAAAGTAATTAAAAATTGGAAACAATTTTCTTTAGAAATCTATAATTCTCTACAAAATAAAAAGCTCAATGTTTTAGAAATTAAAACAGATGCAAAAAAATCTAAAGAATTACGTAATAATTTTTGGCATATTGCAGTTGAACATTTGAACTTTTACATAAATGAAATTAAATCTTGATGGAATAAATTTTAATATTCTCCTCGATGAATCCAAAATCTCTCAGGATAAAATTCCAATCTTATTTCTTCATGGATTTACAGGTTACTCTGAAGATTGGAAATTTATATTTGAGTATATTCCACCAAATTATTTACCATTTGCAATTGATTTAATTGGTCATGGAAAAACAGATTCACCAAACGATTCAAAATATTATACCTGCACTTCAATAGTTAATCAAATAAACTCTATTTTAAATTTCTTTAATTTTCAAAAAATAATACTCGCTGGTTATTCAATGGGCGGAAGAATTGCTTTATCATTTACATTAAAAAACTCCGAACTAGTTAGAGCCTTAATTTTAGAAAGCACTACGGCAGGCATTGAAAGTATTGAGGAAAAGAAAAAACGAGTTGAACAAGATTTACTTCTTTCTGAATTTATAATTAATGAAGGTGTTGAAAAATTTATTGAGTATTGGTTCAACACACCTATGTTTTCGGAATTGAAGCAACTGGAAAATTTTAATCATATAATTAAAAAAAGAAAATTAAATAACCCGATAGGATTAGCTAATTCACTAAAATCTTTTTCCACAGGTTTAATGAATAGTTACTGGGATAAACTGGAACTAATTAACATTCCTGTACTTTTAATAACAGGTGAAAAAGATGAAAAATACACGACTCAAAATTTCAAGATGAATAATTTAATGTCCAATTCTCAGCACAAAATAATTCCAAATGCAAATCATAACACACACTTAGAAAAACCTGAGCTTTTTACTAATTTTGTTTTAGAATTTTTAAACAAATTAAAAGGCTCTGATGAAATTCAACTGGATTAAAGCAAAAGAATATCAGGATATCATCTATGAAAAAATGGATGGTATTGCAAAAATTACAATTAACCGACCCGAAAAAAGAAATGCATTCCGACCAGAAACAACAATGGAAATGTATGACGCATTTTCTGAAGCAAGAGAAGATTCAAACATTGGTGTTATACTTTTAACCGGTGCTGGTCCATCAAAAGATGGAAAATATGCTTTTTGTTCCGGCGGTGATCAATCAATACGTGGCAACAAAGGTTACGTTGGCAAAGATGGCGTTCCTCGTTTAAATATACTTGACGTTCAAAAACAAATCAGAAGTATTCCTAAACCTGTAATTGCATTAGTAGCAGGATATGCAATTGGAGGCGGTCATGTTCTTCATGTTGTATGCGATTTAACTATCGCAGCTGATAATGCAATCTTTGGGCAAACAGGTCCAATGGTTGGAAGTTTTGATGGTGGTTTTGGTGCAAGTTATCTTGCAAGAATTATTGGTCAAAAAAAGGCAAGAGAAATTTGGTATTTATGTCATAAATATAATGCACAAGAAGCTTATGAAATGGGATTGGTTAATAAAATTGTTCCTGTAGATCAACTTGAAGAAGAAGGGGTTAAATGGGCTTATGAAATTTTAGAAAAAAGTCCTCTTGCAATTCGTTTGCTTAAATCTGCATTTAATGCCGAACTTGATGGTCAAGCTGGAATTCAGGAACTTGCCGGAAATGCAACTTTGTTATATTATATGACTGATGAAGCACAAGAAGGTAAAAATGCATATAATCAAAAACGTAAACCAGATTTTAAAAAATTTCCAAGAGTTCCTTAGATGATAAAAGAGCAGGAATTAACAATCTCTAAATTTGATGCATGGATTTTAGCAAGCCGTCCAAAAACTTTACCGGCAGCAGTTATGCCTGTATTAGTTGGTTCTGCTATTGCAATTCATGATAATAAATTCAAACCACTTGCTGCTATTGTGGCTTTAATTTGTTCTTTATTAATTCAAATAGGAACAAACTTAGTAAATGATTTATATGATTATTTAAAAGGAACTGATAAAAAAGAAAGACTTGGTCCACAAAGAGCCGCTGCTTCTGGTTTGCTTTCTGTAAAAGAATTAAAGTTAGGTATTTATATTGTTTTTGGATTAAGCTTTTTATTTGGAATTTATCTTATTTCTTTAGCTGGTTGGTTTATATTACTTATCGGAGTTTTATCTATTATTGCTGGCATTGTTTACACTGCAGGTCCTTTTCCATTAGCTTATAATGCTCTTGGTGATATTGCATCATTTTTATTTTTTGGTTTTATAGGAACTATTGGTACTTATTATGTTCAAGCTTATGAAATAACTGCTTTTGTTTTTTGGGCTTCAATTCCTGTTGGTTCTTTAATTACAAATATTTTAGTTGTTAACAATTACCGCGATAAAGATGAAGATCAGATTAATGGTAAAAAAACTTTAGCTGTTTTATTTGGTGAAAAGTTTTCAAGAATTCAATATATAATTTTTATGATTGCTTCTTATTTAATTTTACTTGTTGTTTACTTTACATTCAAAAAAAGTTTATGGGTGTTTCTGCCTCTTTTATCTTTACCTGTTTCATTCAAATTAATTAAAATGATTTACACTCTTAAAGGTAAAGAATTAAATAAAACTCTTGAGCTTACTGCAAAATTATCTGCAATATATGGATTGCTTTTTGCAATTGGAATTTTAATATGATTATCCAACAAGCATCATTGATTCCTTTTTCTCTTAAACTTAAATCCACATTCAAAAATTCTAAAACAGCATTTACAAATAGAAACGGATTAATATTAAAATTAGTTGATGAACTCGGTAATACTTCTTACGGTGAATGTTCTCCGCTTGAAGGTTTTAGCAAAGAGTCAATTCATGAGGCCAAAAACGAACTACTTAATTTTTCTAATGATGTTCTGAACAAATCCGTTGAAAATTCTTTAAATAATTATCATTTGCCAAGTGTAAAATTCTGTATTGAACAAGCTTATTATTCATTGCAATTACAACGTAATGTTGAATTAAAAAATGATTATCGTAATTCAAAACAAATAAAAATTAATACAGTTGTTGGATTAGTTAATTTAGATGAAGCCATTAAAATTGTCTCTGATAAAATAAATCTTGGATATGATACAATTAAATTAAAAATTGGAAGAGATAATCCATATGATGATTTTGTTCTAATCGAAAAGATTAGAGAAATTTTTGGCAATGAAATAAAAATTAGGTTAGATGCAAACCAAAAATGGAGCTCTGATGAAGCCATAGAATACTTATCCGTTCTGAAAAAATTTAACATTGAATACATCGAAGAACCATGCTCCTCCATTTGCAGTAATTTAAAAACTTCTGAATCAACTAATGCCCAAATTGCATTAGATGAATCATTAACTGATTTTGAAATTGCAAATGATTTAATAATAAATTCATCTATAAATTATTTTGTAATAAAACCAACTTTACTGGGTTTTGAAAACACATTAAAACTTATTGAAGTTGCTGAATCAAAAAATAAATTCATAATTATTTCATCTTCCTTTGAAAGTGTAATTGGTAAAAGTGGTTTAGTGTTTTTAGCCGCTCAGACAAAACATAATTTTGTACATGGCTTAGATACTTCAGAATATTTTATGAAAGATGTTTTAGAAGATTTTTATAAACCTCATGGTTCTTTAATCGATTTTGACATTGATTTTTATCCACCAAAATTTACCTTATGATAAGTAATACAAATCATTGGTTAATTGAGCAAACTAAAATTAATTCAAGTATATCTGCTATTATTTGCAACCACCAAACACTTTCCTATTTTGATTTTATAGAAGAATGTAAAAATCTAACTTATTTTTTAATTGAATCAGGCGTTAAAGAGAACACTCATGTTGGCATTCTTATTAGTCATTCATATGAATTTTACATTGCAATTAATTCACTTTGGTTAATCGGAGCTGTGGTTGTTCCGCTTAATCCCAATAGCAAAATAAATGAACTAGAATATCAAGTTGAAAAAGCTGATGTTAATTTTATTATCACAAACCTTGAAATTGAAAGAGATAAAATTGGAATTGCTCCTATCCTTTCCATAAAAGATGCAAATGAAAAAAGTACAGATAAAAAATTATTATTTAATGAATTTAACAGTAATAATAATGCTTTGATTATGTTCACTTCCGGTTCAACAGGAAAACCTAAAGCTGTTGTTCACTCTTTTAATTCACTTTATAATCATGTTAAAAATCTCAATGAGAAAATAACTTTAACTAATGAAGATAAATGGCTTGCATCATTACCGTTGTTCCATATCGGTGGCTTTATGATTTTAGTTCGCGCTTTAATTTCCGGTAGTTCAGTAATTTTTCCAAATTCATTAAAAGTAGAGGGATTTTCAAAGTCATTTCAATTTTATCCAACACATGCATCTTTTGTCACAACAATGTTAAATAAGTTTTTAGATAAAAATATTTTTCTTCCAAAAAGTTTAAAGTACATTTTTCTTGGTGGCGGACCAATTGATTTTAATTTATATAAACTTTACAAGGCTAACTTTTCTAACATTGTAAAAGTTTATGGATCAACAGAAACATGCTCAATGATAACAGCTTTATTTCCAAATGATACTTTTGAAGATTCAGTTGGTAAACCAATTACAAACTCAATTGAAATTAAAATTTTAGGAAGCAGTGATTATTCTTCAGGCGAAATTTTAGTTAAATCCGATTCACTTTTTAAGGAATATTATAATGATAAAATGACAACTTCGGAAAAATTTAATAATGATTATTATAAAACGGGTGATTATGGATTTTTAAATAAATTTGGTTTTTTATTTTTAGAAAATAGAAGAGAAGATATTATTATAAGCGGTGGAGAAAATATTAGTAAAATTGAGGTTGAAAATGAAATTAAAAAAATTGCAGGTGTTGAAGATGCTTATGTTTTTGGTTTGAAAGATAAATATTGGGGAGAAATTGTTTGTGCTTTAATTCAATCAACAATTTTAACTGAAGGTGATATAAAATTTTATCTCAGTAATAATTTAACTTCTTATAAAATTCCAAAAAAATTTTTCTTTACTGAAAATATTCCTCGAACTGAATTGGGTAAAATTTCAAAAAATGAAATATTAAATTTTCTTAAGCTAAATGATGACTAAGTTGTTCGTAGAAATCTTGCGGCAATACAATTTTTTCAAATTTTTCTTTATACACACAAACGTGAACCGTTTTTGCCATTGCTGTAAATTCTTTATCTCTATAAAATCTATAAGTGATTTCAAATGATGATTTTTTTAGCATGCTGACAAAAACTTCAACTCTTAATTCATCGCCAACTTTAATTGGTTTTACAAAATCAGCTTCGGCATGCATAATTGGTAAAATGTAATCCTGATCAAAAAAGAAATTTCTTTCGGTGGAAAGACTTCTTAAAAAATCTTCGTAAGCCGCATGAACATATTTGAAAATGCTTGCGTAAAAAATTATTCCGGCAGGATCAGCATCATAAAAATAAACTTTTATATTTGTTGTGAACATATTTCTCTTTTATTTTAATTTCAAATTTACTTAACTATTTTACATTTTACATTATAAAATAAATATTATTATACAAATTGAAAGTTTACATCATATTATTAATCATATTTTTTTCTAGTATTAATTTCCCTCAAGAAATTAGAAGAGAATTCTATTCAAACGGTAAAATTAAATCCGAAGGCATGTATATCAATAATCAAAGACATGGCCTTTACAAAGAATATTTTCAGAATGGTAAACTTTGGAAAGAATGGAATTTTGTCTATGGGAAAGAAGATGGTCTTTCAACATGGTATTTTGAAGATGGTACAAAAAGTATGGAATGGAATTATATTAATGGAAAACTCGAAGGAATTTCAAAATGGTATTATGAAACAGGCGAACTTTGGGCTGAAGCTAATTATGAAAATAATTTCCAGGAAGGTTTCACTAAAACATATTATAAAAGTGGTAAACTGCTTGCCATTTGGAGTTATAAGAATGGCAAACTGAATGGCTTATCAAAAATATTTTTTGAAAATGGAAAAGTTGAAGTCGAAAGAAATTATATTGACGATAAACTTGAAGGTATAAGTAAAGTATATTATGACTTTGGTAAACTTGCACTTGAAGCTAAGTATAAAAATGACAAGCTTGATGGCGAATCATATTTGTATTATCCTGATGGCTCAATCAAAGTTATTGACACTTATAAAGATGGGCAAATTGTTAAACGTGTTCGTTACGATATCCGTGGCAAATTTGATAAAGTTGAAGAAGATTTTGAGGAATTCTATGATGAAGGCACTTTCAAAAAATCCCTTCACTTTAAAGAAGGTAAATTAGAAGGCGAAATTAAAGAGTATTATCCAAACGGATTCTTAAAAGCAGTTCTGAATTTTAAAAACGATTTACTCAATGGACCAGCAAAATATTATAATGATAATGGCACTATTAAAGAAGACGTGATCTTTAAAAATAATTTCAAAGAAGGTATTTCGGTTCAATATGATAAATATGGTAATAAAATCGCTGAGATTAATTATAGTTATGACAAAAAAAATGGTGAAGCAAAAACTTTCTACTCAACCGGTGAAATTGAATCGGTTAGATTTTATATAAACGACAAATTAAATGGCACTGTAAAGTGGTTTTCAAAAAAAGGAAATCTTATAGCTGAAGAAAATTATGTCAATAATCTAAAAGATGGAATAACAAAATATTTCTTTGAGAATGGGGCAATTTCAGATTTTATGGTTTACAAAAATAACTTACTTAACGGCAAAGTTATTTCCTACGATAATGGCGAAAATGTTATTTATTCAAAAGAATTCTTAAATGGTGAAATAATAAAATAAAAGGGAACAAAATGAAGTCTTTATTAAAAATATTTATTCTTTTCACTCTTTTTAGTTCTATCATCTACGGTAAATTTGAATTTACCGGAAAAATAAAATCATATTCTGTTGAAAAAAATAGAATTGAATTTATTCTTACCAATGCAAATTTTAATATTTATATTTTAGAAAATAATATAATACGATTCAGATACACCAACCAAAAAGAGTTTGATAAAGCTCCATCTTATGCGGTTATTTATAATCAAAATGAAAAAACAAATTTTTCCTTTAAAAATGAAAAAGAAAATTTTATTATTTCAACTGACGAATTGATAATTCAAGTAAAGAAAGATCCTTGCCGTGTTTCTATATTTGATAAACAAATGAATTTAATAAATCAAGATGAAGAAAGTTTTGGTGTTGCTTTCGATTCTGATGAAGTTCGATGTCATAAAAAGTTATTTGCAGATGAAAAATTTGTTGGACTCGGTGAAAAATCAAAAGAGAATTTGATTAAAAATGGTGAGCAGTACACAATGTGGAATACCGATTTTCCAGCATATACTTCCACAAAAGATGAGCTTTATATGTCAATTCCATTTTTTATGGGTGTTAGAAATTTTAAAGCTTATGGAATTTATTTCGATAACACTCATAAATCGCAATTTAATTTGGGTGCAGCTAATAACCGATTTTATTGGTTTGGTGCGGCGCGCGGTGAGATGGATTATTACTTCATTTACGGACCTGAAATGAAACGTGTAATCTCAGATTTCACAAAACTTACCGGAAGAATGGAACTACCACCAATCTGGGCAATTGGCTATCAACAAAGCCGTTGGAGCTATTATCCTGAATCTAAAGTAAGAGAAATTGCGAATGGTTTTAGAAGCAGAAATATTCCCTGCGATGTAATTTATCTTGATATTCATTATATGGATGAATATCGTGTTTTTACGTGGAATAAAAATCGCTTTCCCGATCCGCCAAAAATGTTATCTGAATTAAAGAAAGATGGATTCAAATTAATAACAATTATAGATCCTGGTGTTAAAGCTGATCCAAATTATCACGCTGCAAAAGAGGGTCTTGAAAAAAATTTATTTGCAAAATATCCGGATGGAATTCCATATCAAGGAGAAGTATGGCCAAGCTGGTCATATTTTCCTGATTTCACAAAAAAAAAGACCCGCGATTGGTGGGGTTATAAACTTTCATCATTAATGAAAGATGGAGTCGAAGGTTTTTGGAACGATATGAATGAACCTGCAGCTTGGGGTGGTGGAAATATTCCTGATATTATTCAGTTTGATGACAATGGTTTTATTTCAGATCATAAAAAAATTAGAAATGTTTATGCTTTGGAAATGGCTCATGCAACCCGAGATGGACTAAAAAAATATTCTGATAAAAGACATTTTATTTTAAGTCGCGCTGGTTTTGCCGGCATTCAACGCTATGCCGCAAACTGGACCGGCGATAATGCAGTCACAGAAGAACATTTACGATTAGCTTTAATTATGCCTGTAAATATAGGCTTAAGCGGTCAACCATTTATTGGCTCTGATGTTGGTGGATTTATGAATGGAGAACCTTCAAACGAAATGTACATTCGTTGGATGCAGCTTGGTGCTTTTACACCTTTCTTTCGCGGACATTCTTCTATTGATACTAAAGCTCGCGAGCCCTGGGCTTTCAATGAATTCACAGAAGAAAATGTTCGTCAAGCTATTCAACTTCGTTATAAATTACTTCCATTTTGGTATAATGAATTTTTTAACTCATCTATAACTGGTTTACCAATCATGCGTGCTATGTTTTTAAATTTCCAAGATGATCAAAATTGTTATAATCTTGACTCACAATTTCAATTTATGATTGGAGAAAATCTGTTAGTTGCACCCGTTGTTACATCTACCGATAAAACAAAAAAATTCTATCTGCCAAAAGGAAATTGGTATGATTGGATGAACAATAAAGTTGTTACTGGTGGTGAATATAAAATTATGGAAGTACCTATAAATAAAATTCCTCTTTTCATAAAACAAGGTGGAATGATACCAATGCAAGAGGTTCAAAATTATGTTGGTGAAAAAAACATTGAACAATTAGAATTGGTTATTTTCCCTTCTCATAAATCTACTTACTCATTATATGAAGATGATGGCATAACTTACGAATATGAAAAAGG